>JAKFCC010000144.1:0-2659 GCA_036676795.1 Gemmatimonadota bacterium
AGCGCTCACCGGAGCTCACGACATCGGCAGGGAGCGCTCACCGGAGCCCGCCGTTACGGTCGCAGCGAGGTAACCGAAGAAGGAACAATAGGGAACGTTGTCCCACCACCGTATAACACCTGAATTAAGCCGAGCCGCGAAGCGGCTTCGGCTTGAATGAATTGTTAGGCATCTTGCCGGGAAGCCTGGCTAGCAGCAACGGCAACGCGGGCTGCAAGCAAGGCCCCTACCGACGTACCCACAAGCGCGCCAACTGCGACGCCTAGCCAGTCAATCATGGCCAGAACGGTTGGCACACTGTCGAGCCAGAAAGAAACGACTCGATCCAGCGCCAGCGATGACACCGTGTAAATGAGCAGAACTACCACGGCGCGCATCCAGCGGTCCGGAGGATGGCGGGCCGAGAGCACTAAGAACAGGGTTGCGGAGGCAAGCAGGGATACGGCAAGGCCAACTAGGAAGAAGCCAAGGTCCGCGCTTGGATCCGAAGATGTGGGTGTGAACACCCCTTCGGCGAATCCGAGCACGAACTGCAAAAGGAACAAGCACAGCGCGTACCTTGCTGCCAGCTTCCAGTTCACGAGAAGCTCTCCATGATGCCTAACACCTGAACTAAGCCGAGCCGCGAAGCGGCTTCGGCTTGAATGAATTGTTAGGCCGCACTCGATGATCCACTACGAGCGTATGCCAACGCGTCGCGCAGATGATCGAAGTGCATGCTGCCGACGATGAAGTACTGCCCATTGTGCTCTACGCCAAGCTGGCTCATTAACACCCTGTCCATGTCAGAAATAGCCGGGGCGGGTCGAATCCACCAACGGGTGAACTTAACCAGCCTGGGCCTGCGTGAACCCATGAATGCGGCCGGCCATGACCCAATCAACATGGACAGCACAAAGACAACTGCAAGTTCTCCGCCTCCGCGGCCCCACAAGGTGTTGGCCAGCGCATATCCGAGGAAGCCGAAGAGAAGCCAAATTGCAAGACTGACGAAAATCGATGCGCGGTTGATGTTGTTTCGACCGCTACACAGAGGACAGTAGATGTCTACCGGCGTGTTGCTGGGTAGGTAGTCCCAGAATCCGACGGTAATCGGTTCTTGGCAATAAGCACATGGCGTGATGATGTTGCGCATTGCGGCCTAACGCCTGAATTAAGCCGAGCCGCGAAGCGGCTTCGGCTTGAATGAATTGTTAGGCGGCATTCTGGGGGATGGCAACGCTAAACGGAAACGCAGGCGCAGGAGAGCCTAGCGCGGTCAGGAACATGGCCAAGAACTCGGCCAGCGACGGCGCAACAACAGAACACTCCTCAAACTCAGGCTCCGTGCCATAGACAACGCTTCCTTTGGTCGGGCCTGTCAGCGACAGCGCAAAATACTGGTACGAACCCGCAACCGAAAGAAAGAGGGGGAAGTAACTCGTCCAGAACCTACGGATAGCGGCGGACCAATCCACATCGGAGCCGGCCGCCGAGAGTGACATCAGCTCAAACTCGTTGAAACGGAACGGCTCGCCCCGCGTGAGGTCATGCGCAGCCACAAACCAGGCTTGCTCGGATGGATTGGTGCAGCGGGAGAACGAGGAAATGAAAGCGACTAGCTCAGCGGGAAGGCTGCCATGCCGCGCGAGAATGTGCTTTGGAATCTCAGCATCGGGAGTGGGTGGCTCAACTTGCCACCCCGCGCTTCTAAGGTTTGCGATGAACTCGCTCATGCCGCCTAACACCTGAATTAAGCCGAGCCGCGAAGCGGCTTCGGCTTGAATGAATTGTTAGCGCTCAAGCCCGGAAGCGTGCCGCGACGGATGGATGGAACGCCATGCCGACGCCGCATGACCAGGACAGAACACCAGCGACAAGGATTCCCCCGATGACCGGACCCGCTGCGGCAGCCATAGGTGAGCGGAAGACGACCATGACGCCGAGTAGCGCCACAACGGCCGCGCAAGCTCCGAACCAGCGGCCCCAACGGCGGAGACGCAATAACCCGACTGAGGCAGGAACCCCGACCAAGGCCGCGACGAGTAACAAGAGGCAACCCAGCACCCAAGTGGGCGGCGGCCCGTCTAGGGGAAGATTTACGTTCAACGGGCGATCGAAGGGCATTACGGTTGTGACTGCGACCAGAGCCACGGCCAAGAGAATCGAGAAGCGGAACAATGTGACCATGAGCGCTAACACCTGAATTAAGCCGAGCCGCGAAGCGGCTTCGGCTTGAATGAATTGTTAGGCGCCACTCTGACGTAGGAGCGGATTGCCTGCAACGAGGCGAGAAATTGTCAGCCGTGGTGCGGCAGCCATGACGCTTGGGCGCGCCCCGCGAGGCTCACCGGGCAGCGAGCGGAGCGACCGTGGCTTGCCCGAGAGCCCATCCGAAGGCTGGCGCGGAGGTTGGGAGCCGGTGCGGCCCACCGCCAACTTAGCGCGCGCACAACACACTACCTGGAGAACGCCGTCCGGCCCGACTGACTCAGCCACGCGCGCAGCGGGTGGCGGGCTGGGCGAGGGTGGTCGCATGGGGCACGAAGGCAATCGGAGCGAAGCCATGCGCGTAGCGGATGGCGCAGCCTATCGGAGACTGCCCAAACAACGGGAGGGCTTGGTTGGCGCCTAACACCTGAATTAAGCCGAGCCGCGAAGCGGCTTCGGCTTGAATGAA
>JAKFCC010000145.1:0-25754 GCA_036676795.1 Gemmatimonadota bacterium
TGGACTCTCGTCGATGACCAAGCTGTCGCCGCGAAAGTACGTGGGCCAGATGATGGGCGTCTGGTTCCTAGCATCTTCAATCGGCAATCTCGTTGGCGGACTCGCGGGTGAGAACGTTGATCCGGAGAAGCTCGAGCAGATGCCGAAGCTGTTCACGACCACGACTATGTCGCTGATGATCGCGGCGCTGGTGCTGCTGGCTCTGGTTGTTCCTATCCGGAACATGATCAGGCAGAGCCCGACGAACGCGTCAACGTAGAGAACGACTTTCCAACTTCAAACGGGCGTCCTGAGATCCTCAGGGCGCCCGTTTTGTTTTCTTGCGGGTTACAGTGTGGGTTCACACGTAGGTCACGAAGTGCACACGAAGGCCACGAAGGAACCCTTATTGGGAGACGGATTTTGATTTGCTGCGGGGGAAATGAGCATCGCTGTGGAGCACAGGCAGTCGACATTTCGGGATGCTCAAGGATGACCCGCTTACGCCGAGAATCATCGGGGCCGCACTCAAAGTTCATTCGGCTCTTGGGCCGGGACTCTTGGAGACTGCATACGAGCGTTGTCTGCAGCATGCGCTCGAAGCGCAGGACCTGAAGGTCGAGTCCCAAGTCCCCGTTTCAATCGAGTTCGAAGGTCTGCTCGTTCCATCAGCCTACAAAATCGATCTTCTCGTGAACTCGACGGTTCTCGTCGAACTCAAGAGTGTCGAAGCGCTTCACCGGACGCATGTTTCTCAAGTTGTAACGTATTTAAAACTTTCAGGCCTGAAGTATGGCCTTTTACTGAACTTCAACTGTGCGCACCTGGCAGACGGAATCAGGCGGATTCTAAACGATCGCTGAGTGCAGTTCCCCAGGCATTCCTTCGTGTCCTACGTGCGTACTTCGTGGCCTACGTGCGAACCCAGACGCTCTGCCGAACTGGAGTCATGGCCAGTTGAAAATGCTCGTGGGAATCGACCGTTGACGCGACACGGCTACATCGCCCGGCTCCTTCCAGAACATCCGCGCCAGGTTCCGGCTCGTAAGCCTCACTTCGAACTTCCCATTTCCACCCTTCGTTTGCGGGAATGCGAAATCCAGTCGCCACAGCCTTTGCGATCGGGGCGGAACTGCGGCGAGCAGGCTGACGCCCATGGTGCGGCGAACCGGCGTGGTCACCCCCAGCGGTGCGTCGCCTGCCCAGATTCTGCCGGACTGCACGAACGCCCCGACACCGACGCTGGCGATCTTTCGGATCCGGCCCAGGTAGTACCGGCTCTCGAACTTCCCGATCAGGCGCCGCGAGCCGCCTTCGTCTCCGCGCCTGTAGCCGAGCAGTCCGCCTTCCCGGTCGGAGAATGTCAGCTGGAACGGAACGCGCTGCCTCCACCCTGCCCCCCACTCTAGACTGGGCGTCAGCGTCAGTCGAGTGAAGCGCTTCAGGTAGAATGCGGCGCGGCCGGAGGCAAGCACGCCATCAAACTCGTGCGTCATGTTGTTGTGCCGCGCCTCACCATTCACCGCGAGAGCGCCATATGCGGTCGGTGAGCCTACTCCCGCAAACAGGTCGCCGGACACGAAATAATCCATATCGTCAGAGTCGAACACCGAGATTCCGCGACCGACGAGTCCGCCTACCTGCACTCCGGTGCGAACGTCCTGTGATCCGTCCAGCGACTCGAATCCCGTAGCACTGATGAAGCGCACACGGCGGTAGCCGAACAAGCCGTTGATTCGCGTGCTCTTGAGACCGGAATACCGGTTGAACAATGAGGTCGTGGTATCGGGGAGAACCAGCGAATCCCTGATCACTACTGGATGATCAGAGGTCATTTCGCGCTCGCGTGAGACCGACCCGCCGACGAAAAACAGTTTTCCCGGTGGTCCAACACGCACGAGGCCGCCGATGTCGCCATACTTCCGTTTGACCAGCAACGATGCAGGCAGCTCGTTTACTCGCGTGAAATTGCGGTAGCGATTTTCTTCTCCGGCCGTTGTCCGCCAGGAAAATCTCTGAAGGTCGGTAAGGAACGGGTGGCTCGCTTCCACTTCCCAGATGTGGCCGATGTCGAGCCGTGTTGCCATTGCGCTCAACTGGTACGGCCTTCCGAACAGCTGATAGTCCGTGAACCGCGCGGTAACCTCGTCCCGGAAGAAGCGCTTGTTCTTCCACTCCCACAATGCGTAAATAGCCTGGCCTTTCAGGTTGGCCTCGCCAAACTTGAGCGACCTGAACTTGGGTTCTTTGGAGCTGAGCGAGCCATCGATGATCAGTGAAATTTCATCCACGGTTGTCGCTACGATGCGAACCCCACCGGCGGTATCAGGATAGGCGGACACATATGCTTCAGCCAGGAATGGCTGCACCCTTAGAATGCGCTCCGACTCCTTTCGCCTCAGCTCAGTGCACTTGCCCCCGACGCTCAGGGCGAGGTATCGGCGGATAATCGCCGGGTTGGTCGTGGAATGCAGCTTTCGCGCAGCCAGTACTGCCCTCTGGAAAATCTTGGAACCGCTGAGCTCGAACGAGGGGTTTGACTGAATCTCGATGCTGTTGACAGTTTCGCCGTTGCAGCGGATTGCGCCCGCGAGCGTGAGCTCCGCAGTATCTGCAGCCTGCGCAATCAACACCCGCGGCAGCGAGACGCTAAATTGCAGGCAGACAAGCCCCGCCAACCATCGCAGCTTACGTGTCATCTAACTCCATTATGAAAAACGGCGCGCAGGACTCACGAGCCGCCCGGTTCGTTGCAGTCACCACCAGCATACGCCGGGAGGATGACACTAATCGCGTGGGCTTATCCACCTCATATCTGCAGGCGCTTAAAAATGCAGGGCTCATACCAGTCCTGTTACCACCGGTCTACGATTCGTTTTCGGCGCGAGCAACTCTGGCCCGGGTCGATGCCCTCCTGCTCACGGGCGGCGGCGACGTCGATCCGGCATACTACGGCGACACCGAGCGCCATGAAGTGCGAGGATTGAGCCGCGCCAGAGACGAATCGGAGATGGCACTGATCCACGCGGCGAAGGAAATGCACATTCCCACCCTCGCCATCTGCCGTGGAATCCAGATCATGAACGTCGCCTTTGGTGGAACCCTGGTTCAGGATATCCGCTCCGACTGGCCGGGCGCTCTCTCGCATGACGAGTCCGCACGGATGAGCCGCTTGCATCCCGTTTCCCTGGAGCCGGACTCGCTGGCCGCCAAGGCGGTGGGAACCACAGAGCTGACCGTGAACTCGCTGCACCATCAGGCTATCGATAAGCTGGGCGACGGACTTCGCGTCACCGGACGTTCCCCTGACGGCATCGTTGAGGCAGCTGAAAGCACCGACCCGGACTGGTGGGCCCTTTGCGTTCAATGGCATCCAGAGGATCTCGTGGACGAGCCCCAGTCGCCGGACCGTGGGATTTTCTCCGCTCTCGCGGCTCAGATCAAAGACAAGTAGAAAGTGACATTGTCTTCCGGGCGTCCCCTGAAAATCGTTCACATCGATTCGGGAAAGAGCTGGCGCGGCGGGCAGCGGCAGGTCTACCTGCTCGCGAAGGGACTGCGCGAGCGCGGGCACGAGCCCCTCGTAATCGCTCCAGCAGGTTCGCCCCTTCTCGAAAAAGCACGCAAGGCCGGACTCGCCGCCACAGCAGTGTCTTCACGCTCGGAATGGGACATGCTCGCGGCAAAGCGGATTCGCAGCCGGCTCCGTGCCTGGCGCCCGGACATCGTCCACGCCCACGACGCCCGGTCGCACACCATCGCCATGATAGCGCTTGGCACAAACAGCCGGACTCCGCTGCTCGTTACCCGCCGTGTTGCCTTCTCGCCCCGGCTCGCGCGGGTGAAGTACGGACGGCGAGTCACCCGGTTCATCGCAATCTCGAACGCGGTCAAGAAGGCGATGACGCTTGTCGGTGTTCCCGGTGAGAAGATCGACGTCGTGTATTCCGGCATTCCGGAACCCAGGATCGCGCAGCGCCGCGACTGGCGCCGTGAGTTGGGGTGGACTGCCGACACAGTGGTGTGCGGAGTCGTGGGTGCAATGACGGGCGAAAAAGGAATCGAGCTCCTTCAGGGAATCATCTCCCGACTCCCTGCGGAGGTCGCAGCAAAGTGCGGGGTGGTGTTCCTTGGCGCCGAGGACCAGGGACAGCTCGAAGCCCGGGGAATGCGCGTGCACTGGGCCGGATTCGTGGACGAGATAGCCGACGCAATGGCCGGCCTCGACATGCTCTGGCACCCGGCAACCTCTGAAGGCCTGGGCACATCAGTTCTGGACTCCCTCGCACTGGGAGTCGTTCCTGTTGCCTTTGCCACCGGTGGACTGTCTGAAACCATCGAGCACGGCGTGAGCGGCCTGCTCGTTCAGCCGGGGAACCTGGATGATTTTGCTTCCGGGATCTCGAAACTGGTTGCCGACGCCGCCATGCGCGAGCAGTTCGGGCTACATGGCCGCGAGCGCGCCCGCAAATTCAGCGATGTCGCCATGATCGAAAGCAACATTGCGGTGTATTACAGGGTACTTGAGGGTGGTATTCTGTAAGGGTGTTTCCTATCCTGTGTTACCCCTCGTAACCACGAGATAACGTTTGCTTTATATCTGCATCCCGACCTACAACGAAGCCCCGACCGTGGGGGTCCTGCTCTGGCGCATTCGCAAGGTGTTCCAGGGGTTCTCGCGCGAGTACGAGATTCTGGTTTATGACGACGCCAGCACGGATGGTACCTCGGATGCACTGAAGCCCTACAGCGAAGTCATCCCCCTTACCGTTATCAGGGGGACCGAGCGAAAGGGCTATGCCCACGCCATCAGCGCACTCGCCCGTGAGGTGTCCCGCAAGACCAAGTACGCCCGTCGTGATGGGATGCTCATCATGCAGGCGGACTTTACCGATCAGCCGGAGCACATTCCCGAACTGGTCAAGAGGTTCGAGGGCGGAGTGGATATCGTGATCGCCCAGAGTGATGCGATTCAAGCGCCTTCTGCGGTACGCAGGATGTACAAGCTCGCCCTGCCGGTTCTTCGCTTCTTCGTAAAAACGGGCACGGTTGCCGACCCATTCCGCTCCTACCGCCTGATTCGCATCAGCGTCATTCGTGAGCTGCTGAAATCCCTGGGCAATGAGCCCCTGCTCACCACGGAAGGATGGGCCGCAGACGCCGAGCTGCTGCTCCGCGCGGCGAAGTTCGCCAGGAAGATCGACACTGTTCCGCTGCCCGCCAGGTACGACCTGCGCACACGTGAAACACGCGTTCGGCCATTCTCGGATGCAATGCGTGTATTCCACTTTGGCCGCAGTGCGCGAACGGCGGGCCTCCAGATAGAGACGGGATCGTGATCACCCTCAAGGGCGCGATTACCGGGCTGATCACCCTCACGGCAGGAATGCAGGGGGCGGAAAACACAGCTTCCCCCATCCGGACTGCTGCTCCGGCGCCTGCTGCCATCACGGTTCCCTTCAACGTTGGTGAAAGGCTGGACTATGAAGTGCGGTTCGGCCCACTGAAAGTCGGGACTGGACACATGGAAGTCACCTCGCGCGAAGTGGTGCGGGGACGCGACGCATGGCACACCGCCTTCTGGGTGAATGGTGGGACATTCTTCTACAAGGTGAACGACGTCCTCGAGAGCTGGATCGACGTGCAGACCTTCTCATCGCTGCGCTTCGTGCAGCAGCTCGAGGAAGGTTCGCAGGATCGCGAGCGCCATTTCGAGATTTACCCGGACCGCGGGTACTTCATTGAAACCAAGATGGTCAAGGGAAAGCTGAAGACCGGAAACCCGGAAAAGACAGTCGAGCATCCCCTGGACGACGGGAGCTTCCTCTTCTTCATCCGGACCATTCCGCTCAAGGTGGGCGAAACCTATTCGTTCAACCGGTACTTCAGGCCTGACCGGAACCCGGTTCGAATCCGTGTCCTGCGCAGGGAGCGGATCACTGTGCCCGCGGGCACGTTCGACGCGATTGTCCTGCAGCCGGTGATCAAGACAAAGGGAATATTTTCGGAAGATGGCCGCGCTGAGATCTGGCTTTCCGACGACGAGAGACGCATCATGTTGCAGCTGAAGTCGAAGCTCTCTTTCGGTTCCCTCAATCTCTACCTCTCATCGTTCTACATTCCGCCGGCAAACCAGACGAAGTGAAGCCAGCCTCAGATACCGAGGCTGATCTTTCGCGCGTCAAGACTGTTCCCATCAACCGCAGGCCGAACAAGGTGGCCGCGGAAGAATTTGCGGCTCCTCCCGGCACCGACCGCAGCTTCGATGCATTCATCCGCTCGCTGCCCGATGTGCTGGTTGCGCGTGATTTCCGCCTCGTAGTTGACGCGATCGTAACCGCCGCCAGGGCACACAAGGGGATCGTCGTCATGCTCGGCGGCCACATCGTGAAGACCGGTGTCGGTCCTCTCCTCATCGATCTCATGAAGCGCGGCGTGATCACGCACCTGGGCATGAATGGCTCTGCAGCGATTCATGACTACGAAATCGCCCGCTTTGGTGGAACCTCGGAAGACGTCGCGCGCGGACTCGCCGACGGCACTTTCGGCATGGCCGAGGAAACGGGGCGAGGAATGAACGAGGCGTTTATTCGGGGAATGAAGGAAGGCTGGGGAATGGGTGATGCAGTCGCGCGTGCGCTGCGCGAAGAGCAGCTGGTACATCCAGAGCTGTCCATCCTGCTCGCTGCCCAGGAGGCCGGCGTCTCCTGCTCAGTGCATGCAGCGCTCGGCGCAGAAATAATCCACCAGCATCCGGCCGCGAACGGCGCCGCCATTGGCGACACGAGTCACCGCGACTTTCGAAAGCTTGCAGGCGCGCTGCCCACACTGCACGATGGGGGTGTGGTTCTCAACCTCGGCAGCGCGGTCATCATGCCGGAGGTCTTCCTGAAAGCGCTGACGATTGCCCGCAATCTTCACGCAGGCAAACCCGTCAACTTCACTACCTGCGACCTGGACATGCAGCGCCACTATCGCCCAAGAATGAACGTCGTGCAGCGCCCGACGATGGCTGGTGGCACCGGCTACGAAATAACAGGGCACCACGAAATCATGGTGCCCTTGCTGGTGTGGTCAGTGATAAGTCGTCTGGAGTCCAAATAGATAACTGCGCGTTTTCCGTTATCCGTCGTCCGTTATCCGTTCATCGGCTTAACTGAACAGCGGAGAACGGACAACGGATTACGGAAAACGGAAAACGCGCTCTTGCTCCGTCAATCCGCCTAGTACTGCCTTACCTTGGTTTCGTCCCACCGTTCTCTCAGCCTTCTCGCGGTCCCGGGGCTCAGGACCCTGATCGCCACATACCCGATCAGCCCGATCACCGCGACCTTGATCGCCAGCGCGCCGAGAACAAAGGCGATTCCCACAAGACCACCCAGTATCTTGAAGGCGAAGCTGATGACGAAAAGTCCCAGCATCGCAGCGATTCCAATGAAGAAGATTGTGCGCAGCATTTTGAGCTCCCTGACGGATTGTGTCCTGATACTAACAATTACGGATTCCAGAGGCGATGGTTTCATCCGCTAGGCCGGGCGACGTTGCGGTGGTCGGAGCCGGCCTTATTGGGCTCGCCATTGCGCGATCCCTCGCTTCCGAGGGCCTGAGGGTCACCCTCTTCGATGTATCCAGTCCGGGAGAGGCATCTGCGGCTGCTGCGGGAATGCTCGCGCCCTCCGTCGAACGATCGGCTGGCCCGGCGCACGATTTCGCCGTCGCGGGCCGTGACAGGTTCCCGGGATTCCTCGCCGCCCTCCGTGAGGAAACAGGCATCACCGTACCGCTCAACAGGCTGGGAGTCCTTCAGCTCGCGCTTTCCCCCGCCGGCGTCAAGGGACTCAAAAAGTCCATTCTCCCCGGCGCGGAATGGCTGGACGAGTCAAGTCTTCACAAGCTCGAGCCCGCCCTCTCGCATGGGCTAGGAGCGGTCTTCTCGCCGGACGATGGCTCAGTTGATAATGTCGAGCTTTTGGCAGCGCTGAAAAAGTCCGTCGAACGACCCGAGATCACTGTCATAGCCAAACGGGTCATTGCGGTCGAAGCGATTGGCTCAGGAGCTCGAGTTACCACAAGCGATGGCACTGTTCACAGCTGCGCAAAGGTCATCATTGCAGCTGGAGCATGGTCCTCTGCCATTGCGGGCGTGCGATTCGGCATCGCAGTGCGTCCCATCAAAGGCCAGATGCTCTCGTTCGATGCAGCTCCGCTTCGGCACGTTGTGTACGGGCCGCGCGGCTACGTCGTTCCGCGGGACAAGGGGCACACCCTTGCCGGCAGTACAATGGAAGACGTCGGGTTCGAGACCGACACCACGGAGGAAGGCGTCGCCAAGGTCCGCTCGGCTGCGGGCGAAATTTGTCCGGCATTTTCCACACTCTCGCCAGCGCGCGCCTGGACGGGACTCCGTCCCGTAACTCCGGACATGCTCCCGATGCTGGGTCCCGACCCCGATGACCCACGATTCCTGTATGCCTGCGGACACTCCCGCAACGGTGTGCTACTTGCCCCTCTTACGGCGGAAATAGTGACCGATCTCGTTGCAGGACGCGGAGTTGGCTTCGATTTATCGCAATTCCGCCCGGACCGGTTCCAGTATTAACTTTGGAGACTATGCCTGAAACGGAAGTGCTGTACCAGATCATGGGTCGGCACCGTGCGGAGCCCCTGCCTGAGCGCAAACCTTCATGGTTGAAAGTTCGCGCGCCCGGAGGTGCCAACTACGTGCGGTTAAAGCACATGATGCGCGATCTCAACCTCCACTCAGTGTGCGAAGAGGCTCGCTGCCCCAACGTCGGCGAATGCTGGGAGCACGGCACGGCCACGTTCATGATTCTTGGGGACGTGTGCACGCGTAATTGCGCATACTGCGCCGTGTCACATGGCAGGCCCCCGAAGTACGACATCGAGGAGCCGTCCCGGGTTGGTGAAGCGATTGCGACGATGAATCTGCGTCATGCGGTCATCACGTCGGTGGACCGCGACGATCTTCCCGACTTCGGCGCCTTCATTTTCGCCGAGACCATAAGGGAGATCCACGCACGCGTCCCCGACTGTTCTGTTGAAGTACTGGTGCCCGACTTCCAGGGGAACCGCGAGAGCATAAAAGCCGTTCTGGACGCACGGCCTGAGATTTACAATCACAACACCGAAACCGTTCCGCGCCTTTACAAGAAGGCGCGCCCGGGAGGACGATATCCGCGCGTTCTCGACATTTTCCGGTATGTGAAAGAAACCGCGCCCGACATTCCCACCAAGACGGGAATCATTCTCGGCATGGGCGAGACAATTCAAGAGGTGGAAGCAACGATGCGCGACCTGCGCACTGTAGATGTAGACATTCTCACACTTGGCCAATACCTGCGTCCGTCGGAGAAGCACATTCGGCTGGACCGGTACTACACGCCGGAGGAATTCCGGCATTTGTATGAGGTAGGAATGGAAATGGGATTCCGGCATGTGGAATCCGGCCCGCTCGTCCGCTCGAGCTATCACGCCTGGGAACAGGTGCAGGCAGCAGGAGCTGCACAGTGAGCGCGACGAAGGTAAAGCCGGAAGCCGCGCAGAAAAAAGCGGCGACGAAATCCAGCGCGGCCGATATCGAGCTCCACAAGGAGCTGTTTCGGTCGATGATGATTCAGCGTCGCTTTGAGGAGAAGTGCGCGGAGGCGTACGCACTTGGAAAAATCGGCGGTTTCTGCCACCTGTACATCGGGCAGGAAGCGATCTCTACGGGAACGATGTCGGTGCTCCGGCCCGACGACTATGTGATTACGGCCTATCGTGACCATGGCCAGGCACTTGCCCGCGGCGTGACTCCGCGAGCCGTGATGGCCGAGCTGTTTGGCCGTATTGACGGATGCTCACGCGGCAAGGGCGGCTCGATGCACATGTTCGACAAGGAGACGAACTTTCTTGGCGGTCACGGCATCGTTGGCGGACACATCCCGATTGCAACGGGCGTCGGCTTCGCGATCAAGTATCGCGGCGGCGACCAGTGCATCGTGTGCTTCTTTGGCGAGGCCGCGGTAAACATCGGCGCATTCCACGAAGCTCTCAACATGGCTTCGCTCTGGGACCTGCCGGTCATTTACGTGATCGAGAACAACCGGTACGGAATGGGAACGGCAATCTCCCGCTCGACAGCAAATGAGGATGTGGTGGTGCGGGCCAAGGGCTACCGGATGATCGGCGAGTCGGTGGATGCACAGGATGTGTTCGCGGTGCGCGAAGCAATGAGCCGTGCAGTCGAGCGCGCCCGCAAGGAAAAGCGCCCCACACTGCTGGAGATGCGCACCTATCGCTTCATGGGCCACTCCATGTCCGACGCTGTCAGCGGTACGTACAGGAGCAAGGACGAGCTCGAAGAAAACATGAAGCGCGACCCGATCCTTCTGCTGCACAACATGATGTATGAGGACGGCGAGTTCACCGAAGGTGAGCTCAAGAAGATCGATGACGAAGCCAAGGCTGTTGCACAGGATGCATGGGATTTCGCCGATGCGAGCCCCGAGCCGCCGCTTGAAGAACTGTACACTGACATTCTTGTGGACTCGGGGAGCTGATGGCAGTACTCACATACAGGGACGCCCTCAATCAGGCGCTCCGGGAAGAACTTCAGCGCGATGAAACGGTCTTCCTCATGGGCGAGGAAGTCGCGCAGTACAATGGCGCGTACAAGGTTTCGCGCGGACTGCTGGACGAGTTTGGCCCCATGCGCGTTGTAGATACGCCCATCACCGAGCTTGGTTTTGCCGGAATTGGCGTGGGCGCGGCAATGGTTGGACTGCGTCCCATCATCGAATTCATGACCTGGAACTTCGCGCTACTCGCGATCGATCAGGTTGTCAACGCGGCCGCCAAGATGCTGTACATGTCAGGCGGCCAGTATCCGATGCCGATGGTTTTTCGCGGTCCCAACGGTGCGGCGCTGCAGCTGTCTGCACAGCATTCCCAGGCGTGGGAAAGCTGGCTCGCACACATCCCGGGACTCAAAGTGTGCACTCCTGGAACGCCGGCTGATGCGAAGGGGCTATTGAAAGCCGCCATTCGCGACGACAACCCCGTCGTGTTCCTGGAAGGCGAAATGCTGTACAACACCAAGGGCGAAGTCCCCGATGGAGACATCATCGTGCCCATCGGAAAGGCCGAGGTAAAGCGCGAGGGGGATCACTGCTCGATCATCACGCATGGCAAGATGATCCTGGTCGCGATGCAGATAGCTGACACGCTGGCGAAGGAAGGAATCAACCTGGACGTGGTCGATCTCCGCACAGTCCGTCCGATGGACGTCGAAGCAATTGCAAAGTCAGTGCAGAAAACCAATCGCGCTGTTGTGCTCGAGGAAGGCTGGGAGATTTGCGGAATGGGTTCACAGGTGGTGGACTTCATTCAGCGTGAATGCTTCGATGACCTGGATGCGCCCGTGATCCGTGTGCATCAGGCAGACGTACCGATGCCATACGCCAAGAATCTCGAGCGCGCAGCAAAGCCGGACGCCGCAAAGGCAATCGCCGCGGTGAAAAAAGTCATGTATCTCGAGTAACCAGAATGGCTACCAAAGTTGTAATGGAGGCGCTTTCCCCGACGATGGAGGAAGGACGCCTGGTCAAGTGGCTCAAGAATGAGGGAGATCCGGTCGCGACCGGCGACATTCTCGCCGAAGTCGAGACCGACAAGGCCGTCATGGAGCTGGTCGCGCGGGGTGACGGCGTGCTGCGCAAGCGGCTGGCGAACGAAGGCGATGCTGCTCCGGTGGGCTCCCTGCTCGCAGTGATTGGCGCTGCCGACGAAAACATTGACGCACTGGTTGGTTCGGCACCTGCCGCCGCGGCTCAGCCCGCCAAGGCACCTGAACCTGTAAAGGCGGCCGTAGCGGAAAAGCAGGAGTCAGCGGGGCCTACATCCATTCCGCAGACACCGGCCGAGTCTCAGGGCGAGGCGTCAACGCCCCCTCAGGCCAAGGCACCAGCAGCGCCGGCCTCCGGCACCAATGGTACGCCTACCGCGCGTCCACAGGGCGAAAGAATGCGTTCATCGCCACTCGCGCGGCGACTTGCCAGCGAGCGCGGCGTCGAGCTGAGCGGAATCCAGGGCTCCGGTCCCGGCGGCAGAATCATAAAGAAGGACGTCGAGACAGCTGTGTCGGCGCCCAAGGCGGCGGCAACCCGCCCGGTTCGCGAGCGCAGTGCAGCCGATTTCGAGGATGTTCCGCTCACGCTCATCCGCAAGACCATTGCTCGGCGCCTGGCAGAATCGATCGGCCCCGTACCGACGTTTTATCTCACAGCCGAATTCGACATGGGGCGGGCGGCGGAGATGCGCGCGTCGCTTGCCGAGATAGGCGATGAGTACAAGGCATCATTCAACGACATTGCCATCCGCGCAGTGGCGCTTGCACTTGCCGAACACCCTGAGGTAAATGCGCACTGGATGGGCGACAAGATTCGCAAGTTCAACCGTGTGCACATCGGAATGGCTGTCGCGATTGAGGACGGCCTGATAACGCCGGTCATCTTCGACGCAGACCAGAAGAGCCTGCACGAGATCTCCGGTGAGGCAAAGGCGCTTGCGGCCAGGGCGCGTGACCGGAAGCTCACACCTGAGGAGTACACCGGCTCCACCTTCTCCATCTCCAATCTTGGCATGTTCGGCATCGACCAGTTCACGGCGATCATCAATCCCCCCGAGGCTGGAATCCTGGCGATCGGGGCAGTCGAGTCGAAGCCGGTGGTAATTGACGGGCAGGTTGTGGTGCGCCAGCGCATGCGCGTTACCATGAGCTGCGATCATCGCGTCATCGACGGTGCAACGGGAGCCAAGTTCCTCCAGACCGTGCGACGCTACATCGAACACCCGCTGCTTCTAGTCATCTAGGCGTGGCTGCGGTTCAGCAGGTTCCCCGACGCCCCTCCACACGTTATCTGTGGAAGGGGCGTCGTCGTTTGGGGCTCCTCTGCACCACCTTCTTCACCACCTGAAATGTCCAACGGCTTATCTTTAGTCGGACAGAACCCATCACCGTAACTCGATAATTCCCATGGCATCCTTTGACGTGATTTTCATTGGCGGCGGACCCGCCGGATATGTAGGCGCCATTCGCTCCGCACAGCTCGGCATGTCCGTAGCAGTGATTGAACGCGAAGCGCTGGGCGGAACCTGCGTCATCTGGGGGTGCATCCCCGCGAAGGCCCTGCTCGAGGCCGCGTCCATGGCAACCAAGGTTCAGCACGCCGCCGATTTCGGCGTCAATGTCGGCGAGGTGAAGCTGGACTACGGCGTCGCCATGAAACGGTCGCGCGCTGTGAGCACCCAGAACTCGAAGGGTGTGAGC
Source organism: Gemmatimonadota bacterium (assembly GCA_036676795.1). Lineage (GTDB taxonomy): Bacteria > Gemmatimonadota > Gemmatimonadetes > Gemmatimonadales > Gemmatimonadaceae > UBA4720. The sequence goes on from JAKFCC010000145.1 coordinate 13,310, forward strand.
TTCCTGTTCAAGAAGCACAAGATCACCCATATCGTGGGAACGGGAAGACTGAGCGGCAAGAACTCGGTCACGGTGAAGACTGCAGATGGCAAGGAAGAAAAGCATGACGCGAAGAAAGCCGTCGTGATTTCGACTGGCTCGCGCGTCAAGGGACTTCCCCAGGCCGGCCTCGAGCTCAACAAGACAACTGTAATTTCCTCGGACGAGGCCCTCGTTCTCGAGAAGGCGCCGAAGACGATGGCGATTGTTGGGGCTGGCGCAGTGGGATGCGAGTTTGCCGACGTCTTCAACGCTTTCGGCACACAGGTGACCCTGATTGAAGCCCTGCCGGCAATCCTCCCTGTAGAGGATGCGGATTCATCCGCGGAGCTCGCAAAAGCTTTCAAGAAGCGGAAGATCGATGTGCTGACGGGCGCGAAGATCAGCGATGTGAAAGTTGGAAAGACGAGCGTCAAGTTCTCGGTCGAATCGGGCGGAAAGAAGCAGGAGCTGGAAGTAGAGAAGGTGCTGGTCGCAGCCGGCCGGGCACCCAATGTGGAAGAGGTTGGGCTCAAGGAAGCCGGTGTTCAGCTCACCGACCGCGGCTTCATCAAGATCAACGAGAAGATGGAGACGAACGTCAAAGGCATTTATGCCATCGGCGACGTCGCCGGCCCGCCGATGCTCGCACACAAGGGATCGCGCGAAGGAATCGTGCTCGCCGAGCTCCTTGGTGGCCAGAAGCATGTTCATCTCGTCAACTACAACAACATCCCCGGCGCAACGTATTGTCACCCGGAAGTGGCTTCGATCGGCTTTACCGAACAGCAGTGCAAGGAAAAGAAGCTGGACTACAAGGTTGGCAAGTTTCCCTTCTCCGCAAACGGCCGCGCGCGCACCTCGGGTGAGACCGACGGATTCGTGAAGATCATTCGCGACGCGAAGTACGGCGAGATACTCGGCGCTCACATTGTCGGCGCGCATGCAACAGAATTGCTGCACGAGCTTGCCGTGGCCCGGGAGAACGAGTACACGGTGGAGGAAGTCGATCTGGCCATTCATGCGCATCCCACGCTGTCGGAAGCAATTGCTGAGGCGTGCCTTGATTCGCTTGGGCGCGTGCTCCACGCGTAGGCAATTGCGCCGATCTACGGAGCGGAACTGCAACATAAGAACTACAAGCCGGGAGCAGCTGGCTGGCAGCCGAGTGCTTGGAGCAGAGCTGCCAGCCCGCCCCGGGCTGCAGGCTAACGGCGTGCTGCTCCAGCTTGCCGTTCTTATGTTGCAGTTTTCGCAACTCTAACGTGAGGTCAGGCCAGGAAAGGCTGCTTCACGTCGCCCACCTCGGTACGATGCGCTACGCAGAAGCGCTAGAGTACCAGCGGGAAATTGCCAGGCAAAGAATCTCGGGTGAGCTTGACCAGGACATTCTCCTGCTCGTGGAGCACCCTCCTGTCGTCACTCTCGGCCGCTCGTCGAAGCAGAAGAACCTCGTTTCGACTCCCGAGTTTCTTGCGTCGAAGGGCGTTGAACTCTTCGAGGTTGAGCGCGGCGGAGATGTAACCTTCCACGGACCCGGGCAGTTGGTCGGGTATCCGATCATAGACCTCACGCGGCACAAGCAGGATCTGCACTGGTACCTCCGCTCGGTTGAGGACGCGCTGATCCGGGCGCTCGCGGAGCTCGGCATCGTCGCGGAGCGGAACACGGGGTTTACCGGCGTCTGGACGGGCGGACGCAAGATCGCTTCGATAGGTGTGCACGCACGTGACTGGGTCACCTGGCACGGGTTTGCGCTCAACGTCGCCACGGACCTCACCTATTTCGACCTCATCGTTCCGTGCGGAATTGACGGCGTCGTCATGACATCCGTCGAGCGGGAGCTGAGCCCAACGCCCGCGCCGATGCAGGCAGTCGAAAACGCTGTCGCGGCTGCATTTGGCGAAGTTTTCAACCTTGCTCCACTCCGGGTTGACGCTCCGGCGCCAGCGGGTGCAAATGCCTAAACTTCCGGCCCTGCGGCTCCTCCTCAGAGTCATTGCCGTCGCAAGCATCGGGATGGTGCTCTTCCAGCTCGCGATCGCATCGCGGAACCTGGAATCGCCGACTAATGATGCGGTGAGGCTCGCTGGCCTGGGACTTCCCCTGCTCTTTCTGGCCTTCCTGAACCTGATAGTCTGGACCCAGGAGGCGCCCAGGAAGAACACGCGGAACTACACGCATTTCGCGAACGGACTTCTGCTGGTCGCGTCAGCTCTTGTTGGGCGTTCGGTGCGAGTTCCTTTCGCGTATGTTGTAATTGCGCTCACGGTCATCGTGGCCCTGGTAGCAATATCATTCGAGCATTATTTCAGAAGTAATCCGGGGTCGTCCAACGTCACAGAACCTGAACGATAAGGAACCAGTTCACCCCAAGGGCTGGGTTGGGCTCGAAGTCATTGCAGTGATCAAGCTGGTGCAGGCGCTCGGACTTTTTCTCATGGGTTTCGGTGCGCTTGGTCTCCTTAAGACCGGATGGGCAGACGCCGTGGAGCGCTGGCTTGAGCAGCTCTCGATGGTGGAGGGGCATCGCATTGCGGCCTCGCTTGCCGGCCAGGGTCTCCACCTCCTGCAGGGAGCGACTTCCCGGACGATCATGGCTGCCGCCGCCGGATCCTTCATTTACGGGGGAATCTTCATCGTGGAGGCGGTGGGGCTCTGGCGCCTGAAGCGATGGGCGGAGTATCTCACGATCGCCGTCACCGCCTCACTGCTGCCATTGGAGGTTTTCGCAGTCTGGCGCGAAGTGACGGAACTGCGCGTGGGAGCGGTGGTCCTGAATTCAGTTGTCGTGGCGTACCTGGCCTGGCAACTGTACGCCACCAGGGACAAGCACTCGCTCGTCAGCCCCCGAATCGACCTCTGAGCAGCGCACGCAGGTCGATCACCTGCTTGCCCATCCCTCCGTCGGGAACGTGCGGCTTGTCGTCCTGACCAAGTGCAATCCTCTCCATCTTGGACCGCACTCCGCCGTCGATGAAGCGTGAAAGCTGATCCATCGAATAGTCCGAACCGCGGCGCGACGAATAGGCATTGAGTGGATAGCTGACCGCAAGATGGTTGCGTGCCCGTGTCATCGCGACGTACATCAGCCGGCGCTCCTCCTCGGTTTGCTCGTCGTCCACCAGAGCGCGTGAAGATGGGAACCATCCGTCCACAGCCCATATCAGGAAAACGGCATCCCACTCTTTCCCCTTCGCCGAGTGTGCCGTGCTCAGGACCAGGCAGTCGTCGTCACCATTCGCCGCACCGCCCGCGAAGTCCTGGGTGTTCTGCGGTGGCTCCAGTGCCAGCGCCGACAGAAAAGCGGTGCGGTCAGGATAACCGGCCGCTATGACCTGGAGCTGGTCCAGGTCTGCAAGGCGCGGCTCGATGCGGTCGTACTTCTCGCGCAGGATGCCGTCATAGAGAGTTCGAACTCTCTCGATGTCGGCGGCGACCTGTGCCTTGTCTGATGTCGGCGCAGTGCGGAGAGTTTCCAGGAGATTCGTGAGCGCCAGGTGCGCGGCCTTGGCGCGCGATGGCGGGTTGAACTTCCCGAACGCGCTCCGGTCCCAGGCGAGCGAGGACATGGCGTCGATGGCAAGCCGCGCGGTTGCATCCCCGATCCCCGGAAGAAGAAGGAGAATCCTGTACCAGCTTACCTCGTCGCGGGGATTCTCGAGGATGCGCAGGAAGGCGAGCACATCCTTCACGTGCGCTGCCTCGAGAAACTTGAGTCCGCCCCATTTGTCGAACGGGATCTTCCGGTTGGTCAGCTCGATTTCCAGGTCCGCAGACATGTAGCCGGCCCGGAACAGCACCGCCATCTCCCTCAGAGGAGTTCCCTCCTCGTGCAGCTCGAGGATTCTGTCCACGACGAACCGTGTCTGCTGCTGCTCGTCCCGCGCGGCCACGAGCCAGGGCGCCTCACCTCCGGTTCGCTGGGTCCAGAGGTTCTTGGTGAATCGTTCCGGCGCCCGCGAAATGAGCATGTTCGTGGCATCCAGTATCGGTGCGGTACTCCGGTAGTTCTGCTCCAGCGCTACGACAGCAGTTCCCGGAAACTGCTTCGGGAATTCCAGGATATTCCGGAAATTCGCGCCGCGGAACGAGTAAATGCTCTGCGCATCATCCCCCACGACCGTGATGTTGGAATGGCTGCGGCACATTCCGCGAAGGATTCGCGCCTGGAGGATGTTGGTGTCCTGGTATTCATCCACGAGGATGTGGTCATACAGGGCCGAGATTCGCTCGGCCAGCTCCTCTGAATTCTCGAGCATCATTGCCCAGAAAAGGAGCAGGTCGTCGTAATCGACGAGGTTCCTTTCCTGCTTCCGCTTCGTGTAGTCAACGTAGATCTTCGAGAAGTCGTCCGTGTACTCGACGAACTGCGCATACTCATCGCGCAGGATATCGGCGACGGAAATCCCGGTGTTGATGTGCCGCGAGTAGCAGTACTGCAGCGTCTCCTTCTTGGGAAACCGTTTTCCCTGGCTGGCGTAGCCGAGCTGGGACCGTGAGATCTGCATCAGGTCCTCGGAGTCGCCCTGATCCATGATCGTGAAATCCCTGGCCAGTCCGGCGGCCTGGCCGTAGCGCCGGAGGAGGCGGTGTGCCGTGCCATGGAAGGTTCCGCCATTCACGGACTTGCTGACCGATCCAACGAGCCGTTCCACCCGCGACAGCATTTCCTGGGCGGACCGCCGGGTGAATGTGAGAAGCAGGATTCTTTCGGCCTGCACGCCGCGCTCGATAAGGTGTGCGACTCTGTACACCAGCGTGCGGGTCTTCCCGGTCCCCGCTCCTGCAATGATCAGCAGCGAACCGTCGGGATGCGTGGCCGCTGCGGCCTGCTGCGGATTCAGCTCGCCGGAAAGATCCCGTGTCCTTCCTGTGGCCTTGGGGTTCTGCGGATCGACTCCATAGCTCCTGGAATCTTCGGAGAGGGTGTAAACCCGCGGGGCGTCAGGCACCATTCAATATAAGATGGTGGGTTGGTGCAGACATACTTGCGTCTCCCTGGACCTTCAGCTTCCCACGAGCCATTTCCCTGTCCCGGGGGTAAATTCCATAGCACGAATACATCCCTTTTCGCCCCAGTCCCTTTCTCACCTAGAGGTACCGTATGCGCCTAGTAAAGTTCGCCACGTGTCCGCTGATTCTTGTTTCGGCCGCGTGCGCCAAGACAGTCCCGGTCGAGAATGCCCCGGCCCCATCCTCGGCCTCCGTCGCAGCCCCCGCCGAGGCACGCTGGACGTCAACGCTCAACCCCGTCCAGGAGCGCACAGCAGAAATCCGCCAGACTACGACCAATCGCGCGCGCGGATCATTCGTGCTTACCCGTGGAGACCAGACTGGATGGTCGAAGGTCATACTTAACTTCAGCTCGAATTCAGGCGGCAACACCAACAGCACCGCATCGTGGGCGATCGTTCCCGGATCCTGCGGATCTGACGCCGCACCGGTCCTTCCAGTGAGCGCATTCCCGATCATGGATCTGGGTGGCGGTGGCACTGCGCAGATATCGACACAGATCCACTGGGAGTTTCCGGTCGCCGGAACCTACCATGTGAACGTGTACCGCAGCGGTGGCGTCATGAACGCAGAATCCCGCAGCGTTGCGGCGATTCTCGCCTGCGGCAACCTGAAGTATCAGAAGTAGCAGACAGACAAAAAAAGAAACAGCCCCGCATTCGAGCTTCCGAATGCGGGGCTGTTTTTTTGTCCGGTCCTTCCCTTCTTACATCTCGGGGAAGATCGGGTTCGGAGCATTTCCACCGTACGTGTAGACCGGCAGTCCGAGGGTCTCCAGTTCCTTTGCAGGAAGCGGGAGGTGGCGCGGGGTGCCCTTCTGCAGGCCTGAACCGCCCCTGAATCCCCAGGTGTTTCCGATCGGAATCGTGCCGTAGGTGAGGCTTGTGTCGATACGGCGGCGATCCATCCAGCCCTGACCAGCGCCGGAGTTGAGCAGCTCGATGTCGCGCTCGTAGAAGATCGCGGCAAGGAGGTCATTGGTGCTGCTTGCACCGGTCAGCGCAGGCAGGTTGCCACGGCCAACGCGGGTCTTGTTGATCAGCGTCGCGGCTCTCGCCTTGTCGCCATTGGTGCGAACAAGTGCTTCAGCAATCATGAGATCGTTTTCGGCAGCCAGAACGTACGGCATGTCGCCCGTCAGCTCGCTGTCGCTTTCGAATGAATGCTGGAAGTACCTGATGTGCTGCCACTGACTGAAGAAGTACACACCACGTGCCGGGTCATAAGGAATGGTCGGCACATAGTTGAAATCCGTCGTCAGGCGGGCATCGGCTGATGTCGCCTTGGGCGGCGGAGTCGTGCTGGTGTAAACCACCGGCTGCGTCGGATCCAGCAACTGAATCAGGCGCTGGTCAACGCGAACCCAGCTTTCGCTGTTCACGTAGTACTTCATGTGGTCATACCACTTGGTTCCACCGTCTCCGGTAACCTGGAGATTGAACGGCGTGGAACCGGTGCTGATTCCCTTCTCGGCGTAGGCAAGAACCTTTGTCCAGTTCGTCGCGGTGTTTTCCGCCGCTGTTCTGGCGCCAAGAACCATCGTCCGCGCTGCCAGTGTATTGGCCATGCGTCCGAGGCGATCGGCGTTCAGGCTGATTCCCGGGGTGAATTCCGTGGAAACCTGCCAGGTCTTGCCCGCTGCCGCCGCGATCGCCTTGTCGAACTTGGTGAGCGATGCTGCGAGGACATCCTTGTAGCCGGACAGCGAAGGCGTTCCGGTCGTTGCTTCATCCTGGATGAACCCGCGATCGTACAGCAGGCCTTCCCAGCTGAGAGCCATTCCCTGAATCAGCCACGCAAACGCCTGCATCTGTGGCGTTTCGTCCGTTGCTGTTGCGGACACGGCCACTTTCACACCGTTGCTGATGGCCTTGAGACCATCGTTGGCGGATCCAAGTGCACCGTAGATCAGGTCATACGGCCGGCTGGCTACCGTGCCGTCTCCGGCAGAGGAGCTGTTGTTGTACGCCAGTCGTGGTTCCTGACCGTTGAACCTGGCGCCGAAATTTCCGTACGCCATCGTGATGTTGTCACCCATTACACCAAGTGCGACTCCCGGAACAGGCTCTGCTCCGGGGCCCTGCATGGCATAATAGATGGTGTTGTACGAGCTACCGATAAGGTTGCGAACGTCACCCGGTGAGGAAACCGCGCGCGAAACGTCCGGCGCGTTCGGGTTCGTAACGTTCAAGTCTGGATTGCAGGCGCCAGCAAGTGCGACCAAAGCCACACCTCCGGTCAGCGCTGCAATTCGATATCTGAAATTCATTAGTTATGCCTCGTTGATTTAGAAGCCAATTTCGATCTGGCCCGAGATCTGGCGGAAACTCGGGTAGCGGAAACCATCGATGCGGAAATTGAAGTCTCCGTTCGAGCTGGCTTCTGGATCAAAGCCACTGTAGTTCGTCCACGTCTTCAGGTTACGGCCGATCAGTGCGAGCTTCACACTGCGTCCTTCACCCAGGAAGCGCATGGAGTTGACCATGCTTGGCGAGAGTGCGTAGCTGAGCGACAGCTCGCGAAGCTTCACGTACGAACCATCTTCAACGAAGTGGCTGTTGGGCTCGAGCGCGTTGTAGAAGCCGACCGAGTAATAATCCAGCGTGTGCTTGTTCTCAGGAGCCTTGCCCGCCTGGTCCAGCTCTCCATGACGGCGATCCTGGAACATCCACTGCTTCGTGAAGTTGTAGATGTTGCCACCGCGAGTTCCGTCGAACAGGCCGTACACCGTGAAGCCCTTCATGCGAATGGTGTTGGCCCAGCCGAACGTGTAGTCGGGGTTTACGTCACCGATCTTGACGTTGTTGCTGCCTGCCTTGTTCACGTACACGATCGGACGCTCACAGGACTTGTTGATGCAGCTTTTCAGCACTACGTAGCCATCGTCATTAACCGTGTACAGGTTGAGGTCGATGTTCGCGTTGAGCGGATTGTCCTTGAGTGCATCGAGGCTGCGGACCCACTGCTGTCCGTAGATGACACCCAGCTGCTCGCCGGCCTTGTAGTAGAAAATATTCTGGCCCTGCGAAGTGCTTCCCGCGCGAAGCGGAGCACGGTTCAGCTGGTCGATCTTCTGACGCGAACGCTCACCGGTAAGGGTGAAGTTGTAGCTGAAGTCAGGCCTGTCGATGACGCGCGTGTTGAGCGTGAGCTCGAACGTGCGGCCGCCAATGCGTGCTGCATTCTGCCACTGCGTACGGAACCCGCCGGACTGCGCGAGCGACAGCGGAATCTGCAGGAACGCACCGTCGGTGTGACGGTCAGACTTGACGAATTCCAGGTCGAACCGCTCGAGGAAGCTCAGATTGACTCCGAACTCGTTCTCGGTCTGGATTGCCGGCTTCAGGTTCTTGTTGCCGATCGTCGACTTGGAAAGATTGCCGCTGGCGACGGTGTACGTCTCGTACTGATAGTCGAATCCAGGACGGAGACCTGCCGTTCCTCTCGCAGCGCGGATCTTGAAATCCTGAATTCCGGGCAGCGTGAAGTCTTCGCTGATTCTCCATGCTCCGGAGATACCATAGAAGTTGTTCCACCGGTTTGCAGCACCGAACAGCGACGAACCGTCGCGGCGTCCGAGCAGCTGCATCAGGTAACGATCCTTGAAATTGAAGTTCTGCGTGATGAAGCCGTTCATGGTGCGAATCGGCTGAATCGTCGAGGCAGCCGTCAGCTGAGTCGGGTCACCGGCCTGAAGGTCGGGCACCGATCCAACAAGCAGCTTGCTCGTGTTGGTGTTGAAGTTGTAGTTGCGCTCGTCCTCATACAGGTAGGTCAGACGAGTGGTCGAACGAAGCTCCCCAATCTGGAAGTTCGTGGTGATGTTACCCTGGGTGTTCGACGCCGTGTTGTTGTCGGTATTGAGCGCGAGTGAACCCGGGCTCGGTGTTTCGACCGACGTATTGGTGCCGAGCAGTCCGCGATCATAGAAGTTGGACTCACGCAGGTTGAGACGATCCGTTCCGTAGCTTCCATCGATGTTCAGCCACTGGAAGGGACGGTAGCGTGCGGAGAACGACCCGATGATCCGCTCGCGGCGCAGGTTGTAGCTGCGGTACGCAAGATCATACAGCGGGTTGCCACGGCCCGTGCCGCCCGTTGCTGCGGCGGGAAGAACCGGCGAGTACTTGGTCGTGCCCGGCCCGTTCGGAAACACGAGGTCAACATCCGGGGGCGACTGAAGCAGTGTGAAGAATGTGGAGCCCGAGCCGGCCTTCGAGGTCGGAGTCTGGTCATCATTCGAGAGGCCGTATGTCAGTGCTGCCGACATGTCGGCGCCCTTCCACAGACCCTGATCCAGGTTCAGCCGGATATTGTTGCGGCGGAAACCGTTGAGCAGCGGCAGAATTCCACGATCGGTGTCGCGGCTGAACGACGTGGAGAAGTTGGTGTTTCCGCGGCGCAGTGCAATCTGGCCATAGTTGGTCACATACTGGCCACTGCGGAGATTTTCCTTGAGCTGATCGCGATAAACGCCAGGTGCAAACGCGGCGTCAATGTAACGGTCAGCCTTGATGACGCGCTGGTTTCCCGATGTCAGACGGAAGCTGCCGTCAGGATTCAGCTCATACGGGTGGTGCTGGGTCAATGGAACCCAGTGCTCGACTTCGGACGAACCAAATTCGTTTCTGGTAAGGAAGCTGAGCTTGTTGTCGGGCTGGTTGCGGCCGCGCTTGGTCGTGATCGCGATAACGCCGCTCGCTGCGTCGGATCCGAAGGTGTTCGCCGATGCGGCGCCCTTCAGGACCTCGATGCTCTCGATGTCGTTACCGTTGATGTCCGCCAGTCCGTTCTTCGAGATTACTCCGTCGATGAGGACCAGTGGATTCTGGCCGCCAACGGCGAGGTTCGTCGAGCTGCGAACACGCAGCGCGGGGCTCGATCCAGGCTGACCCTGTGTGAAGGAAACACGTACACCGGCAACCTTGCCGGCGAGTGCGGTTGCCGGCGAAACGGCCGGAACATCCTTCAGCATGTCCTCACTTACCTTGCCGACGGAGATCGTCAGGTTCTTCGAGGAAGTCGCTTCGGCAACGCCGGTGACGACGACTTCATCAAGACGACGAACGTCGGTTGAAAGGGTGAAGTTCTGCGTGATGGTGCCGCGCGTAAGCGAAATCGCGGTGTTCGACGGTGAAAAACCGATGCGGCGTGCGGTGAGCGTAACTCTCTGGCCATTCGCGTTTGCTGCCGCAATGGTGAAGGAGTACGTGCCCGTGACCGACGTCGTTGTGCCTGCGTTGAGCTCCTGGATGAAAACGTTCGCGCCTTCTACCGGTGCGCCCTGGCTGTTTGTAACACGGCCAGTGATCGTGGCCTGTGCTGCAGCCACCTGTGCGCTTGTAGCAGTTGCGACGAGTACCAGAGCTGCTGACAGCAGCCATCTAACTCGTACAGTGCTGATCATACGTTACCTCAAAACTGGGTGGTAGTTTTTCGGCGAATCCGCCGAGGTGATGCGTCCGATCCTTACTGAACTAAGGGTTGCCGTTCCTCCTATTGAGAAGGGTGAAAACGCGTACGGGTCCGCAGGTTGGATGGCGGCCCGAAATACACCTGTATTCTGGCTCAAGAATAGACCGCGGCCCAGAGAGTGGCAAGAGCCGTCTGAAACAAACTTCTGATGCAACTCGTATGGCTGAGCCGTCCCGGATTTTCTGCTAGAAGAACCGGGTCCAAAGCACGATCGCAGCGCAATCGTTCGGCTTGGGCGAGAACTGGGGCGGGACCGTCGCCAGCCCATGGTAAATCTCGATCGCTTCGATCTGGTTTGGATGTATCGAATTGAGGACGTTTATCCCGTCATTCAGCCGCTGGCCGTCCACAAACACCTCTACCCCCTCTTTGCAGCGGGCAAAGGACAGGAGCGGGGTGGATCCCCGGTAGGTTAGCCGTACCCCGGCCACCCCCATGAACAGGTCTACGGCCCTTCCAGGGTTCCGAGCCTCGATATCCTCCCGGGTTATGAATGTCCCCGCACCCGCCCTTCTCCGTTTGTAGAATTCATCAAAACGGGCCGTACGAGCCAGTCTGGCCGGCTTGCCCCCGCTATCGCGAACAACGACCTTGCCAAGGTCCACCGGGGCGCGTCGAAGGGTGATCCCGGCGGCAATCGATCCGTCGGCCGGGACGACCACAGGCTGATTCACCTCGCGGAAGCCGATCTTTCGAACGCTGATGTTCTGTGGACCCCAGTCCACATTCCGGAATTCGACCTGGCCATGAGCATCAGTGGACGCCCGAAGACCAGTGCCCGCCACTGCAACCGTCGCATCGGGAATCGGATTACCGGCAGTATCCGACACTGTCACTGAAATATTCCGAGGCGCCCTGCGCTGCGCATCCGCTGGCAGCGCGGCGAAACCGGCGCACGCAACGAGCACCCATCCTGCCAGACGGGCGCCCGTAACTTGAGTTCCAATTGATTTGCGCATGCGGCCTGCTCTCTTGTCGAGCCTGTTCTCTGAATCTGCATTGCGGTACAACGGCGCGCGATAGTGGGTTTATGCTATTTTAGCCCGCGATTCCCTCTCACCACCTCGCTCACCACCCTTGGCCGCCAGGCACGTACTAGGCATTTCCGCTTTTTACCATGACAGCGCAGCCTGTCTGGTCCGCGACGGCGCGATCCTGGCCGCGGCGCAGGAAGAAAGATTCACCCGCCTCAAGGGCGATGAATCCTTCCCGAGGCGCGCGACGGGCTACTGTCTGGACGAGGCAGGCATAGACGCAGCCGCCCTGGACGCGGTTGTCTTCTACGAAAAGCCTCTGCTCAAGTTCGACCGGCTTCTCGAGACCTACCTTGGTGTCGCGCCAAAAGGGTTCGGATCATTCCAGAAGGCGGCGCCCCTCTGGATGAAGGAGCGCCTGTACATGGAACGCGCAATCCGAAACGAGCTGCCCGACTACAAAGGGAAGATCCTGTATGCGGAACACCACGAATCGCACGCTGCCAGCGCTTTCCTCGCATCGCCATTTCGGAGCGCCGCCATTCTCACAATCGATGGCGTAGGGGAATGGGCAACCGCCACCATTGGGCGCGGCGAAGACAATGATTTCTCCCTGATCAGCGAGCTGAAATTCCCCGACTCGCTGGGGCTGCTCTACTCCGCGTTTACATACCACGCCGGCTTCAAGGTCAACTCCGGTGAGTACAAGCTCATGGGGCTCGCACCCTATGGAAAACCGAAATACCTGTCACACATCTACAACCAGGTGATCGACCTGCGCAACGACGGATCCTTTCGAATGAACCAGAAGTTCTTCGACTACATGGGCGGCCTGACAATGACGACGCCGGCGTTCGCAGAACTGTTCGACGGTCCGCCCCGGGTGCCGGAAAGTCCGCTCACCCAGCGCGAGATGGACCTCGCGCGCAGTGTCCAGGACGCCTGCGAGGAAATCGTGCTGA
>JAKFCC010000146.1:0-3521 GCA_036676795.1 Gemmatimonadota bacterium
CATGCTGGCCAGCCATCGCACGTCCTACGAGCAACTTATAGCAGGCGTGTTGCCGCAGACGCGACAGGAGTATCTCGGGCTGGTGGCCTGACGACGGCAGGCGGCTTCTCGCGGAGCCGGCAAAGCGGGGGCCGCGGTTCATCGTTTCGACGGTGGGCAGAGCGTTCTTTGCGCATGGTGAGCTCCTCATGAAAAGGACCTCACCATGCTCTACGTCCGCTTCCGACCCAAAGCAGACTTCCCGCGGGGGAAGCAGCTGCGTTTCCATCTCGACCGCCCCTAAAGTTCTTGCGCCGTTCCGTCTTGGAGGGCCCCGGTGGGCGCCACGATCGCAGCTTTGATGCTGGCTCTGTTCTCTCTGTTCCAGTCCGCCTCGGGGTGGCGAGATTCAATTCCTCTTCGAGGTAGTTTCTAAGCGACTCAGGATGCACCTCCACCCAGGCAATCTGCACCGCTCCGTCATCGCAGGCATGTGCTATGACTTGAGCCAGCTTCGATCCCGTCTTTTCGTGTTTTCGAAAGAGGTGATTGGTGACCCTTTGCCGAGCCAACTTCCTGGTCCGTGGGCGGCGCCGCGAGCGCCGCAACCCCCAGCGCGGCGGCGCCAACGAGGACAGAGCGGCGCGAGGCCGCGAAGTGATTCGTCTTCATCAAGGTCCCGCCAGGGGAAAATGGGGCGCAGTCGGGACACGGCGTACCTAGGCTCTTGCAGACGTTCATCGGTGTCAAGGTACCAAGCACGGCTGAGTCAACAACCGGGGCCCTGGACATTGAACGCGCTGCGGCGCAGGATCGTCGGACGATCAGGTTCACCCCGAAAGGAGACGTGATGGAACTGGTACATGAGTTCACCTACCGTGCCACTCTCGACCGGCAGGTGATCGGCCCCGTGCCGTTCGGCACCCGCGTCGTCTTCACGGTGACTGGCGGCTGGGCCAAGGGAGAGCGCATTAACGGGAAGGCGATCGGTGCCGGTGGCGATTGGATGCTGATGGGGTCGGACGGATTCGGACGACTCGATGTCAGGGGCCAAATTCAGACGAACGATGGCGCCGTGCTCTACGTGTCGTATGCGGGGCTTCTGGAAATGAACCAAAGCGTCCAGACCGCCACATCGGCTGGCAGCGAAACGGGATACAACGACCAGTACTTCCGCACCATGCCCAGAATTGAAAGTGGCGACGACCGTTACACATGGGTCAACAAGACTCTGTTCGTGGCGCGTGGGCGCATTGTCACCGGTGGCGTTGAGTACGAGGTGTACCGGATAACTTGAGGTCCTCGCGGCGCGGCACGGCAGCCGCGAAACCGCCGGATGAACAACCCGCCGATGAGCGGGTCTGCTTCTGGCCGAAAGCAGCTCTCTCAAACTGACACATTGCGGCTTCGGGCCTATCAACCGGCGTCAGAGCCCCCGAAGATCCTTGTTGCCACTACTATCCGGCAATGGATTACCGCGAAGCAGACGATCAGGTTTTTGCTATTGTGGAAGAACACAGCGCGGACGTTTTTAGCGCGGGGTTTCAGACGAAGTTTCCGCAAGCGCTGCGCGCCATGTCAATGTTTTGTGCGAAGGCGAACTCACTGAAAACGGCGATGTTCGACGCAATAGATAACGACAACCCGTACGCCTTCCGTGTGCTGTACCGCTCGTTCTGCGAGCACTACCTGCGCTTCATGTACCTGTGGGTACGAATGAGCAAAGAGAAGACCGATGAAGTTGGCAAAGAGTATTACAGCTACTGCGGAGCGGTCGAGGCCTTGGACTACGGAAACTCGCTAAGGACAGCGGAGGGCTTGGTGGGGAACGATGTTGCCGTTAACTTCTCAGCCGCCATCGAGAAGCTGTACCCAGAAGCTGCGCACCTTTCCAAGAAGGAACTCGAAGAGTACTCAGGGAGGTTCAAGTATCGCGCAATCCTCCGCTACCTCGCGAGCGAAGACATGCGCTTTGTATCAAGCAAGACGCCGTTTCTTTCTGCGATCTTGCCCGCATACGCGCTCTACTCCTCGTTCGTTCACGGCGGCCCGTACACGGACATGGAAATGTTTGAGTACGCGAAACCTGAAACCCTGGAAACCTGCGAGGCGGACCTTGAAGTTATCGTGATGATGAACGCAACGATCTTCATGATGACCTCAATGGCAGTCACGTTCGCAAAGGGCGAGAAGATCGACCACGTCGGCGGCAAAGTGAACCAAGTTCTGCGGCAGTTCGCGGCGGAAAAAGACTAGCGCGCGACCCCATGGGTCCAATCACGTTCTCAGCATGAGGCATTTGACCAAGGTTCTACGCCCAGGACGTCCGCCAGCTATCGCCCCAAAGCGGTCTTCCTGCCAGAATCCCGGTCAGGGAGAAACCAGCATGCTGCAGTGGCTACGAGGAAAACGCGCAACTCGCACATCCGACAGGAACGCCGTGGACTTGAGCGAAGCGGTATCCAGCGAGCAAATCATCTGGCGCCTTGAAGCCAGCATGCCTATCCCCGATTGGAACAGGAAGCCGTGGCCTGAAGGCGGGGACGATGAACAGTTGCATACGCACGCAAATGGCGTGGCCGCGGCTTGGCTGGATGCAATCATTGCCGCGCTCCCTGTTCCCCATGACAGGGCGGAGTCCGAGAACTTCATGCTTCTATCCGCCCTCGAGCCACGGGCCACGGGTGTGCTGCTGGAATACCTGGAGCGCTCGAGGCGCCGAGTACTGGCCACGTTGCCGGGGATTGCCGCGGACCACGGGCATGGAAAGACGGCGGTGATGGTGTTCGGTGACGAAGAGCACTATTACAAATACATTGCCAACTACGGCAGCGACTCTTCGGAGCCAGAGGCGCACAGCGGCGGCATGTTCATCGACGCGGGGTATGGCCATTTCGTGTTCGCGCAAGGTCCCTTCGAGTCCATGGAGCCGGTTGTCGTCCACGAATTGACACACTGCTTGGTTCGTCACCTTCCAATTCCTGCCTGGCTCAACGAGGGCCTCGCCGTCAACACCGAGCACCGCTTCGTTCCGCCGCGTCCTCGCTACCGGACCAACGAGCTGCAGTACCTGTTCGGCCGGTTCTGGAACGAATCAACCATCCAGGAGTTTTGGAGTGGCAAGTCCTTCCTGCGCTCCGACGATGGGCAGCCACTCAGCTACGAGCTGGCCAAAGTGCTCGTGCAACTGCTGGACAAGGACTACGAGTTGCTTGCGCGTTTCTGTGCGGCTGCATCGTATGAGGATGGAGGAGAAAACGCCGCAGTCTCGATTCTGGGCGCGAGCCTCGAAGAAGTCGCCGCGATGGTGTTGGGCCCCGGCGTATGGAAACCGCAGCCCGGATCGTGGAGCGCTGGCGCGGAAAAAGGACAGTTTTAGCCCTGCCAGTCGGCTGCTTTTGGCCGAAAGCAGTCCAGCGCCATTCAACATGGGCGACGAACTAGCGCCCGCGCTCATCGCCGGGCCGAGCGACGCCCAGTGGCTGTTGGTCCACGGGAAGTTCTTTCGCGTCAAGGACGCCACGTACTTCGGCTTGGCCTCC
>JAKFCC010000147.1:0-16363 GCA_036676795.1 Gemmatimonadota bacterium
TCGTCGTACAGGATGTGCTCGTAGATTTCGTCGGTGACGGCCAGCACGCCCCAGTGGCGGCACAACGCGGCGATCTGTTCGAGCTCGGCGCGGGTAAACACCTTGCCTGTGGGATTGTTCGGCGTGTTGATGATGATGGCGCGGGTCTTGTTGGAGAACGCCGCCGCCAGTGCGTCCGGATCAAAGGTCCAGTCGCCGCCGCTGCCGGGCGCCGGCGGTGTCAGCGTCACGTACCGTGGCGTTGCACCGGACAACACGGCATCGGGGCCGTAATTTTCGTAGAACGGTTCGAACACGATGACTTCGTCGCCAGGATCCACGATGGCGAGCATGGTGGCCATCATGGCTTCGGTGGAACCGCAGCACACCGTGACGTGTTGATCGGGATGCACGGCCAGGCCGTACCGCGTGTTGGCATCGGCGGCAATCGCGTCGCGGAGCGGTTTGGCGCCCCAGGTGACGGCATATTGATTGATGTCATCGTTGATGGCGTCGCAGGCCGCCTGTTTGACGGCTGCGGGCGCCGGGAAGTCCGGGAATCCCTGTGAGAGATTCACCGCGCCGTGCGCGTGCGCGAGGCGTGTCATCTCACGAATGACCGACTCGGTGAAGCGTGAGGCTTTCTGCGACGTGCGCGATCGCGTCGACATCAGCGCCGGCTGCCCGCGCGGCCGTACAGGACGCGATAATCCTCGGCCGTTCCCAGAATCTTCTTCACATAGCCCTGAGTCTCCGGGAACGGAATGTTGTCGATGAACTCGTCGCGATCGAGCCCGGGGTGTTCGGCCAGCCAGCGGTCCACGCGGTTTTCGCCTGCGTTGTAGGACGCGAGCGCCGCCGCCGTGTTGCCGTTGAATCGCCTCACGAGATCGGCGAAATACTGCGTGCCGAGCCGGACGTTCACCTCGGGTCTGGTCAGGCTCGCCGTCGAAAACGGGCGAAGCCCGATCTGACGCGCGACGCGCGCGCCGGTGGACGGCAGAATCTGCATCAGGCCCCACGCGTTGGCCGCCGACCTGATGTCGGCATCAAAGGTGGACTCCTGCGCCATCAGCGCCGCGATCAGGAACGGATCGAGATCGTGCTGTTTCGCGTGGGTCTGGATGAGGTCCCAGTACTCCAGCGGGAAGATCACGGTCAGCAGTTCCCGCGGCAACGTTTCGCTACCGGCGGCGAGGTATTGCGGATACGCGCGTTTCATGGCCGAGATGGCCAGCCGCAGTTCACCCTTGCGGTTGTAGGCATACCCGAGCGTGGCTTCCAGTAGTGGCGTCACTCCTTCGGTCCGTTGCGCCCGGCGGATTTCCCCAATGGCGTCGTCCCACAACTGCGCGGCGAGCAACGCCTGGATGAGTGATGCCGTGGTCGGGGCCTCGCCGGGCTCAAATACGAGCGGTGTCGCGCGCCCGACTGGTTCAACTGGTCCAGCGCCGGCGGGCCGCATCGCCGCCAGCAGCGTCTCACGCGCGCGCGCCGCTTCGCGGCCGTAATAGGAGTTGCCGTAATCGGCAATTGTCTGTTCGTAGCCCGCAATCGCGCGGTCCCGCTGTCCGAGGCGTTCGTGCGCGCGAGCCGCCCAGTAGACCCAGCCCGAACGATAGTCTGCGCGCCGCAGCCCCGCGGCGGCACTTTCAAACAACCGCACCGTCTCAGCGTAGTTGGCGTTCACAAATGCGGTCCACCCGGCCTTCCAGGCCGCGCGCCCGGCAAACGCTCCGGTCGGAAAGCGGTCGTACTGCTCGGTGAAGACCTGCGCCGCCTTCAGGTCTTCGTCGGTCAGGATGTAGTGCGTGCCGAGATCGTTGAGCGCCGCTTCGGCCCAGGCAGGATCAGGGGTGCGATCGACAAAGGCGCGCACGGCGGCGACGTATTCCGCGTCACGTCCCTGTTCCCGCATCGTGCTGAGCTCGAAATATTCGGCTTCGTCCTTGAGTGCCTGAGGCACGGACGACTTCGCCTGGAAGGCGCGCAGCGCTTCACGCGCCGCAGGCAACCGCTTCAGGTGATACTCCAGTTGCGCGAGCCGCAGCGTCACGAGGTCGCGATCGGCGCCGGTGACATGTGGCCGCGCGAGGTCGTAGGCCTTCCGCGCATCGACATACCGGCGGGCCGTGAAGAATGCGTGAGCGCGCGCAAGTTCCTGCGGCGCGCGCGTGGCCGACATCGTGAGGAACGACGGGGACAACTTCGCGAGTTCCCCGGCCGACTGCGAGGCTTCGTCAGAGAGCGGATAGTCGGCATAGACGCGCAAGTACGCCTCGATTGCCGCGTCGATCTTGCCGACTTGCTGCAGTGCGCCGGCCTGCCGAAACAGTGCCTGCGCGAATGACGCCGACGGCAGTGCCACGAGACCGGAGAGCGCGTCGAGCGCCGCCGGCCAGTTGGCGGCCGCTTCCGCTGCGTCAGCCGCAAGCCACAGCGCGCGTTCCTTCAGATACGGCGTGGTCGCGGCCGTAAGCGCCGCCCGCGCCGAGGCCAGCGCCTCGGTCGGACGCTCGAGCGCCAACTCCGCGCGCCCTTGATGCACACGCACGTACGCACCAACGACCGGAGTGGCCGCGCCTGTCTTGAGCGCAGGTAATGCCGCGGCCGCCTTGCCGTCAGCCAACTGCGTCAGCGCCGTCGCCACCGGTGTCGGACGTGTCGGGGTGGTTGACGGCGCGAGCCACAACGGTGTCTGCGCGGACGTCGAGGGTTGCGGCCAGTTGGCCACAAGGGCACCGACGAGCAGGAGCCCGCCGGCCAGCGAATAGAGGCGTTGGCCGGGTCGTGTCATATCTGATTGTCTCTGATTGTCAGCCCGGACGGGCGAGAACTTCAACCGTGCGGACGGATGTGACATTTTCAAGGCAGATCGAGGCGTGGCGCGCCAGCAGTTCGACTTCCTCGGTCCAGATGGGCGCATCCTCCTGTGTCGCCGCCCGATCCACGTCGTCGGCATACAACACGGCGACCACGTCGCCGCCGACGACAATCGGAATCACGACGCCGGTGAACCCGACCGGCACGCGCATGAACGCGGGCACCGTGTGCGCGCGGCCTTCGATGAGCGGCGGCACAAACGACGACTGCCGCACGGCCACGGCGGCCGCGAGGGTGCCCGAGGCGCCAATCGGCATGTCGGTGGGCGCTGCGCCATTCACAAATCCGCGATGGCCCCACACTTTCAGGAAGTCGCCTTCGACCAGCAGGACGGCGACCCGTGAGGTTTCGGCCGCGGCGCCCTGCACGAGGGCTTCGATGATGGCGCTCAGGCTCCGGGCCTCGTCGATGCGACGGACCGAGCTCAGGAGACGCTCGACGGTGTCCACGCGGGTGTCACGCGCATCGTTTCTTCGCAGCGCTTCCTGCAGATCCGCGCGCTCGCGCGCCAGCCGGGTCTCCATTTCGCGCGCCAGTTCGTCACGGACCGCCTCCAGGCGGCTCCGGAAGGTGCGCTCCGCGTCGGCTCTGGCCTCGGCAGCGCCCCGTTCCAGCTCCGTACGCCACTGTTCCTGGTGTTCGCTGGTCAGCCGAAGCAGGTCGGAGGTCAGACTCCGGACATGGGCGTCCATATCGTGGCGGACTCGTGCCATGTAGGCATCAAGTGCTTCGCGGACGCGGTGTTCAATTGGCATACGACAGCGCGGGCATTATGAAGGAAACGGACTGCAAGTACAAGTACCGCATGGTCCAGGGTCCGACAGGGGTCCACGGTCCACGGTTCTGCCGGGGTCCGAGGGTCCAGGGAGCCAGGGTCCAAGGGTCCAAGGGTCCAAGGGTCCAAGGGTTCAGTATGGAGGCCGAAGCTTTAGCTTCGGCTGTACTGGGTCAACGCGCCTCTGACAGAACCAGCCGGAACGGTTTGAGCCCTTCCGCGGCCTCGAATGGGTCGGACCTCGCTGAGACGTACCGGCGCTGTCCGGTCGTTGGAGCGAACCATTCCGCTGACAGCCGGTACGAACGCCCGGCAATAACGCTCAGCGAGAACCGCCCGTCTTCCCCCGTGGTCACCGGCGCGCCGATCGTGTCCATCGCCGGCCCCGGGTCGATAAACCTGACCTGCGCTCCGGCGACTGGCGTCCCGTCGGCGCTGACGACGACGCCGGTGAGGGTGGTGGTGGACACGTCCGTGGGTAGCCGCAGGTCTCCGATGTCCACGCGGCCCTCCGGCTCGACGTCTGTGGTCGTTGCGGTGGCTGTGCCATCCCGACGGATCCAGACGGCGGTATCCACACCGCCCCGCGTGTTGCGACGGAGGGTCAGTCCGGGCGCATACCGTCCAGCGTCGAGCTGCGTGAACTCGAATTGCCCGCGCGCGTCGGTCACTGTGCGGGTTGTCGCCGAGAGCGACGGTGATTGCAGTTGGCGCGCCGTCACCAGTTCCACCGACATGAACGGCACCGGTCGCCCCGCTCCGTCGAGCAGCCGCCCAGCAATCCGGCCATCGGCTCGAACGTCAATGTCCATGGCGCCACAGCCGCGGGTGTCGCGCAGCCAGACTGTGCGCCCCTCGCTGCCCGGCATGGCGTACACGCCCTCGCGCACGGTGGTGAACAAGCGATACTCGCCTACGGGCACGCGGAACTCGTACGAGCCGTCGTCGGCGCTTGTCGTGCTGTATGTGCGCGCATACCCTTCGAGCCGGATCTCCGCGCCGGCGAACGGCGCGCGGCGCGCCGGCTGATTGACGGCGAGGGGTGGATCGTGACGGGTGACCTTTCCGCGAATTCGTCCCAACTCCGAGGGCTGCACAAACGGCCCCCGCAGATACTCCAGATCCTCTCCGGCCTCCTCCACCGGCGCGGTGCGTGAGCAAATGCCCGCGCCCAGCTGACCGGTGGCCTGGTTGCGATGGGCGTAGACGAGGTAGGTGCGCCCCTCGCGGAAGTCGTATCCGCAGTCACCACCGCCGGCACCGGTGCCGACCTCGATTTCCCCGAGCTGCACGCCCTTGAACGCCTCGCGGACGTCGAACCGCACCAGGCGCCGCAGCCATCGCGGGTCACCAGTCCCCGCAACTCTTCCAACGCTGAGCACCTTGCCGACAAAGATCGCGTCGGTGGTCCACGCCGATTCGCAGGCGACGATGGGCCCGACGCAACTGCAGGCACTCACGCGTGCCGCGCCCGTTGTCAGAAGCGCGACCCCGATGATCAGCCCGGCAAGGACGTGTCGTATGTGGCGGTTCATGTGGTCACCTCACCTCACTGAGCACCAACCGAATGGCCCTCGGCCGACCCACGGCCTCAAATGGCTCGGCCGTGGCCACACGGAACTGCCGGCGACTGCCGTTGGTCACGGGCTGTTCGGCGTAGAGCCGGTATTTCAGGTCGGCGACCACGTTGAAGCGGAACCGGCCATCGTCTCCGGTCACGACGTGCATGCTTCGCTGGGTCAGTCGTGGCTCGATGCCAACCCACACCAATGCCTTCGGAGCCGGGGCACCGTTGGTGTCGACGACGACTCCCGATACCGGAAAGGTCGCGACCCGTGCAGGCAGCCGCACGATGTCGACGTCCACCCGCACCTCCGGCTCCAGCTCGACCGCCACGACGGTGCCAGAGTTGCGCCGCTGCAGCCAGATGGCGTAATCGGCTTCTGGCCTTCCGTCACGTTCCAGGAGCAGGCCGAGCAGATACCGGCCGGGCTCCACTCTCATAAACTCGAAATAGCCCCGTTCATTTGTCTGGGCGCGCGTGTGAGTCTCCAACCGGCGAGCGTCAGGGTCGGTCGCTTTTGCCAGTTCCACTGTCAACAACGGCACCGCGCGACCGTTGGCGTCGACCAGACGACCAGTAACGCGGCCATCCGATCGCACCGTGACATGTCTGACGATGCACGCACGGACGTCGGTCAGGCTCAGAGCATATCCGTCGTCCCAGCTCGGCCACGAGTACAGGCCGGGCCCTGGCTCGGCAAAAAGGTTGTAGTCGCCTGGGGGGACCTGGAATTCAAACGACCCATCTGACCCCGTGGACGTTTCTGTGATGTGCGCATACCCGTCGAGCCGGATACGCGCGCCGACAACAGGTGCGGGCGGCGTGGGTTCCCCGTCAATCGTCGGATCCGTGCGAGTGGCGACACCGCGAATGGTGCCCGTCGCCGGTGACTCTCGGAAGGGACCTCGAAGGTAGGCAAGATCCGCTGCCGCCTTTTCGATGGGCGCGGTATTGGAGCAGATGCTCGCGGTGAGGCGATCGTTCACCCGGTGGGCGAACACCAGGTAGGTCGCACCCACGAGGAAGGGATACTGGCAGTCGCCGCCTCCGATGCCTCCGAGGCCGGTGAAAATCTCGGCTGTGCGTGCCGGGGCCTCGAAGCCCTTGAAGGGCTCGTGCACTTCAAACACCACACGTCGCTGAGGGGCATCAGGCATTCCCGCCACCTGGCCAAGCTCAGTCACCTTACCGACGAAGATGGCGTCGGCCGACCATGCGGACTCGCACGACTCAAGAAGCCGGCCGCAACCGCATGCCACCACGTGGGTTTCACCCGTCGTCAGCAACGCGCCAACCATGACCAGTCCCGCAAGGAGGTGCCGTGTGCTTCGCCGCATCTGATCTCCTCGTGGCTATTGGACGCCGTACCTGTCACCTTCGGCCTTTCCCCTTTAACCTGCTAGAATGGGGGCAGCGATCTTCTCTGTGGGGGCGTCACGGCTTCGACGGGGGCAAGGGATCGCGGGTAGCATGCCGAGCCACTTTCCATCCGACTCGTAAATCCGGCGGAAAAAACCATGCAACTGCGGATTCGCAGCTAGCACTCGCGGCCTAAACCCCCGCGACGTGTTCTCCAGTCAGCCTGCGGGCTGGGGTAACACGCCATTTAGCAGGCTGGTCAACTGATGCGTCCGGCATCGGGAGACGAGACTTCACGGACTAGCGGCCGTCACGTTCGTCGGGCTTCGATGACGGTCGCGAATTTCTAAGTCCGACTACGCATGTAGACACCGGCGACGACAGGCCTTTCGGACGCGGGTTCGACTCCCGCCGCCTCCACCACTTTTCCGCTGTTTTATTAACAAAACAGCTGAAATTATGTTTTAGGCCCACTTTTAAGCCCACATTTGGCAAGACTGCTGCCAGCGCCAACTGAGGCGGTCGCATTTAGGTGGAAGCCCGGCGGGAGCGGCTGGAGCATCGAGTCAGTGAGTTGTGGAGATGACTGGGCCAACCCTTGAAGAGTACCGCGCTCGGCTCAGTAAGAGTCATCGGGTAGATTTCTACCAACCGCGTCGGTTCCAATCGACAGAGGATTGGGAACGAGTCGCCGGGGCCGGGTACCGGAGCAGTATGCTCACGGAGTACCAGCCACTATTGAGCACCGTTCTCCAGCAGCACCGAGCCCTGATCGTGCTCGGAGAACCTGGGCATGGGAAATCAACCACGGCAAAAGCTGCGATCCCGGCTGCATTCGAAATCGGATGGCTGCCAATTTTCGCCAATCTGCGTAGCTATGCCGGAGCGCTCAGCGACACTTTCGATGCACCACTCCCACTCTCAAGTGCGGCCAGACTGTACATCCTCGATGGCTTAGATGAAATCCCGGCGGATCAGATCGGGCGGTTCGTCGCTGAGATCATCGCGACTGAGACAGCTGAGCCAACGTCGCGCTTCTTGCTGACGTCTCGTCAGGCGTTCTTCGTCAGCTCCAAGACCGACCTTACCGGGCGATGGCCGACGATGTACTTGGCCGACCTTACGTACGACGACATCGACACCTTCGTGCGCCACTTCGAAGTCGATCCGTCGGTGTTCGAAAAGGCGATCAACGAGGCGCGTCTCTTCGATGAGATGAAGAATCCGTTCAACCTCCGAACGGCTCTCGTGGTCTTCAAGAGGACCGGCCGACTCGCAAAGACGCGAAGCGATGCGGTACGTCAGCTGATCGACTCCCTCCTGGAAAGCCGGCCGACCTCGAAGATCCACCTCCAGCGACGGGCGTTGCGCATGTTGGGCGTGACGATGGAAACGCTCGCGCAAAACGAGTTGACTGAGGAACAGTGCGTCAGGACCCTGGTACGTTCGAACCGGATTGACGAGGAATCTGCGACGCAGCTACTGACGGACCTCACTGAGTCCGTCTTAATTCGGACGCCAAAGGGCTTTGCGTTTCAGATGCGCTCCTACGGCGAGTACCTCGCGGCGGAGGATCTGCGCGACATCACCGATCCACATCGCATCTTGCCATTGATATGGCTCGACCACACGATAGTCCCTGGAGAGTCGTGGCGAAACGCAGTGTCGTTCCTGGTCGAGATGCATCCGCGTATTCGCAACTACTTCGTACTCCACCATCCGGATTGGGTGCTGCCCTCTACCGTATCGTGTTGCACAGACACTGAGCGCGGGCTGGTTGTCGAAGGAGTTCTGGACGAACTGACTGAGAGACGCGAACATCTTCTTCATCATCCAACCGTCCGCGCGGCGCTTCTGGGTCGATTCGTCGTCCCGGCTGCTCTTGGCCACTTGAAATCAACTGCACAAGGTGAGGATCAGGTTGCTGCCGCAAATGCACTCTTGACCTTGGCGGCCAGTGGCGATCGGGACCTTGCGGACTTGGCTTTGGACATCGGCTTGGACGACGCGAAAGATCTAAGTCTTCGGCACACTGCCCTAGCAGCGCTACAGTTCATCGGTCGCCGGGAAATGATCCCCCGTCTGCTGAACATCTCAAGTTGGCAGGAATTCACGGCAACTTCACGACTGAGTGCTGCGGCCGCGTGCATGGACATTTCCAACGTCGCTGATGTTCTCCGGGCCCTTGGTCAAGCGGACGTGACCATTTCCGCAGCGGTCGACCAGTTCGGCTCCTTCCGCAGCGCCGACGAGATCGAGGTCGTGCTGCAGGCGGTCGACGCATTTGAGTCGAACAACCTCGGGGGTCGATTTACCTCGTACTTCCGTCCGGTCTGGAGACAGATGGTTCATGTGTGGCGCCCCGAATGGGCGCCGCTCATCGCTCGTCTAGTCCTTCGGCTTCACAAGTTCGATCCGTACGATCTTGCAGCGCGCGACCTGCTGAAGATCCTGATGCGACACGAAGAAATCGCCGCGGCGGTAGGAAGCGCGCTTGTCGATTGTGTACTCGCCGGCGAGGCGCCCGACCATCTCAACCAAGACACCTATCGCCTTGTTGATCTTCCCACAGCGATTCGAGCGGTCGAGTCCGGACACGATCCCTTCGCGTGGTCACTTCGAGCTTGGGGACGTGACGAAGTGCGCGCGCACCTGCAGCCACCGCCTCCCACTCAGGATGCGGCTCCTTCGGTTCCGGCTGAATGGCAACGGAGACAGGTCGAGCGAGAAACAAGACTGGCACGACTCCGTGAGCGCGCGCGGAGTAGCACAGACGGGGGACAAATCTTGAATTGTCTCTCGCAACTGGAGGTCAAACAATGGCCGGTACTTCCCGAAACACAGCGCAACCTGGTCGCGGAGCAGTTGCAGCAACGGTTTCCACAACTGGACTTGGCGAAGAACGTCACATGGGAGGGCTTGAACAGCTGGAGGACGCCTGGTGCTCTTCGACTGCTGATGGAGTTACTCGATCGCTTTGATGTGCAGTTGAGCGACGACCGACAGCTGGCGCTTGCGGTTACCGCACATGAGTACGAACGGGTTGCGCGGTATCACGTTCGGATCGGACTGAGCAACGAGGCGTGGCAGATCATTCGAGATCTTGCCGAGAACGCCGACGTTCACGACCAGTCGCTCGACTGCGTGATGAGATTTGCTCGGCACGCAAAGGCAAACGATCCTGCACTGTTGGCCGCTGCCGCAACGGCAGCAACGAGTACTCGCCCAGCACAGGTTCGCACGGCGGCGCTGGACTACCTGCTGGAGCATCATCCAGACACTGCCGCGATCCGATCCCTCTTGCCAAAGCTGAGCGATGACTTGCGTGCATCGGCGGAACTGCATCTAGTTGATCGGGGCGATCGGCCTACGATCGAGAAGCGCCTAAGTGCGCTGATCGAGATGCCGAGCCTCCTGGATTCAGGTGAAGTAGAGCGTCCACACGATAACCCGCTGTCCTGGCTGACAAGGATCCGAGCAGATTGGGCGTGGGAGAAGCTGAAGAAAGTTCGTCGCCTCGCGTTGGTGCGAAATCTCCCGGGCGTCGCGAGCGTTCTCACGTCCGCGTTGGCAGCGATTGACATGATCAAAGCGGCCGACGTCATTCTCGAACAGATCGACCTCGGTCCGAAGGACTGGGAGGTTGCGAACAGGCGACGGGCGAGGGAATTGCAGCGCGATGGCACAGTTCTGGCGGCGCAGTCTGTACCGTTCGAACGCGTCCTGTCGAGGATGGCACACGCGAGCACGATGCTGATCGTCCGGCTCGTTGTCGAGGGAGTGAAGGATGTTGCCGGCGTCGAGACGTTGGTTGGCAAAGCACTCGGGGATCTCAGCGATTGCATCCAAGTCAGGCCGATCGGCGGCTGGGCCCAAATTCTGGCAGCCGAATGGAATCCTCAGACTCTTGCTGATGGATGCCACGATTGGGTCGTGCTCATGGATGGAGACCGCGCTCGCGACTTCGGTGCATCCGGATTCCCGATTAGACCTGACCCCGAAGTACGCGCGGCATTGGCAAAGTTCGAAAGGGTCGGCGTGAAGCCTCACGTCCTTGAGCGCTACGCCATTGAAAACTACTTCCCGAGGGCTGCATTTGAAGCAGTCGTTGGGGCTGCCGTGACCGGGGTCTTTCCGCTCAACCCGGGCCGTTCGGTCGCGAGCCAGGTTCCGGGATACTCCAAGGACCGCAACGGCGACTTGGCCGCAGCGACCTCGATCTCGGATCTGGCAGGCACCGATCTTGGCGGTTTCTTGGACGAACTCAAGAACAGGTGTGAAACATTCAGCTGATTGCTGACGCCTCAACAATGACCGTAGTGCCAATCCTGTTTGAAGGTGTCGTGCCACGGTCAGGTGACCTACGTTCACATCGCGTCGGCTTCGGGCTATCGTATGCGCTCCGTGCCGAAGTTCCGTGGCAGCTCTGGTGAATTCGCCGTTACTCGTGTATTCGGTCGCCTTTTTCTAACTCGAAGACTCCGATAAGGAAGGTGACGGCCTCATAAAAATGGTCGTCGAAATCACTCCAGGACGCCTCTGCCCGCAGGTCGTGAGCGTACCTGTTGCGGACTTTCTTGAGGACCTTCACGTCTGAGGTATCGAGTCCGTGTGCTTTTCTCAGGTACTCAAGCTGGTCATCGAACCGCGGCGCGTTGCCGCTGAATTGGTTCTGCCATGCGTCCTTGACGGCCTTGTCGATAACGACTGCGAGCTTCATGAACATGAACGTAGGAAGGGCGGTCTGCACGGTAAAGTGGAGAATCGTGTTCACTTCCCCCGCCCTGCTTAGGTCGAGTTCGTCGATGCCGTGATGCCGCCGAAGCCGTGTAGCGCCGCGTGTGAGGGCGTCGAGGTATTCAATCCCGGTGATCATCTCGCGTTTCTGTTCAAGGGTGAGCAGCGCAGAGGCCATGCCCGTGATTCTATGCCTGTCGTGCTTGACGTCCCGTAGCTCTCAGGCGGCAAGTCTCACACGTCCGAAGGGTTGCGGTGAACCTATCGAGTCGTTTGTTCGGTCGCAGGGCAGGCCTTCGCCTTGACCTAATCCTCTGCCTCCCGCATGCTCCAGCAGTAGGGCGAGTACAGCCGAGCAGACCTCAGGCTGTTGACGGTCTGAGATGCAAAACCGCTTGCCGACACAATTGCGTCGTGTAGACTTCCTGCGCGGCACGTTGGCGACCAATCTTAACCATCGAACCTGGAGCGCGCTCTGTGACAACTCTCAAGACACCGGCCGTTCGTGTCGCCCAGCAAGGCAAGACATTTTATCTGACGACGATGACGGCGGGCGACCTTGTCCACGTCAGTTACGTGGCGCGACGGGGGGTCGACAAAGAGAAGGGCGCTGTTCAGCGATTGCTGAACCCATCCCGAATCAATGGCATTCGTGACTTCGTCCTCGCGGGTGGAGTGTTTCCTACCTCGATCGTACTTAACTGGACCGAAGGCGCGCATGCTCTAAAGTTCGGATCAAACCGTCTTTCCGTGCCGAAGACGCAGCAGGCGGCTCAGATCATCGACGGACAGCACCGTGTCCTCGGATTGGCCGAGGCGATCGCAAAGAGGCCAGCGCTAAAGGCTATGCCGATGCCAGTCAGCATCTATAACAGCCTGTCAACCAAGGCCTGTGCAGACATCTTTCTCGCAATCAATACCGAACAGAAGCCTGTTGCCCGGAGCCTGGTATTCGACCTCTATAGCCTAGCGAGCGACTACATCGTAGACCCCGCAACTGTTCGGGCCGGCGACGTAGCCAAGGCCCTGAATGAAGAAGAGGATTCTCCCTATGCGGGTTTCATCAAATTCCCCGGCGCTCCCGCGAGCCAAAAAGGTCTGGCCCTCTCCACTGTTGTTTCCGCTGTCAAGCCTCTGGTTGAGCCCAAGGGTGTATTCGAACAGGTTGGGTTGACAGAGCTTCAAATGCAGGTCCAGTTCCTGATTAACGCCTTCGGTGCTCTGAGGGACGGGTACGGAATTGAATGGGAGAACGCCAGCAACGTGTTCAGAGCCGCTGCAGGCTTCGTCGGTGGTATCGAGTTCATCAAGAACAAGCTCGTAGTGCACTGCAACATTAAGGGTGACTTCACGAGGGCCGCGATCAAGAAGGTTCTACCACTTACCAGTGGCAGCCTGATCAGACGAGAGGCCATTGAGGGTATGCAGGGTCGCCGCGCATTCACTCATGTTGCAGAGGCACTTGGTGAGATTTTCGATCCGAACGAAAGCACCACTCGGAAGATCAAGGTCTGATGCTTAAGTCTGACTACTGCGCAACGAACTATCTGTTGCAGTTGGTTCCCAAGAGCTCGCCTGCGCATCTCTACCTGCAGACTCGCACTCTAAGCCAGCCCGAGGCCGATAGTCTGCGTACAGCAGCGGCTGAAGACGCCAGACGCTATCTGTACAACGGGTGCGTCTCCTTCCTGGCCGCCATGCAGTCGTTTCACAAGCAGGAAGCGGTATGGACCGTAACGAAGTTGTATTACGCCGTCTTCTATATGATGCGAGCGGCTCTCTGTCGAAGCAACTTCATCGTGTTCCATGTACCGAAAGGCACGTCCACTGTCCACACGCAGTTCACCCTGTCAATTCTTCAGGGCTCGAAACCGGAAGTTTCTGACACGCCGAGTACGCACAAACTCGTTGCGAAGCTTTTCAAGGACGCTGGATACCCCACGTTCATGAAGAATCTTCAGATTGGCGGCGCCGATCCCGTTCAGTGGCTGCTTCACCAGCGTGAATATTGGCAGTACCGGTGCGGTCGCTTCCCTGACCCAGAGTTTCCCGACGCCCTGGCAGGACTCGACGCCGCGAAGCTCCCGCTGTTACTTGAGACGTACGCGGGTGATGCAACGGGTGCGTACATGAGCGATCCAGGACATGCCTTGATCGCGCTGCCTTTCCGGATGCTGCACTGGTCGATGGCCGCTGCATCCTTCGTAATGGAGGGCGTGGTCGACGAGGAAGACATTAAACACCTACGCCGCAAGTGCCAGCTTCCCAAGCAGAAGCTAACGGCGGTGGACCGACTTCTTCGGTGAATTCGCTCGGCCCCGCATCGACGAGGAACGGCACGGAGCACCTTCACGCTGTGGGTTGATCTAGCGCTTCAACGTAATGCTCAACGTGCCGAATCAGTTCATGCACCAGGTCCGCCTACAAGCTCCGAGCGTCGCGGCGGCGCAGTGCGGCTGATTCCGGTGGCCTTGAGCAAACTGTCGAGCAGCGCTCTGCTGCGGCCCATTGCGAATCGCTCGCAACGGCGCACTAGCGCCTCGTTGATCCATCGCAAGTGATCGCGATCGATCGTGACGTGCCTCACCATGGGCCTCGACACTTGGTCGCCCATCAAGAGCGCGATGCGGCTCGACAGCGGGACGATCTTCTCGCTCCCCGGAGTGATGAGCCCAACGCCCAGCAGGGGGTCATGACTCGCCGGCTGTGTGATGATGACCGGCGCGTCGCAGGTGACGAAGGCCTTGCCGGGTGGCGCGCATGCGATGAACCACTCCAGCCCGGTGAGGGCGTCCGCCACCTTTGGGATCAGATTGACCATCATCCTCACGAAGTCGTTATGGTACGGGCGGTGCTCGTTCCGGCTGGCGTTGAGCATCGCCA
The DNA here is from genome assembly GCA_036676795.1 of Gemmatimonadota bacterium. Classification (GTDB taxonomy): domain Bacteria; phylum Gemmatimonadota; class Gemmatimonadetes; order Gemmatimonadales; family Gemmatimonadaceae; genus UBA4720. The sequence continues at coordinate 14,181 of JAKFCC010000147.1, forward strand.
GCAGCTCGTCGCAACGAACACCACCCACGGCGCGGAGCCGCTGTGCATCCGGGTGCGTTTCGGGGAGTGGTTCTACAGCTGGCTCCACACCTCCGCGGATAAGCGAATCGCGCATCTGCTCGGCCAGCAGACGGGTTTGCTCGCGAAAGGCGGGCGTTCGGACGTAAAGGCCCGCGACGAAAGTGGCCAGGGTCTCAGCTTCCTCTTTGCTGAGCTTCCCTCCCTCATCGAGCACCCGGATCGGGTGCTGCGCGGGTCCATCCAGAACATCAGCGAGTGCCGTTTCGACACTCCGATCCCTCTCGCCTGATTCGTCGTCGAGACTGTATAGCTCCCGCTCTGCGGCCGTGACTTCGGGCGATTGTCGGCGGACGACGCCCTGCTTTCGATCGATCACCCAGAGGTTGCCATGTTCATCGGTGAAGCGCCGGAGGTAAGCCTCTGGCAGGAAGTGATGACGTTTCGGCTGATTCGGCATCGCGCAAGAACCCCCATTGTCCGCGAAGAGGTGACATCGCGAGAAATAATTGGACCATTCGCATGCCGCTGCCGCCCGCTGTCAATAGCACTCGATCGCGATACAGTCTTCAACCAATGACGCAGCTGGTCACTCCCCAACTCCGTTCCACCAACTGGCCGCGGACGAAGTCGTTCTATGTTGATGGTCTTGGCTTCGAGGTGAAGTGGGAACACACCTTCGAGCCTGGCTTCCCGGTTTTCGCCGAGGTCGTTCTCGATGGCCGGGCCCTGTTCCTGACCGAGCATCGCGAAGACTGTCAGGTTGGCGGGGCCGCGTACATCATCCTGGATGACGTCGATCTGTACTACCGCGCCCTTGTCGCTCGCGGGGTGCGTGTGTACGAACCGCCTGAGGATGCCCCGTGGGGTGTCAGAGAGATGATGGTCATCGACCCGGACGGCAACCGTCTCAGGTTTGCCAACCAAGGGACCTAGGCGCTGATGAGCGAATGCGTCCGCAGTCCCCGCGGCCGACCTATGCCTCAAGACGTGAGGCTGGCGCGAGTCGTCGGCCATCATCTTGAGGCGTGGTACGGCATGCATGCGGGCGTCCCTGGCGCGGTCGTGCATCGTGAGTCCGACATCACGTGGATGAAGCAACGCGGTAGGGTGTGGCTCAACGGCGGCGTCAGCGTTCGATTCGACGACGGAACAGTCGCGAGCCGGCTGAATCAAGTTCTCGCGAGTTTCAGGACGCGTGGCGCGGGGTTCTGGATTGACGCAGATGCGACGCCCGAAGACTTGGAAGCGCACCTCACGAAACGTCGATTTCGCTGCCGGAAATACTTTCCAGGCATGTGGTGCGACCTCGATGCACTGAGCGACGTTCCGGTCCCTCTAGGCGTCACCATCCTGGCAGTGACCGACCACGCCATGTTCGAACAGCAGCCACATCCGTACCTCGGACGGATCTCCACACCGATCCGGCGGTACGAACTCGCTCGTCTTGCGTCCTTGGCACGCCGCGTCCCGCGAGACGTATTCGACTTCGTCGCAGTCGAGGAAGGCCGGCCAATCGGGGCCTGCACGCTGGCCTTGGCTCCGGGCGCGGCTGGCTTACACGACGTTGGAGTGGTCGCGGACCGGCGGGGGTGCGGGGTTGGAAGTGCGATGGTGCTGCATGCCTTGCGCTTCGCACGGAAGCAGCGTTACAGGCAAGCCGTTCTGATCGCGACCGGCATGGGCTTCCGGATGTATCAGCGGGTCGGGTTCAGGGAGGTTTGCCGGATGGGATATTGGTATCGGGCGTAATTATGGAGAAGCCGACGATGAGTTTGTGGCCAACGTTAACCGTCCTCGACGTCGAAGCCTCTCTCGCCTTCTACCGCGAGCAGCTCGGCTTTCGTCAGGACCTCGTCGAAAAAGACGACGGCGGCACCACGTTCCTGGGCAGCGTTGAGGTAGGGGACACCGTGATCATGTTCGAGAGCCCAGGCCCAACAGTGACGCTGCAACCGAACCACGGCGAACGGTCTGGCGTGACGCTGAACATCTGCCTGTCCGCCGCAGACGATATCGACCTGCTCTACGAGCGCCTGCAGCGAGGCGGCGTCACGATCTGCGGCCCAATTGGCGACCGTCCGTGGGGCAACCGCGATTTCATGCTTCAAGACCCTGACGGCTACCGCGTCGTGATCGCGAAGCCAATCGGCGCGGTGGGCGAT
>JAKFCC010000148.1:0-43198 GCA_036676795.1 Gemmatimonadota bacterium
TACCCGAACTGCGATCCGCCAGCCAGATCGGTAGCCCAGTTTCCCGGATCCATGTACCCGACAGCTACCAGATAGCCTGGACCGGCGAAGGCCAGAATCTTTCGCCACCAGGTTTTTCCACTTACGGGAACTGTGCGATAAACTTCGGCGAGCGATGGAGTAAGCCGTGCGCGGCGCCAGCCAGGATCAGCGCCCGGCGGGATTGGCAGGTCGTCGTTGTGCTTTTTCAGGAAGTTCACGGGTCTTCTTTCTATAGAAATGATGTGTCGCTTAACACAAAGTTAGGTTACCCTAAGTTTTCTGCAAGGTACCAACTCGACTTTGGGACATTGCCTGGTTAATAGCTTACACGCGTGCTTAACTCTCCCTGGCTGTCAGTTCCAGGAGCTGGGTCACGATGCGCTCGGTCATCCCCCAGATGATCTTTCCATCGAAAAGACAGGCCCTCACATCAAATGAAAGCCCCCTGGCCTGGACTGTTGTGCGATGCCAGCTCGAAATCGAAGTCAGGAACGAGAGCGGAACCCAGAACGCCTCGGCGACTTCATCGCTCAGCTGAAAGTGGGCCAGATCCCTCACGGCGATCACATAGGGACGGACGAACAGGTTGGGAAGTTTGACGTTCTGTGAATGCAGGTCATCCAGACGCCCGAGCAGATCAAAGCTGCCGCGGAGGTCGATGCCGATTTCCTCCAAAGTCTCGCGCATGGCGGTGTGCAGCAGGTCGGCATCCGCAGGCTCCTGTCGGCCTCCCGGGAACGCAACCTGACCACTCCAGGGATCGAGATGGTATTCAGCTCTCCGGATGAAGAGCACGTCGATGTCCGATCCCCGTGGGCGCAGCATGATTGCGACGGCCGCTGGCCGCGCCTCGCTGATGGCCTGCTCGAGCGGAATGTGCGCCGCGAGGCGTTCCCTTATCTGAGCAATCAGCGGATGATCGGAAGTTTCCGTCACTCAGCCCAGATGCTGCTCGAAAAAGTCCAGTGTTTCACCGATCGCGATGTGCAGACTTTCGGGTACCTCATTGAACGGATGCTTGGCATTGAACCCATGATCGGCTTTCAGGATTCTCAGTGTGCTGCTGCCACGAGACAGTTCGTGAAGGCGCTCCGCTTCCGCACGCGGAACCGTCTCATCCTGATCCCCGTGGAGAATCAGCCATGGCACACGGATTCTTGAAGCAGCCGCAGCGATATCCAGAGTGGACGACGCATTGGCTTCGACATCGTCCAGCAGCGATGTTCCCAGCTTCATCACCTGGCCGGTGCGCGCGTTTACGATATCCACATAGCCGCGTTCCCTCCATGTAATCACATCGCTTGGTGTCCAGCGCAACACATGTGAAATCGCCGCCCAGGTTGCAAGAACCTTCACTTCCTGGTTCGCAGCGGCGTGCAGGATCGCAACTCCGCCGCCGCGGGAGTGTCCGAGGAGTCCATAGGGCGATGTTATCCACTGGCGCAGGCGGGCTTCCTCAACCACCGCATCGAGATCGGCAAGTTCCTGCGTAAAGGTATTCCTGGAGAACGCATCGGCATCGACAAAGTTCTCCCGGTCATCGCCCATACCGCTTCCCGAAAAATCAAAGGTGATGGCGCGCATGCCTGCAGAGGCGATGGCGCGAGCCAGGTGCGGGAAGAATCCCCAGTGGGCAAATCCCTTGAAGCCGTGGCAGATAACTACGGCGCGCCGCGGATTCTCGACTTCAGAGTAGGTCTCACCACGAATGATGAAGCCCCCCGGACGGTGCAGCGTAAACGCGTCTTCGCGAATCATTCTTCAACTTCTCCGCCAGCGCCCACCCATCCTCCAAAGCCTTCGCTCATGGACGCAACCTTCTCGTACCCCATTTGCAGCAGCGTGTCTGCGGCGAGCGCAGACCGGTTGGCCCGGGCGCAGTACACAACAATCCGCTGGGTACGGTCGATCAACCCTTCGACCTTGCTTTCAAGGTTGCCGCGCGGAATGTGCACCGCACCTGGAATCCTCCCCAGGTTCCACTCATTCTGCTCGCGGACATCCAGGAAGACGATATCCTCCCGGTTCTGGACACACGCCATCGTGTCTTTCGGCGAAATTTCCTCGATGCGCTGACGCGCTTCCTCAACCAGTTCTGCGCCCGTCTTGAAGTTCATTTTCCTGTTTTGTTTGGCGTGATTATGTCGAGACGCTTTGCTTCAGTATCGAGCTCTGCGTCGGCTCCCAGCGGAACAGTCCACTGATCCTCGATGTGGCCGACAGGGAATCCCGAAATGCAGGGAATCCCCAGACGCTCGGAGATTTCGCTGAAGACTTCATCTACCGAGCGATCCAGTGAGTCGTGGTCATCTGCCGGGAGTGTAAAATCACCAGCCGCGATCGCCGCGCAGTTATCCAGCGACCCCGAGAGAAGCAGCTGATGCATCATGCGATCGACTCGATAGACGGCTTCATTGACATCTTCGATCACGAGGATCGCATCCGAAAGGTCGATCTGGTACGGCGTTCCAGTGAGCGCCGCAACCAGTGAAAGATTGCCTCCGGCAATTCTTCCTTTCACTCTTCCGCCGCGAATCGTGCGTGCGGCTGGCCAGGTCCCGCAGGAATTCTCCTGCCGAACGATTGCCCTGACAAACGAGTCCCGGGAAAAACCGGAGTGCGTGCCGCGTGCGGTGGGTCCGTGAAAGCTCACAACTTCGCAGCGCGACGCGATTGCGGCGTGAAGTGCGGTGATGTCGGAGTAGCCGATCAGCGCCTTCGGCGACTTGATGAATGCATCATAGTCGAGCTGGTCGAGAATTCGCATGGCGCCATATCCACCCCGCACGCACCAGAGCGCAGCGATTGTGTCGTCACGGAATGCATCGTTCAGGTCATTCGCACGGTCCGCGTCTTCACCAGCCAGATACGCCGCCTTCTTCGCGGCGTTCGCCGTAACGACCGGCGACCAGTTCAACTCCCGCGCGTTTCGCTCCGACGCGGCGATATCATCCAGGCTGCGAATGGGACCGGAAGGAGAGACGAGCGCTATGCGTGCGTTCGCCGCAACCGGGGCCGGCCAGACTGCCGTGGTGCTCTTTATTGCCATGAGAAACTTTTCACAAATGGTCGGTGGATTCGAAATATGGCACATGTTGAAAGCGGGTCTGCATCGGCACGCTTCCCGGGGCTCATCCGGATGGCCTGACGAAACTCTGGCTCGAGCCATATGACCCTTTTAATTCGCTGCTTGCGGGTGCACGGCCCACTCCTGAGAATATGAGTGTGAAGAAGCAGCTCACGGCCATCCTGGTTGCGGCGTTGGCAACACAGACACCGGTCGCCTCCGCACAGAAGGCGGCTAGCGTGTTCGGAACCGTCGTGGACAGCCTCCACGGCGGATGGCTGTCTGGTGCCGAGGTCACGCTGACAGGCACCACAAGGGTGGCAGTCACCGATTCACTCGGGCGCTTCCGGTTTGACAGTGTGCCGACTGGAACACGACAACTGGGAATATTTCACCCGCTACTCGAGCGTCTTGGGATCTCGATCGGGTCTCATCCCTTCACGCTCGGATCGGACAGCGCGGGGATTCTGGTGGTGGCCGTGCCTTCTGGCCGGTCGCTTCTGCGCCAGCTGTGCAACGTCCGCCCCAACGAGAAGAAGTCGGGCGCCCTGACGGGACGCGTGATCGATCCGGATAACGGTGCTCCTGTACAAGGTTCACGCGTCACGTTCCAGTGGACCGACTATGAGGTGAAGGGCAGGAAAATCCTCAACCTGAAACCGAACGCCGTTGTCGCAGTGACGGACGAGATGGGAACGTTCAAGGCCTGCGGACTGCCTACCGACGTTCCCGTTCGCATCCACGCATTCCGCAGCGGAATTCAGGCGCCCGACATGGAAGTTGAAATCGGACCCGTCCCGGTCGTAGCCATAGACATCGCGATCAGAAGCCCGGACAGCAGGAGCATGGGGATCGTATCGGGATGGATCACTGATCAGACCGGGTCGGCGGTACCAGGTTCATATGTGGGAATCGAAGGAAGCGGATTATCGACAATGACGGACTCTGCGGGCTACTTCGCTGTGAGTGGAGTTACGACCGGGACCCAGATACTGGTCGCGCGGAAGATTGGTTATTCCGCAGTCTCCTTCCCGGTGCTGGTCACCCCGGGAAGGCAGCCGGGTGTTTCGTATATGATGGCAAAGTCCGTCCCGGTGCTCGAGGACGTCCGGGTTCTCGCGAATGCAAACACGGGCCTGAGCCGGGTCGGCTTTAGCCGCAGGAGAGAAACAGGCCTCGGCACATTTCTGCTGGCCGCAGACATCGAAAAGCAGCGCAATCCTCGTCTTTCCGATATCCTCGCTCGCGTAAGTGGCCTCACGCATGATCCGCTGAAAGGGCGCGGCTTCATCAAATCCACCCGGGATGCGAAGAGTACCGCCGAACAGGCATGCATAAGCATGTTCATAGATGGAACCGAGTGGATCATGGCCAGCCCGGGTTATGTGGACGAAGCAGTTTTGCCTGCCAGAATAGCCGCGATCGAGGTTTACCACCCGCTCGATGTTCCGCCAGAGTATTCCTCACTGCGGAACTGCACGACAATTCTCGTCTGGACCAAGTTCAGGATTCTGAAAGCGAAATAGCCTCCTTTCTTGATTCTGCGCGAATGCAAACGATGCCCTCGCGATCGCTTCAGTCGACGATCCTTCGCGCGTGCTATCGGTGCGCGAGGCGCAGGAACTGCTCGAGAACACCCTCTCGAATGACGGACTTCGGTGCTGCGCCATGGCAATGGGCTTCACGCGGTCAACGCCCGTGGGCGGAGACCTTCAGCAGAAGCTCGGGCTAACCGGACTTGGGAGCAGCTTCGAGATATGCGAGGGGCGCGGGACACTTCGCGCGCTTCTGGTCTGGCTCGCCGGCGCGGAGTCTCCACGCGATACGCTGACCGCCATCTGCCGGAAACTTTCGACAACTGTTCCACACCTGCTCTGGACAGTAATCTCAGGCGACGGAAGAGCCCACACTGGAATCTCGGTCTGGCGAACGGAAGCCAAGCGCATCCGGGTTCACGCACTTCTCGCTGAGCCACATCGCATCACCGAGAGCGATGCACATACATTCTGCGCGCTCGCTGCCGGCGCCTCGAGCTCCGATTCGATCACCTACATCCGTTGGATCGAAATCCTTGGACGCGACGCAATAACGATCAAGTTCTTCCGGGCGCTCCGCCTGGTGATCGACGAACTTGGCCGATCCATCCCAGACAGGGTACCTGAGGCAGAAAGACGCGACCTCGCGCTCGTGTGCGTCTCCCGCCTGCTCTTTCTCTCCTTCATAGAGACCAAGGGATGGTTGAACGGCGATCATGATTTTCTCTCGAACTCGTTCATCCAGTGCATGTCGTCAGGAGGCGCATACCACAAGCGCGTCCTGACACCACTCTTCTTCGGTACTCTCAACACGCCGATGAACAGGCGGGCGGTGCGCGCGAAGGAATTCGGCCGGGTTCCATTCCTGAATGGCGGGCTATTCGGAAGGACGGCCGCGGAACGAAAGCACTGCTTCGCATTTTCGGACGAAGCGATTGGCAGCGTCTTTGGCGACCTGCTTACACGATATCGTTTCACCGGCCATGAACAGAATCCCGGAATCAGCGACACCGCAATCGACCCGGAGATTCTCGGCAGGGCGTTCGAATCCCTCATGGGACAGGAGTCGAGAAAAGCCAGCGGGGCTTTTTACACTCCGCAAAGCGTAGTACAGCGCGTCGCGGACGCAGCACTGGAATCTGCATTCGCCTCATTGGATCTATCCCGCGGAGCCACGACAAGTCTCCTGAGCGGATCACGTGTGCGGTCGAACGAACGGGCTGCAGTCCTTGCGGCGATTTCGGGCATGCGCATCCTGGATCCGGCATGCGGCTCAGGCGCATTTCTGGTTTATCTCCTCGAGAAGCTCTCCGATGCCTACCTCTTGTGCGGAGACAACCGGTCTATCGGAGATCGGCGACGATGTGTGCTCGCCAACTCCATTTTCGGCGTGGATATAAATCCGACGGCGGTGTGGCTGTGCGAGCTTCGGCTCTGGCTGTCGGTTGTCATTCACAACGAAGGCACCCGTGTGACACCACTCCCAAACCTCGACAGGAATATCCGGGTTGGGGATTCACTGGGTGCGGGATGTCCGGCACGAGCAGTGTCCGGACATGCGCTCGAGATAGAACGCACCAGGAAGCGATATGTGAACTCTGTGGGCAGCCGCAAGAAACTGCTCGGCCGCCAGCTCGAACGTCTGGAGCGGCGGAATGCGATTCACGCTCTCAGGACCGAGCTCGATAACATCGATCTGCACCGGAAAGATCTGCTGTCGGCAATGCGGTCTCGAAACCTGTTCGGCGAGCGGGCGGCGAGCGCAGATCTTCGGGAAAAACTGGATAGTTGTCGGCTGAGAAGGCGCCTGGGAAGAAATGCACTCGCAAAGCTCGAAGCCGGGTCAGCCCTTCCCTTCTCCTTTCAGACGCATTTTTCTGAAGTCTTTGAGCGCGGCGGATTTGACGTCGTTGTTGGCAATCCGCCGTGGGTGCGTCTTCACCAGATAGCCAGAAATACGAGAGAGTCACTCCGGAGCACCTTTGAACTCTTTCGCGTTGGTGGGTGGAGCAAAGGCGCAGCCCGTGCCAGCGCCGCAACGGGCTTCGCCAATCAACTGGACCTGTCTGCTCTTTTCGTGGAGAGGTCGATCTCCATCGCTCGCGACAACGGAACCATTGCCATGCTGCTGCCCGCCAAGCTCTGGAAATCTCTCGCCGGCGGAAGTGTTCGATCATTGATAACGAGCGAATGTGAACTCCGCGTGCTCGAAGACTTCTCGGAAGCAAAAGCCCTATTCGAAGCCGCCACTTATCCGTCGCTGCTGGTGGTGCGAAAACGGAGTGCGTCCAGCCGTTCAACCGCGGGTCCAATTCGCGCCACAGTTCACCGGCGCCGGGAGACGCTGCACTGGAAGATGAGCCCCGATATGCTCGCGCTCGAGCAGTCTCGTGGAAGCCCCTGGCTGCTGATTCCCGGCGAAGTTCGGGCAGGATTCGACAGGATTGCCGCGCGCGGCATTCCAATGTGCGACAGTCATTTCGGCCGGCCACTTCTCGGAGTCAAGACAGGGTTGAATGATGCGTTCATCCTGCCCAGGTACGATGCAGACACCCCGGTGGAACGCTGCCTGATTCGCCGGGTTGTGAGGGGCGAAGCGATCGCGCAATGGGAGATCCGTTCCCGTGAGGAACGAATCATCTGGACCCACGATGCCGCAGGTGAACCGCTCGCATCACTTCCACCCTTAGCCAGCGCATGGTTCAGGACGTGGCGTACACGTCTGCAGTCGCGCGCAGACGCGCGGGGCGAGATCCGGTGGTGGCGGGCATTCCGCACTGAGGCCGCGGACTCATCCCGGGACAGGGTCGTGTGGCCTGACATAGGTCGCCATCCGCAAGCAGCCGTGATTCCCGCCGGGGACAACTGCATTCCGGTCAACAGCTGCTACGTGGTGGGGTGCATGGACAGAATAGACAGCGCGGCGCTCGCAACGCTTCTCAACAGCCCGCTTATCGGCGCGTGGCTGTCACTGATCGCGGAACCGGCACAGGGTGGCTACAGCAGGTATCTCGGATGGACCATGTCATTGCTCCCTGTTCCCCGTGACTGGGAACGACACAGGTCCGGCCTCGCAGATATCTACGACCGCGCTGCGTCCGGCGCTCCACCGGATTCCCACGAGCTATTCATGCGATCGCTCAGACTTTACGGACTCAGGGAAGATGATGTGCAGGACATGATGGCCTGGACGCATCAGTGATAATTACGACTGCGCGGGCCGTTCGAAGCACCATCGCGCATCTCATGCGTGAACACACCGGGATCGCGGCCCGCCTGGGGACGATAGACCTGCGTGAGCACCAGAGAGAAGGAGTGTTCCGCATCATCGAGTCACTGAACCGATACGGCGGTGCACTCCTTTGCGACGAGGTCGGGCTGGGAAAAACGTATACCGCGGCGGGTGTGGCTCAACACGCCGGCCCTGCGGTTGTGCTGGCACCGGCAGGGCTCACCGCAATGTGGCGCGAGTCGCTGGCGCGTACGCGAATATCTTCGGCGGTGATTTCCCTGGAGAAGTTCAGCCGCTCAGAATTGAAAGCGACGGCCGCTTCCCTGGTGATCATCGACGAAGCGCATCATCTGCGAAACAGGAACACGGCGCGATTCCGGAATGTCGCCGCGTTCATCGGACACGCCAGGGTTCTGCTCCTGTCGGCAACACCCCTGCATAATCATCGAAACGATCTGCTCAACCTGCTGTCCCTGTTTCTTGGCAGCCGCGCAGCGAGCCTGGGGCCGGCCGATGAATCCCGCTGTGTAATTCGGCGGGGACGAGACTCGCTGGCTTCCAGGGATCTTCCTGTTCGCATCAGCTGCGATGCTGTCACTCCCCCGGTATCTGACCAGGTGAGGCGCCTGCTGCTTGCACTTCCGCCTCCTGTCCCACCGCGGGATGGTGATGACTGCGCTTCCCTCGTGCAGTTCACCCTCCTGCGGCAGTGGGTCTCAAGCGATGCAGCATTGAAGCGCGGCCTGCAGGCCAGGATAGCGCGGTCCCATGCGCTGACAGCTGCGCTGGACGCAGGAACATTCCCGACACGCAAGGAACTGACTTCGTGGATTGCCGCAGAAGTGAACGTACAGCTCGGCTTCGCCGAGCTGCTCGCATCGCCGGGCGGAAGCCGGGAGCTTCTGGTCGCAGTGGAGGAACATCGGCGCGGCTGCGAGAAGTTGCTGCAGTGCGTGCAGTCCGCACCTTCCTCAGATCAATGGAGAGCAAACTACCTTCGATCCCTTCGGAAACTTTACAGTGACCGGAAGATTGTCGCGTTCACCCAGTTCGCGTCTACGGCGCGTGAGCTTTACCGCCTGCTCAAGAAGGATGGAAAAGTGGGGTTGGTCACCTCCAGCCACTGTGAGATTGCCTCCGGCCGAATCCAGCGCCAGGAACTCATCCGCCGCTTTGCGCCAGGCGCGGCCAGGTGTAATGCACCGCCAGAACGGGAAGCTGTCACGCTGCTCATGGCAACAGATCTGTGCAGCGAGGGCCTGAATCTTCAGGACGCCGGTGTGATAATGCACCTCGATCTCCCGTGGACGCACGCACGAGTCGAACAACGCATCGGCCGGATTGCCCGTACGGGCTCATCTCATCGTGAAGTGTTCATCCACTGCTTTCGCGTTCCTGGCGTTGCCGAGGATCTGCTTCGACTCGAGCAGCGCCTGAAGAACAAGCGGCGTCTCAGTGATACTCTTGTGGGCACCAGTGACGACGGGCCTCTAGAGATTTCAGTCGCCGACGCGAGCGAGCGGATTCGAATGCTGCTCGCTGACTGGAAACTCGGGACAATGGAGCAGCAGAGCGGTCCGGTCATCGCGTTCCTGCCCAGCGCTCAGCCCTGTTTTGTCGCGGTGATCGGAGATGCAGTACAGAGAGAAATAATTTGCGATCCGGGAAATGGGGTCAGCACCGATCCTCGAAAGATTCTGGAGTGCATGTATCAGCTTGGCCACCAGGACCTTCGGCCCGACATGCGCAGCGCTTCTCGCATAATCGCTCGCGTGGAATCCTGGCTGGCCCAGCGGCGACTGGAGTCACAACTGCACCTGACCGGCTGCTCGAGCGGAGTGCACAGATTTCTCAGTCGTCGGGTCCATCGGGCGGTGATCGAAGCTCCCGCGCACCGGCGCGCGGCTGCAGCCGCGCGCGCCGACAATGCGCAGCGGTCGCTCCGGGGGTTTCACCGCATCAGCGTTGAAGCGCAAATGATGGAGCTGGCGACAAATGCCGGCGGCGCACACGAATGGCTGGAAGAACTCACTGCTGTTGCCGGCGGGGACGGATGCAAGAAAGCCGAACCCGATGGGTCCGGCTTCGAGCTTCTTGCCCTGCTGGTGGGTAAAGCGGTTAGACGCCGATCGGGTGCCAGGTCGTCTTGAATTCGCAGAAGTCGCGGATGTCGTAGACACTCTGGCTCTTCTCGGAGAGCCAGTCTATCAGGTCCTCAGCGTTTCGCGCTTTCAGGCGCTTGACGCTGTCCGCAGCGCCGAGTGCGAGTGTCTTCTTGTCCTCCTGGACTACTACAGCACTGATTCCGCGCAGATGGGTATGCGTAGCGAATGTTGGAACCATCTCCGCGCGAAAACCTGTAAGGATGTTGACGACGCCGCCCGGCAGATCGGAGGTGGCGAGCATCTCGCCCAGCACTATGGACGGATACGGAGATTCCTGCGATGCGAGCGCCACGACGGTGTTGCCGCTGACGATCGCCGGCGCAATGAGACTCAGCAGCCCAAGGAGCGGAAAGCGATCTTCGGCAATTATGCCGACGATGCCCATGGGTTCGACAACGGTGAAGTTGAAGAATGGGCCCGCGACTGCATTCGTATTGCCAAGAACCTGCTCATACTTGTCGGCCCACCCGGCATAGTAGATAAGCCGGTCGACAGCAGCCGCGACTTCACGTTCGGCATTCGCTTTCGACTCACCCGTGGTTGAAACGATCGCGCTGCACATTTCCGAGCTGCGCGCCTCGAGCATTTCGCCGAGACGGTACATGATCTGGCCGCGATTGTACGGAGTGCGCTTCGCCCAGCCCGGCCCTGCCTTTGCCGCGGCTTCAACAGCGTTGCGCAAATCCTTGCGAGTGCACTGCGGAATGTTCGCGAGAAATTTTCCGGTTGAACCCTTGCTGCCGGGTTCGTGGATCGGATATGTGCGCCCACTCTCTGACCGGATGAATGCGCCGCCCACATAGACCTTGGGAGTCTTGATGATAGGAAGACGGGCGGTCATACGATCTTCCCGTAGTCGAGCAGTCCCTGGCGGCCGCCTTCACGGCCAAACCCGGACTCCTTGTAGCCGCCGAAGGGTGACGACGGATCGAACTTGTTGAATGTATTCGCCCATACGACGCCGGCTTTCAGCTCGGTGCTCATCTTGAGAATGCGCGAGCCTTTATCGGTCCAGACACCGGCCGACAGTCCATACATGGTGTTGTTGGCCTTCTCCACTGCTTCTTCGAGCGTGCGGAAAGTCAGTATGCTGAGCACGGGTCCGAAAATTTCCTCACGCGCGATGCGGTGACTCTGGGTGACGTTGGTAAAGATTGTCGGCTTGAAGAAGAAGCCGTTCGCAGGAAGCCTGCACGCTGAAGGCTGGTACATCTGCGCACCTTCCTCAACGCCGGATTCTACCAGCTCAGTAATCTTGTCCAGCTGCGCGCGGGAATTGATCGCGCCAATGTCAGTGTTCTTGTCGAGTGGATTTCCGACGCGCAGGACGCTGATTCTGTCCTTGAGCTTGCGGACGAACAGCTCGGCGACGGACTCCTGAAGGAGCAGGCGGCTGCCGGCGCAGCAGACATGGCCCTGGTTGAAGAAAATTCCGTTGACCACGCCGTTTACAGCGGCATCGATCGGCGAGTCCTCGAAGACGATGTTGGCCGCTTTGCCGCCGAGCTCCATGGTCATTTTCTTGTCGGTCCCGGCGACCTGGCGCATGATCCGCTTTCCGACTTCCGTCGATCCCGTGAATGCGATCTTGGAGGCGATAGGATGGCCCATCACCGCGGCCCCCGTATCCCCGAAACCGGATACAAGATTCACGACTCCGTCGGGCAGCTCCGCTTCCTGCAGGATTTCCGCGAATTTCATCGCGGTCACTGACGTTGTTTCAGCGGGCTTCAGGACAACCGTGTTTCCCATGGCGAGCGCGGGTGCGATCTTCCACGCCAGCATCAGGAGCGGGAAGTTCCACGGGATTACCTGGCCCACTACGCCCAGGGGCGCGACCTCACGTCCCGGGATTGCGTACTCGATCTTGTCCGCCCAGCCCGCGTGATAAAAAAAGTGGGCTGCGACCATGGGAAGGTCGAAGTCGCGCGACTCCTTGATCGGCTTCCCTCCATCCATTGTCTCGGCGACCGCGAATTCGCGGGCCCGATCCTGGACGAGGCGCGCAATGCGAAACAGGTACTTGCCGCGCTCGCGTCCCGACATCCTGCCCCACACGGAGTCGTACGCATGGCGCGCTGCCTCGTAGGCAGCGTTGACATCGTCGGCGTTTGCGTGCGCGATCTCCGCGATCTTCTTTTCGTTCGCTGGGTTGATGGAATCGAAGTATTTCCCGGACCTGGGCGCTACGAATTTCCCGCCGATGAAAAGATCGTACCTGCTCTGTATGCGCGGGTCAGCGCTTTCAGGGGCCGGGTCGAACTCCCAGAGGTCACCGAATATCAGCTCGGGAATCGATCCGCGCTTTGCAACGCTGGTGCGCGCAGAGACGGCGGACGACCCGCTCTTCTTTACAGCTTTGGCTGAGGGCACTGGTTAGTAGCTCTCCGTTGCTTCGGTGAAGTAGTAGGGTGCCTGGTATGCGCCTGTCTTTTCCTTCTCTATCTGGCGAAGCAGGTCGTTCAGGAGCGAGCTCGCGCCGAAACGAAAACGCGAGTTATTCAGCCATGCATCGCCAAGCGTTTCCTTCACTCCAACGAGGAAATGCAGCGCCTGTTTCGCGGTCTTGATGCCACCTGCCGGCTTCATTCCAATCGCCCGACCGGTCGCGAGATAATGGTCGCGAATTGCTTCGAGCATCACCTGCGTGTTGGCTAGCGTCGCTGCCCCTGCGGCTTTACCAGTGCTCGTCTTGATGAAGTCGCCTTCCCGAATTACGCGCATTGCGAGGAACGACGCGGCGCGAATGTTGTCATAGCTTTCGAGCTCGTGAGTTTCGAGAATGACTTTCAGCGCCGCATCTCCGCACGCCTCGACGACCGCCGCAATCTCGTCCTGCACTTCATCCAGCTCGCCCGAAAGGAACGCAGAGCGGTTGATCACCATGTCGATCTCGTCTGCGCCATCGGAGACTGCCTGGCGAACTTCGGCAAGGCGTGTCCGCAGTGGAGCCTGGCCCGACGGAAATGCCGTCGCGACCGACGCGATCTTGATGGGAGTGTCGCCCAGCCACTTACGCGCGTGCTTGACGTGCGGCGGATAGATGCAGACCGCGGCGACCTGGGGAATGGTCGGATCACTGGCCGGCTGCCGGGCCTTCTGGCAGAGCGATGCCACTTTCCCGGGAGTATCCTTGCCTTCCAGGGTGGTCAGATCGACCATCGAGACAGCGGTCTTCAGGCCCCACAGTTTCGACTGCTTCTTGATGCTGCGCGTGGTGAATCCAGCAGCGCGTTCCTCAACCCCGACCTGATCAACAGGCCCGACGTCGTCGAGCAACCGGAAAAACGATGAGCTTCGTGGCAATCCGGTGGCCGAACGTGACGTGGAGGGGGTGGTTCTTCTCTTCGTCAGCATCTTCATAACTTAGTGGCTGAGGGGGGTATTACAACTATAGAGAGGAGGAGAGAAGCACAGAAACGACTGCTTGTGCGCCTGGCTAGCCTGATACCGGCTCCCAGCAGTTTAGTTTCCACTCATGGCAAAGCGCAGACCTTACGCAGTCCTTTTCGATCTGGACGGAACGCTCATAGACTCAATCGGGTTGCTGCTGGCTTCCGTGAAGCATGCATTCGAAGGCCGCGCACTGGCGCCCACACCGGAAGAATGGGTTGCAGGAATTGGAACGCCGCTGGCAAGGCAGATCGAGCCCTATGCCGAGTCCGCGGAAGATGTCCAGCATCTGGTCTCCCGTTACCGGGGATTCCAGAACGAGGCGCACGACCGGATGACACGGGTGTACGATGGCGTTTCAGAAACCCTCGAGCAGCTCAGGGCGAATGGTCATCCGATGGGCATCGTCACGAGCAAGGGCAATAACATGATGCTCAAGAGTCTTCGATTCACCGACATCGAACGTTTCATGCAGTCGATGATCGGATGCGATTCCTGCTCCGTCCACAAGCCGGATCCCTTCCCGGTCCGCATGGCTCTCGGCGAACTTGGCTATGAAGCGGAGGAAGCAGTGTTCATTGGCGATTCCCCGCACGATATTTTAGCAGGGAATGCGGCCGGGGTTACGACGATCGCGGCCCTGTGGGGGCCATTTACCCGGCCGATGCTCGAACCGTTCAGGCCGAAACACTTTCTGGACGACATCCGTGGACTGATTCCGCTGGTGGAACGAATCCAGAACGAAGCTTTGGTGTAACAAACCAGGTATCACAACGTTCATCTTTTGGGAGTGACGATGGGAATTTCATACCCCGCTGGAACCTTGGTCAGAACCGGTGAGGAGCGCGCAACGCTGGTGCGCCGCACTTACTCTCTGGTTTTTGTGAGTGTGCTCGTAACGATTGCCGGCGCGACGTTCGGATTGTCGCAGCCGTCCATCATGCAGGCGGTAGCGGAGCATCCGATCATCGCGACCATTGCGATGTTCCTTCCGCTCATCGCTGCGCAGCGTGCCCGGACGAACTTTCCGGCCAACATCGGATTTGTTCTGCTTTTCACCTTTGGGATGGGAGTCATCAGCTCCCCCGCGCTGTACTTCTACGGATCCAGAAGCCCAGGTGCGATCAGCCAGGCGGCAATGCTGACTGTCGGCGCCTTCGGCATTCTTACACTGTACGCATTCGTGAGCCGGCGCGATTTCAGCGCGTGGGGAAGCTTTCTGGTGGTCGGGGTTTGGGTCCTGATAGGCACTTCACTTCTGAACATGTTCTTCAAGAACCAGACGGCGGATCTATGGCTAGCGTCCATGACGGTTCTGGTTTTCAGCGGATTGCTGATCTTCGACACCTGGCGGCTAAAGAACGTGTACGGCCCGGACGATTACGTTCAGGCGGCATTGCAGATCTACCTGGATCTGCTGAACATGTTCATGGCGCTGCTGCGGATAGTTGGTCGCAGGGACTAGGAGGGGACGACGCGTTTTCCGTTTTCCGTCTTCCGTTGTCAGCTATTAGCTCTGAACGGATAACGGAAAACTCATAACGCGCAGTTTATTTCATCATCACCTAAAGGGCCTCGATCTCCGTCGCTAGATCGAGGTCCTTTTTTGTAATTCCCCCGGCATCGTGCGTCGTCAGTGCGCAGGTCACCTTGTTGTACCTGATATCGATGTCCGGGTGGTGGTTCGCGCGCTCGGCTACCCGCGCGATGTTGTTGACCAGCTCCATTGCGCCAGTGAAATCCCGGAACTGATAGGTCTTCGTCAGCACGTCGCCTTTGCGCGACCAGCCTGGAAGACTCCCCAAACGTCTCTGGATTTCGATGTCTGACAGCAGTTCCTTCATATCTCTCCGGTAAAAGCCCTTCAGGAGGGCAACTTAGTCAATTTCGGTACCTGACGCCCTTTCTTTCTGTCGTACGCCCCTGCTTCGGGTTATATTCGGGTACCCATGGGCTACCGCAAAAAATCCCGGAAAGTGAAAAGGGCTCCGGACGCAGGGCTGTTCGGTGCCGAGTTCGATCGCAAGTCGAAGGAGCTCGCGATCATCGGCGCGCAGGCCGACATCCGTTACTACGCGGCACCGGCAAGAAATGTTTTGAATGGAACGGAAGTCACCGGGATGGGCTTCTGGTCCATCAATCCATACACCGGATGTGCATTCGGTTGTGCGTATTGCTACGCCCGGTATGCGCACCGGTATGTGATGGAACGCGCCTCTGATGCCGAAAGAATGCGCGATGAGCTGAGCAGCGCGTATATGCAGCTGCCCCCATGGCTCGCATTCGAGCGAAACATTTTCGTCAAGACGAATGCAGCTGAAGTTCTCCAGCGCACGCTCCGGCACGGGAGCGACAAGCACCTGAAGCTGCTCGATGGCGAGGCAATCCTGATCGGCTCGGCTACGGATCCATATCAGCCGGCAGAGCGCAAATTCAGAATTACCAGGCAGATTCTCGAAGTTCTCGCAGAGCATCCCGGTCTCTCAATTCGCATCATCAGCAAGAGTCCGCTGATTACACGCGATATCGATGTTCTGTCACGCATCAACAGGATTTCCGAACTGCGGATCAGCATTTCGCTGATCACGCTCAACAGGGATCTGGCCCGTCGTCTCGAGCCCCGTTCACCGACCCCCGACTCCCGCATTCGAGCCCTCGCGCGTCTCCGTGAAGCGGGAATCGATGCCGGCATCAACTGCATGCCCGTCCTCCCGGGCATCACGGACAATCCGTCGGAACTGGAAGCGCTGGTGAAGCGGGTTTCCGAAGCCGGAGCAACCTATGTCGCGGCGTGTGCGCTCAGGCTGCGGACGTCAGCCCGGCAGCGTTACCTGCCCTTCATCGAGCAGGAATTTCCGCACCTCGCCGAACGGTACCGGAACACATACGCGCGTGATTTCAACGCGGGCAAGAAGTACCGGGACGGACTTCACAATTTCTTTCAGCAGCTATGCAGGAAGTACGGCGTTGACGGACATTCCAGGCGGAGGGAAGACGACGAAGGGGATTCCGACGCAGTCGAAATCCCCCCTGAGCAGCTCGAGTTGTCGCTGCCGAGCAGCTGAAGCCGTGGCAGTTACTGTGTCGGCGCTCCGACAGTGAAGCCGATGTTCATCGCATTGAGAACTGCGGCCGGGGTCGCTTCGACGTTCAGTCGCTTCGCGCAGTTCCTGATGGCTGCACGGGTAGCGGCGTCCAGAACTCCTGGAACACGGTTGTTGCCGCAGCCACGATCTCTGAGCTCCTGCTGCAGTGCAAGGAACTGCACAGGTGTCAGCCCGCCTGCGCCGGCAGATGTCGGGCAGCCCTTCGGGCAGTCCGGACCCTTGGATGTGGTCTTCGCTTCCTGTGCGCCTGCGATTGCCGGAACTGCAGCAAATGCCGCAACGAGCGCGAGAGTCTTCAGGTTCATCTGTACACCTCCCCTCTGGTAATCAGTGGATGTTTCCTGGCCATCGGCCGAGTGCAAACGGCAGGCCGGGAACATACCCATCGCTACTGTACGCGCAATACCATACCGAGAAGGAGTCCGAGGAGCAGAAGAGCAACCACAATGACCCCCACAATGCCGGGGCTGATCTTCGACGCAGCGTTCTGCTGCTGAGTCCGTGACGGCGGGTCGGGCAGCGAACTCAGGATGCGCTGCTGCACATGCATCGGGGTCGTGCGGCGCCGCAGCATCTCGGTCTCGCTGTTGATTTTTTTCCAAAGCTCGGAGTCCGGCGGCGGATCCGACTCATCGCCGCGAACACCCGTTTCCCGCTCGTCATGCATCATTGTACTTCTCCTCGAGGAGTTCCTGCAAAGTCTCGCGTGCGCGATGCACGCGCATTTTCAGCGCACCAACAGTGCTTTCCAGCAGTACCGCCATTTCTTCGTACGACCTTCCTTCGACGTGCTTCATCACGAAGGCTTCGCGAAGCGACGGTGCCAGCCTCGACAGCGCACGCTCGAGATCTGTCCGCAGCTCGCTGCGGTCCATCTCCTCTTCGGGCGTCGAATACGTCGAAGGCTGATCATCTTCCTCGTAACTGACGTGAGAGCGGCGGATGTTCTTGAGCCAGTCCTTGCATGCGTTCGCAACGATCCGGAAAACCCAGGCATCGAAACGGCCGCGAACTTCGGCAAGGTGTTGATACGCTTTTATGAATGACGCCTGAAGGATGTCTTCCGCCACATCCGGAGATCCTGTCATGCCGAGGGCGTGGCGGTAGAGCGGGTCACTGTACCTCGCGATGAGCTCGCCGAACGCATCACGCGATCCGGCAAGAACCCTCGCAATCGTTTCCTGATCCGGGTCAGGGATTGGCTCCTGAATTGGATCCGGGATTGGATCCGGAGTGGGATTCGGTATGTCCGGCTGAGCTGTTACCACCAGTATCCTTTTCTCAGGGTCAGGCTTTCAGGAACCTTCGATAGTAATGGAGCCTTAAACGGACTGCGTCAAGAAATTTTGCCGCAGCGAGTCGAAAACTTTCCAGCCTGAGCTGCGAATCTGAGTCCCGTGCTGATCCAGGCGTGGCGGCGGGAGTCTCACGCTTCCGGGAATTGGTGGAGCAATCCCGTACAGCGGTGATGCGTCCACGTCGCCGAGTGCTTCGAGGACTGTGCGGACAACACCGCACGGGACGCCCGCGTCTTCCAGGGTGGATATCCAGTGGGATGCGGGCTCCCTTTCGATTACTGCCTGCATTTGCGTTACGACATTCGTGCGGTTCGCGAGCCGTCCGGAGTTGGTAGCCAGCGATGGATCCTGAGCCAGCTCGCCAAGTCCGAGGGCCGCTGCACAGGCAGTCCACTGAGCATCCGAGCCGACAGCGATGACAATCAACCGGTCAACAGCGCGGAATGCCTGATAGGGAACGAGATTGGGGTGTGCATTGCCCCATCGCTTCGCATCGCTGCCCGACACGATCGCGTTCTGGGCGACGTTGACGAGTGCTGCGGTCGCACTGTGTGCGAGGGATATCCAGATTCGGCGATCCTCCGCCGGCACTGGTCCCCGACCTTTTCTTATCAGTGCGGCGAGTATCGCTGCTACCGCGTCCTTGCCGGCTATCAGGTCCGCGAGCGCGACTCCGCTTTTCATGGGCACGCCTTCCGCTTCGCCTGTGATTGCCATCCATCCGCTTTCGGCCTGAACGACAAAGTCAAAGCCGGGACGTTTGCTGTGCGGGCCAAACCCCGTGATGGAGCACCAGACTAGCCCGGGATTCAGGTCGAGCAGTGAGGGTGGTTCGATGTGCCGCTTTTCGAGCGTTCCGGGCAGGAAGTTTTCTATTACGACGTCGGCGTCAGCGATGAGGTGCCGGAGGAGCTTGGCGTCGGCGGGATTATCGAAATCGAGTGCGACACTGAGCTTGTTTCTGTTGACGCTCAGGTAGTAGGCGCTCTCTCCTTCGGGATCGAAAGGCGGACCCCAGCCCCGCGTATCGTCGCCCGTTTGCGGCCGTTCGACCTTAATTACCGAAGCGCCCAAATCTCCCAGAACCATTGCGGCATATGGCCCAGCAAGGATTCTGGTCAAATCGAGCACTTTTAGGCCATTTAGAGGCTGGTTTGTCTTGTTGATGGCTTTCAACTGATTGAATACTGGCTTGAAAACATATCTAAAAAAGCGGTTTCGAGGTGACCTTGTTTTAGTGACGTAAAATCATATACTTACCGCCGTTCGCCGCCCGCGCACTACATCCGGGCAATTGCAGTCTCCAACTATAGATAGCCGCGGCGACCTCACTACGCCCGCTGGCGGAGCCAATAAAAAGAATGCCCGAAAAAGATAAGACCCCTGTAGCTGTTGCCACACCGAGTACCCCTGCGGTTCCCGGTGCGGTCGACGCCAACGGCGCACCGATCCCGCCCAAGCGGAGCCCGGGCCACAGGGGCGCTGATGTTAAGGACACCGTCGCCGAAATGGCGGCCAAGGCGCACGAAATCAGCCTGGAAGCTGGAAGCAAGATGGCCGCTGCAATGAAGGAAGTCATTGGCGCCGCGGCAGGTTTGACTGGATTCGCGATCGAGAGTGCGCGCGACCTCGTTCAATACATGGTTCGTCGCGGCCAGATGACTCAGGATGAAGCCGACAAGCTGATACGCGAAGCCGAAGAGTTTCAGTCCAAGCGGAAGGGTTCCGCACCGGCCAAGGCTGCGGCCGCCGCGGCTCCGAAGTCACATTCTGCACCGAAAGCCGCTGCAAAGCCGGCAGCAAAGAAGCCCGCTGTGAAGCCCGCTCCTGCCAAGAAGCCGGCAGCCAAAGCACCAGCCGCAAAGAAGGCCGTAAAACCGGTAGCGAAGAAGAGCTCCGGCGCAAAAGCAAAGAAAAAGTAGGACCGCAGAGTGGCCGCGGTTGACCGTGGTGACGCGCTCGCGCTCACCCGCGCACTCGTCTCGATCGACTCCAGAAACCCGCTCCTCGTTCCCGGCGCACCCGGCGAAGTCGAGGCAGCGGGTTTTCTCGCAGATGTGCTGCGCACCTGGGGGTTCCGCGTCGATGTAGTCGATGCAGCACCAAACCGGCCCAATGTGGTAGCCAGAATCGGCACACCGGGCGGGAAGTCCCTGATGTTCAACGGCCACCTGGACGTCGTCGGCGTAGAGGGAATGGTGCACCCCGCCTTCGATCCCGTCATGAAGAATGGCAAGATCTACGGGCGCGGTTCTTCGGACATGAAAGCAGGAATCGCGGCCATGTGCGCTGCCGCGCTGGCCGCTGCCGATGCCGGAATCTCCGGTGAAATAATCGTCGCCGCTGTTGCCGACGAGGAGTTCGAAAGCCGCGGAACGCAGGCGCTCATTGCCAGCGGCCTCCGCGCCGATGCATGCGTGATTGCAGAGCCCACGCGACTGGCGATATGTCCCGCACACCGCGGATTTGCCTGGTTCGACATCGATATTGCCGGACGCGCTGCACATGGAAGCAGGTACGACCTGGGAGTGGACGCGATAACCCATGCCGGTCTCCTGCTGTCTGAACTGGACAGGCTCGAACAGGAAATTCTCACCAGGAAGTCCCACCCCCTGCTTGGACGCCCGTCCGTTCACGCTTCATTCATAAGCGGCGGGTCGGGATACTCGACATACCCCGACCGGTGCAAGCTTGGAATCGAACGCAGGACTATACCGGGCGAATCGGCCGCCGAGGCGCTCTCTGAAATCGAACTACTGTGCGAAGGTATTCGTACAAGGCGGCAGAACTTCGAGGCGCATATCTCGCTTGGGGCATCGCAGCCTCCAAGCGATGTTCGTGTTGACGCGCCCATTGTCACAGCCCTCGAAACCGCCTGCATTCGGGAAGGCCACAGGGCTCCCATCGAGGGGCTGAGCGCCTGGACAGACGCGGCACTCCTGAACCAGGCCGGCATCCCTTCAATCTGCTTCGGACCGGGTGACATAAGTCTTGCACATTCGGCTGAAGAATTCGTTGAGGTTCGCGAAATCGAGCAGGCCGTCGCTATCCTCAAGAATCTTGCAATCAACTGGCTATCTGAATGAAGCGATCGAAGTCAAAAGCATTTACCACCAAGGACTATGATTCTCTCGAGAACGCGATTTCGCGCGGGCAGAAAATCGCGGTAAGCCGCCGGGGAAATGAATTCATGGTTGTGCCGAGCAGGCTTCGCGTTGAAGGCGGCCGCGAGGCAATCGACTCCGTGCATCCCACCACCGGCGAAAAGATCACTATATACGTCGATGAGATTTCCGCTTTCGAGGTCGTACGGTGACGCATGAGCAGCCGCTCGTCGCGGTCTACGCCGACGAGTCTTGTCTTGGCAATGGCCGCGAGGGCGACAATCCCGGCGGCGCCGGCGGCCTGGTCGAGTGGCGGAAACCGGGGTCGGCGGTAACTCAGCGCTGGGATTTCTGGATTTCGGAGCCCGCCACCACGAACAACCGGATGGCACTCCGGTCCGTCAGCGAGGCTTTCCGGGGACTTTCGCGCAAGGGCAACTCCCTTCGTGTTGTCTTCACCACAGATTCCCGGTACATCGTGGATGGGATGACATCGTGGGTGCATGGCTGGATCGAGCGCGGCTGGAAGCGGAAGGGCGGTCCAATCGAGAATCTGGAGCTGTGGAAGGAGGCAATCACCTCCATAGCGCCACATGAAGTGGACTGGCGCTGGGTCAGAGGACATCGCGGCCATCCGCAAAACGAGTATGCGAATTTTCTCGCCACCAGAGCTGCAGCGGAGCAGACAAATTCAAGCGGTTTTGTAATATCCGAATTCGACGAATGGATCGCGAACAAGGGGAAGGCGACGAAGCTCACTGAAGCGTCACCTTTCCCTGACGCAGGAACCTTTCAACCCGGCAAGAGAATATGGACGACCTAGACAGACTTTTTCAGCGTCTTGTGCACAGTATTCGGCTGCGTCATCCCGAATACCTGACGATGCCGTTCACGGTGCAGGAGCTGTATGAGGACCTGGTTCCGTACAGGCATCACCGCCGCGAGCTTGGGATTGAAACCAACCAGGACTACGAGGCGGCTGTATCGAGGCTGCTTGCGGGCGAGCGAGGCTACCTGCGCGGCGATCATGCGATGCAGGAAAAGCTGACAGCCAATCAGAACGAGAAGGTTCCTGACACAGGTGCATTCCGCGACTACGCGAGCACCAAGGTCAGTCTTGCTCCGGATGCTCTGGCCGCTCTGGGGCTGGACCCCTCTCCAAAACAGTCTGCGCCCGCGGTGGAACCGCCGGCGACCACTCAAAACACCGGGGTCCCGGATTCGGTTCCGGCGGCCACTCACGCAGTCACGGCTGAACTCACCGACACCAGCCTCGAAAATTGCAGATTCTGCGGCGGAACGCTGCCAGAAGGCCGCGCAGTCACTTACTGCCCGCACTGCGGCCAGAACCTCGCCGTTCGCAATTGTCCCGCATGCGGAACGGAACTCGAAAAGAACTGGCGATTCTGCGTGACCTGTGGACGCAGCGCCGCCTGACCGGGCAAGCATCATGAAGACTCAATCCACAGCCCGCGAGATCGTATTTCTCTCCGCCGTTCGCACTCCGTTCGGCACGTTCGGCGGCGCACTCAAGGATGTGCCCGCCGTGGATCTCGCGGTGCACTCCTCCAGGATCGCGATCGAACGCGCCGGTATCAGCGCGAACCAGATCGACCAGACAGTATTCGGAAACGTCCTGTATACCACGAGCGATTCCATCTACTTCTCCAGGCACGTGGCACTGAAGTCAGGATGCCGCATCGAAGCGCCGGCCCTTACGGTGAACCGGCTTTGCGGTTCCGGATTCCAGGCCGTAGTCAGCGGCGCTCAGGAAATTCTGCTTGGACGTGCGGAAGTCTGCCTGGTGGGTGGAGCGGACTCGATGTCGCAGGCACCTCATGTTGCGCGCGGATTGCGCTGGGGCGTCAAGCTCGGCACCGCACCGACGCTCGACGACCTGCTCTGGGAAAGTTTGCGCGACTCGTACTGCAATCTTGCCATGGCGGAGACAGCCGAAAATCTCGCCGTGCAGTACAAGCTCGACAGAAAATACGTGGATGAATTTGCGCTCCGCTCGCAGATGCTTGCACGCGATTCGTGGAACGCCGGCGAGTACGCCGATGAAGTTGTGGGATATCCCTTGAAAGTTCGCGGCAAGGATTTCCTTTTTGATCGCGACGAGCACATGCGGCCGGATACGACCGCCGAGGGTCTTGCCAAGCTCAAGCCTGTCTTCAAGAGCGATGGAGTCGTTACAGCTGGAAATGCCTCCGGCATCGGCGATGGCGCCGGCTCGATGGTAATCTCATCGGCTGAGTACGCGGCCAGTCACGGGCTCAACCCGATCGGCAAGTTGATCGGATGGGGAATTGCCGGCGTTGATCCATCCGTCATGGGGATCGGTCCGGTACCGGCCATCAAGAACGCACTGGCCGACGCCGGCATGACGCTCGACCAGATGGACCTCATCGAGGTCAACGAGGCCTTCGCTGCACAGGCGTGTGCAGTTGAAAGTGAGCTGGGAATCCCGCGCGGGAAATTCAACCTCAGCGGCGGCGCGATTGCGCTCAGCCATCCGCTGGCGGCGTCGGGGGCACGCATCACGGCCCATCTACTGCATGGACTGAGGAGAACTGGAAAGCGCTTTGGCCTTGGGTCTGCCTGTATTGGCGGCGGCCAGGGAATCGCCCTCGTCATTGAATCAATGCACTAGAACGGAGAATCGATGCACAAGCTCATCCGCACAATTCATGTAGTTGCACTCACTGGAATTCTCGGCGCCTGCGCATCGGGAGGCGGCCCCGGAGGAGTTGGAACCGGACCGGCGACAGCGGATGGCGCGGATGGACAGACGCTCTCCACGCCGGGCAACCCATGGTCCCTGGCAACTCGCCAGCATGTGGACCTGTGGCTGCACGGCTTCGCGATGATCACGGAAGACACGACCCTCGTTCCATATTTCCGACGCGGCTACAAAACGGAGCTGGCCGGAGTTCGTACCCGCGCAAACGCCGTCACCCAGCTCGATGCGAACAGGGACCGGCTGGCTGCGCGCTTTGCGATCAGCCGCGACCTCGTCAATGCACAGTTTCTTCCGATGCACTTCTCGTCGCTCGGCCAGATGCTGGAAGCCATCGACATTTTCCTCCAGGCCCAGGGAAATCCGCAGGCGGCAAACAGTCGGGAGGTGGCCGAGGTAATTGCACTTCTGGCGGGATACTTCCCGGTCACTGGCGATCGCGAATGGCTTCGGCTCTTCGCCCAGTCGCTCAGGGACGAGAACAACAAGTTCTATCGTTCCTACTGGGATCAGCAGCAGGCGGCGCGCACAGGTGTGCTTGCAGCCGTGAACGACCGCTGGCAGAACAACTACCGCGCAAAGTTCCAGCGCTACATGAACAACACCGGGCAGCCGGCCGGCACCATTCTGCTCTCGCTGCCGCTAAATGGCGAGGGACGTTCGCTGGGCGGCGGCAAGCTGCAGAACACCATCGGGGTTTCGTTTCCATCCACCGTGGCTACGGCGGATGAAGCGATCTACGTGATCGCGCATGAAGTTGCGCTTGGACCGCTCGCGCAGGCCGCTGTCCGTGAGAACATCACGCCCGCCGAGCAGCGCGCCGGTGTCGGGACGCGTTACGAGACTTTTGCCGCGGTCCGTGCGGGAGCGATGCTCCTGCAGCGGATAGCGCCCGAGCTCGTTGACGGTTACGCCCGGTACTATCTCCGGAGTGCAAACCGTTCCATCGGATCGAATGCGATGACGTCCCTGACTACAGCATTCCCGATTCCCGAGCTGATTCGCGATGCGATGTCACGACAGCTGGACGTGGTGCTGGGCGGCATTTAGGGAGCCTTCCGGACGAACTGCAGGGGATAAGGGCACGCGTCGGCAAGGAGCTTCCCCTGCGGTTCATCCCGACGCAGATGAGCTATCTTGTATCCATGCCGAACGATCCGCTGCCCACGATTCCTGAGAAGACAACACTCGATCGCGCGACACTCGATCGGGTGCTTGCCCGGGCGGCGGAGCTGCAGACCGAGTCCCCCGGGACTGATCCTGCGGAGCTGCTGAGCGAAGATCAGCTGCTCGAGATAGGCCAGGAAGTTGGGCTGAGCCGAACGATGCTGACACAGGCGCTGGCAGAAGAGCGCACTCGCATCGTAATTCCCGATCGTGGCGGGGTCGTGTCGAATATTGCGGGACCCGCTGTTGCGACTGCATCTCGCACCGTGAACGGCAATGTCGCCGATGTGCTTTTCGCGCTGGACAGCTGGATGCAGCGCGAGGAATGTCTTCAGGTGCAGCGCCGTTTCAGGGACCGGATCATCTGGGAGGCCCGCGGCGGCGTTCTCGGGGTACTGCGTCGCGGGCTCAATGTCAGCGGCCGGGGCTTTCAGCTGTGCAAGGCGGAGACGGTTGCCGCAACCATTGTCCCCGTCGACGACAAGAAGGTTGTCGTACGGCTGGATGCGGACCTGCGCGAAAGCCGCTCACTGCGCCTGAAAGGAAGTGGCGCGGCGGCGACAGCAGGTGCGATCGGCGGATTCAGTGTCTTCGGAGTTGCCACCATCGCAAACATGGCAATCCTGCTCAGTGCGGGGCTTGCCGTCGTGCCTATCGCTGTCGGCGGGTTGGTGGCGTACGAGATCGCGCGCCGTCACCGATCGGTGTATGCGCGGGTACAGCTCGCGCTCGAACAGGCGCTCGACCGTCTCGAGCACACAGGTCCAAGGCGATTGAAATGACGATGAGTAAAGTGGGAATACTTGGCGGCGGGCTGATGGGAAGCGGCATCGCCCAGGTGTGCGCCGGCGCGGGATATGAGACCGTGGTACGCGAGATGTCGGACTCCCTGTGCGAAAAAGCTCGGGCGAACATCGACAGGACTCTGTCGAAGGGAATCGAGCGCGGGAAGGTCACCGCTGAGCAGCGCGAAGCTACGCTCGGCAACCTCTCCTTCGTGACCGAGGTTGCACTGCTCCGCGATTGTGATCTCGTCATCGAGGCTGTGGTTGAGGACCTCGAGCTCAAGAATTCGCTGTGGAAAGAGCTCGATGCGCTCTGCCCTCCGGAGACCATTTTTGCATCCAACACATCCAGCCTGACCATCGCGGCGATGGCGGCCGCGACGAAGCGGCCGGACCGCATGCTTGGCCTTCACTTCTTCAATCCTGTGCCGCTGATGAAGCTGGTCGAAGTAGTGCGGACCGTGACGACCAGCCGTGAGACTTTCGACCGGGTTTTCGAATTTGCGCGGTCCGTGGGCAAGGAGCCGATCAGCGCGAAGGACAACTCCGGATTCGTGGTGAATCTTCTCCTTGTGCCGTACATGCTCGACGCGATCAATGCCCTCCAGGCCAACGTCGCGAGCATCGAGGACATCGACAAGGGAATGCAGCTGGGAGCGGGGCATCCAATGGGGCCTTTCGTCCTGCTCGATTTCGTGGGGCTCGATACTGTCTACAAGATCTCCGAGATCATGTTCGATGAGTACCGCGAGAAGCGCTATGCGCCTCCGCCGCTGCTGAAGCGGATGGTCCTTGCAGGGATGTATGGCAAGAAGACCGGCAAGGGTTTCTACGATTATTCGCAGGACCCGCCGCGAGTAAACAGCCTGGGACTGTGAAGAGTCCCGCTGACTTCCGCGGGATTTTTACAACCGATGAGACTGCTCGCGCAGTTTACTCCGAAGCCGCGGGAATAACTCAGCTCATTCCGTCGGCGGTAGCGGTTCCCGCCGACGCCGACGATGTGCAGACGCTGATGCGCTGGGCCGCAGGCAACCAGGTTGCGATTACTGCGCGCGGGTCGGGTTCGAGCATGGCTGGCGGAGCCGTCGGGCAGAATGTCATTCTGGACCTGAGCCGAATGAACTCGATCGGCAACGTGGATCCGCAGGGAAAGACAGTGCGCGTGGGCCCGGGCGCAATTTGCGAGGCGATCAACCAGGCGGCGGCGAAGGCGGGTCTCCGCTTTCCCGTCGATCCGTCCAGCGCGGGTTTCTGTTCGATAGGTGGGATGGCTGCGACGAATGCAGCCGGCGCTCATTCACTTCGTTTTGGACCCACGCGCAGATGGATCGAGGCACTCGACTGTGTCTTTGCCGACGGCACGCGGGGAACAGTGCGACGCGGCGACGCGATTCCTCCCAACGTCCCCGCCATTGGTCGATTCCTGCACGATTTGCAGTCGCGAATGCCGACAGCGCGGAACCGGGATTCCTACACTCGTCCAGGCGTACGCAAGGACTCGTCAGGCTATGGTGTGGGGGCGTACAGTGAGACGGGAGAACTCATAGACCTGCTGGTCGGAAGCGAGGGCACCCTCGCGATATTTGTGGGCATCGAATTGAAGCTCGCCGCACTTCCACAGGCGGTGTCCAGCGTGCTCGCTGAGTTCGACAGTCTCGACTCCGCAGTAATGGCGTCCCGGAAAGCTCTGGCAGTGGGTGCGAGTGCTTGTGAGCTGCTGGACCAGACCTTCCTCGAGTTCGCGGGGAGGTATGAGAAGGGCACGGCGCCGCAGGCAGTTCTGCTGGCCGAAGTCGAAGCCGACAGCGACCCGGCTGCGCAAAGTCTGGCGGAAGTGCTCGCAGGAGCATTCAGGGAAGCCGGTGCAGGCACCGTAAAGATCGGAATTTCGCCCATCGAACAGCGCGAGATATGGGAACTCCGGCACGCGGCTAGTCCTATCCTCGCCAGACTCGACCCTCAGCTCAAGTCGATGCAGATAGTCGAGGACGGAGCCGTCCCTCCGGCGAATCTTGCGGAATATGTAACCGGGCTGCGCGAAGCGTTTTCCCGCCAGGGCATGAGGGCAGTGATCTTCGGGCACGCGGGCGATGCCCACGTTCACGCCAACCCACTCGTGGATACTTCCTCACCCGGATGGAAGGAGCGGAGCGAGGCCCTGCTCGACGACGCCGTCTCTCTCGTAGCGCGCCTGGGAGGAACCTTGAGCGGCGAGCATGGAGACGGACGCCTTCGCGCACCGTACCTGAAGGACACCTGGTCGAAGGATGCGATGAATCTGTTCGGTGCCATCAAGCGATGTTTCGATCCGGATGGACTGCTGAACCCGGGAGTCAAGCTCACCGAGCGCAGGCGCGGCCTCGATCCGGTGAAGTACGACCCGGACCTTGCCCCTCTTCCGCCGGAGGCACGCAAGGCGCTGGACATCGTAGCCGCCGAGCGCAGCTACGATCACTTTCGGCTGTCGCTAATCGGCCAGTCTCAATAACTTTCGCGCGGCCTTCTTCCCCTCCCGTTTCAATCCAAAAGACGATGGATTTTTACACCGAGCCCAAGCTCACACTTCTTTCCCGCCCGGTTTTTACGGAGCCCTCGCACCTTCCCGTGAACTGGCTTGGCGAGAGCACTGACGGTGAGCGTCTCGCCGAATTCGCCGGCCGTCTCTGTTACATGAGCCAGCGCAACCCGGCATCGAGGAACACCAGGGATTACCTCGAGAACATCAAGAAGCAGGGGCATGGAAGCGTTCTCGAGCACGCGAACTATTCGATTCTGATCGAAGGGGTCAGCCGCTCGTTTACCCACGAGCTCGTGAGACACAGGGCAGGGTTTGCGTACAGCCAGCTCAGTCAGCGGTACGTGGACGAAGGCAATGCCAGTTTCGTGGTGCCTCCGGCAATAATCGGCGATGAAGCCCTCGAGACTGCCTGGCGCTCCCAGGTGACACAGGCCCAGCAGACCTACGTGTCGCTCGTGGAGTCGCTCATGGAACGCTATTCCTGGGTGGCCGACAAGGTTCACCGGAGGAAGATGGCCCGCGAGGCAGCGAGAGGAGTTCTACCCAACTCCACCGAGACAAAGATTGTGGTGACGGGGAACGCCCGCGCATGGCGGACGATGCTGGAGCTGAGATCGAGTGAAGGTGCGGAGATGGAGATCAGGCGCTGTGCCCTCGCCATTCTGAGACTGCTTCAGGCGGAGGCTCCTGCGTTCTTCTCGGACTTTGAAATCTTCATGGCGGAAGACCGGCGTGAGTCGGCGAGGATTTCCTACCACAAGGTCTGAGGCTCCCGAAAAAAGTTTTTCCCTCTGGGAAATTTTTTCCGCCAAAAAATATTTTCCGAAATCCGGAATAATTGTTGCGCGTGAATCGTCGAGATTTTATACTCGTCGCATCTCGCAGCGTGCACGCTGCTCTATCGTAGGAACCGGATGACGCGAATCGGTTTCGCCTACAATCTGAAGCCTGAGTCACAAAGCCCCGAAGCGGTCGCCGATCAGGCGGAAATCCGCGTTGTCGACGGGGAAATTTCGCGTCCCGACGAGGAGCCTCCCAGCAGTTCGGCACCCAGCTCCGACGAATTTGCAGAGTGGGATTCCGCCGAAACCATAGACGCAGTAGCCGACGCTCTCTCGGAGCTCGGCGAGGTTATCCGGCTCGAGGCGGATGAATCATTCCCCGAAAAGCTCCGGGTCGAGAAGCCGGACATAGTCTTCAACATCGCCGAAGGCCGCTACGGTCCAAACCGGGAGTCACATGTGCCGGCCATCTGCGAATTCTTCGGAGTTCCCTACTCCGGAAGCGATCCCTTCACTCTCTCGCTCTGCCTGGACAAGGGACGCACCAAGGAGACGCTCGCTTTTCACGGCATTACGACTGCGGCATTCTCCATCGTGCACTCGATGGACGAACTGGTAGGCGTAGGACGCCGGATGCCCATGCCTCTTTTCGTGAAGCCAGTTCACGAAGGGTCGTCGAAGGGGATTACCGAGAAGAACTTCTGCCGGACGACTCGCGACCTGGAGACTCAGGTAAAGTTCCTGCTCGACACCTACGAGCAGCCGGTTCTCGTGGAGGAATACCTTCCGGGCAACGAGTTTACCTGTGCCGTTCTGGGGAATGGACCCGATGCACGCGTGCTTCCCATCGTAGGGATGAATTTCGGCGAGCTCCCGGATGGAGCGATCCCGATCTATGGGTACGAAGCCAAGTGGATCTGGGACCGGCCGGAGAAGCCGCTGAACATGTTCGACTGCCCTGCCCGGATCAGCGACGCGCTGCGGCAGTCGATCGAGGAGCTGACCCTCCGCGCATACAGCGTACTTGGCTGCCGCGACTGGTCGCGCATCGATGTGCGCCTCGATGCCGATGGCATTCCCAATGTGGTAGAGGTGAATCCGCTGCCCGGAATTCTGCCCCGGCCGGAAGACAACTCCTGCCTCCCGAAGGCGGCGAGAGCTGCGGGCATCGAATACAACGAATTGATCCAGAGCTGCCTCCAGCACGCGGCACGGCGCCAGGGAGTCCTGCTTCCGGCCAAGCTGCGCGTAGTTCGCGGAGAGCTGTCGTCGCGGCCCGAAGGTCTGGAAAGACTTGGCGCTGCGATCGGAACCAGGCTCAAGGCGTAGGGAGCTGACGATGAAAGTCGCCGTGCTGTTCGACGCCATGTCGGCACTCGCTCCCCTTCCCGACACCCTCATACTCGAAGGAGTAGAGGCGGTCGAGAAAGCGCTGGAGCTGGCCGGGCATTCACCTGTCCGCATTCCCGTGAATCCGGACGGACGCTGGGTCGAGCGTCTCCGGCGCGGAAAATTCGATTTCGTGTTCAATCTGTGCGAAGGAATCGACGGGGTGGCCAAGATGGAGCCGCTCGTCATCGCCGTTCTCGAGCTGTTCGAGATTCCATTTACTGGAAGCTCCAGCGCGACCACGGCGATCTGTCTTCGCAAGCACCTGGTCAATACGGTTCTGGATCGCGCCGGGCTCCCGGTACCGCGGTGGACCCTGGTTCAGCGCGGTGAAGAGCCGCAGAGTGTTGGCTTCCCCGCCATCTGCAAGCCGGCAGCGGAAGACGCATCCATTGGCATAGAGCAGAAGTCCGTAGTGCGGAGCAGGCGCGCCCTGGTAGCGCGTGTGGCCGCAATGCACGAGCGCTGGAACGAAGTCATTGTCCAGCGGTTCGTGGCCGGACGCGAAGTAAATGTCGGGATCGTCGGCGATCAGATCCTTCCGATCTCGGAAATCCGGTTCGACGGAATGCCCGACAACCTCTGGAAAATCGTTTCGTATCGCTCCAAGTGGGAGCCGGGGACCGATGAAGATCTTGGCGCGGCGCCGCAGTGCCCGGCCAATCTCCCCAAGAAACTGTCAGCGGAGCTCGAGGAAATCACTCGCGCGGCGTGGAAAGCTGTAGGCGGCGAGGGCTATGGCCGCGCAGACTTCCGCATCGACGAAGCGGGCCGCCCCTGGCTGCTCGAGGTCAACCCGAACCCAGATCTCTCCATCGACGCAGGCCTGGCAAGAATGGCACGCGTTGCCGGAATGGACTACGCAGCACTCGTCAATCGAATTTGTGAGTACGGCCTAAACCGCGAGATGAAGCTTCCTGCGGATCAGTGGGCCCGGTCACTCGCACTCTCGGGGGCGTGAGCGGAAAGGTTTCACTCGCCGCGCTTGCAGCAGCGAACCGGAGCCGGGTAGCAGAGATTCTGAGGTCGTCGCGCCTGTTTCGCGATGACGAGATTGACGTGGCGCTTGAGCTGTTCGACCTGTCGGTTGGAAACGAATCGGATTCGCAGAATCAGGATTACACCTTCGTCGGCGCGTACTCGGCTGACGGTGAGCTTGCTGGATTTGCCTGTTACGGTCCGACTCCGGATACCGACAGGACGTACGACCTGTACTGGATTGCTGTTGACCAGGCAGCGCAGGGGCTGGGAAGTGGAACGATCCTTCTCGCGGAAGTCGAGAGAAGGCTGCAGGAGATGGAAGCACGTCTGGTAGTGGTCGAAACGTCGTCCAGACCCGACTATGAGGGAACGAGGAGCTTCTATTTGCGCCGCGGATACGCAGAGGCGGCAAGGGTAGCGGATTTCTACGGACCTTCAGACGGAC
Source organism: Gemmatimonadota bacterium (assembly GCA_036676795.1). Classification (GTDB taxonomy): domain Bacteria; phylum Gemmatimonadota; class Gemmatimonadetes; order Gemmatimonadales; family Gemmatimonadaceae; genus UBA4720. The sequence goes on from JAKFCC010000148.1 coordinate 31,733, forward strand.
GGGTCATCTTCACAAAACGGTTGCCGGGAAACCGGACGCGCCGCGAGGCGCATGGAGCGATGTCACATGAGTGACTGGCAAAAAGTCCTGAAGGATCAGAGCGTTGGCACACTCGAAAAGCTCGCTGAAAAGTTCGGCGATGCCATCGACGTGGAGGCGCTCAGGCCGGCGTTCGACAATTTCCAGATGCGGATCACGCCCGAAGCGCTGGATCTGATCAAGGAAGTCGGCGATCCGATGTGGAACCAGTACATCCCGACCGTCGAGGAGCTGAATGTTGTCGACGGCGTCATCGACTCACTCGATGAAGATGCTGATTCACCGGTTCCGAACATCACGCACAGGTATCCCGACCGCGCTCTCTTCCTGGTGAGCCCGGTCTGCGCGACTTATTGCCGTTTCTGCACGCGTCGCCGGAAGGTGGGCGATCCTGAAAAGATTTCGCTCAAGGAGTACGAGTCGGCGTTCAAGTATCTCGAGGCGCACACGGAGGTGCGCGACGTCATCCTGAGCGGCGGCGATCCGATGATGCTGAGCGATTCCAGGCTGGAATACATCTTCCAGCGCCTTCGCGCCATTCCGCACATCGAGATCATCCGGCTGGGAAGCCGCATCACGGCCCACCTGCCCGAGCGCGTTACGCCGGAGTTCTGTGAAATGGTGCAGAAGTATCATCCGATTTTCATGAACACGCACTTCAATCATCCGGACGAGCTCACGCCGGCGACTGTCGCGGCACTGGACCGGTTGTCGAAGGCCGGCATCTCGCTGGGCGCGCACACAGTGCTGCTAAAAGGCGTGAACGATGATCCGAAGGTGATGATGAAGCTGATGCACGAGCTGCTCAAGGCGCGAGTGCGTCCGTACTACATATACATGGCGGACCAGGTGGCCGGCGGTGAACATTTCCGCACGACGGTGCAGAAGGGTCTCGAGATCATTCAGGCACTGCGCGGCTGGACAAGTGGGATGGCGGTGCCGCAGTTCGTCATCGACTCTCCCGGAGGCGGCGGAAAAGTCCCGCTTCTACCAGAGTATGTGGAGGAGATAAACGACGACGAAGTCATCTTCCGGAACTATGAGGGAAAGCGTTTCACGTATAAGCAGCCCAAGCAGGCCCCGTCCGAAGAGACCGGAATTGTTCCCATCAGACGAAAGAAAAAGGTCGCATCCGCGAAGACAAAGAGACGGAGAGCGTCAGGAGAGTAACCTCCGCGTTTGAGCAGAAGGGGCCGCCGAGAGGCGGCCTCGTTTGTTTCGTTAAGTGCGTCGTTTTGCTGTCAAAGGTCGCCAAGGTCGTGTACATTTGTTTAGGGTCCGCTGCGAGGTAAAATGGCTGGCAATGATAACCGGACCGGAAGCTCCGACCGCCGGCAGCGATCAAAGCGGGATCGCGACGAAGAGAAACCAAAACGCGAAGTACTGCTTGTAGACGATGACGCCGAAATGCGTGATACCATCCGCTTCGGTCTGGAATGCGCTGGATACATCGTCGACACCTACGACAGCGGTCCCGACGCACTCAACGCAATGCTTGCCATGCCGAAGGACGCGCAGCCGCGCCTTCTTCTGCTCGCAATAGACCTCCCTGGTATGGATGGCCACACGCTGCACGAGCAGCTGCAGCGCGTCCGGCCGAGAGGTTTCATCGTCGTTTTTGTTTCTGCACGGGACAGTGATGCCGATCAGGTACGCGCATCGGCCGCCGGCGCGGTGGATTTCCTGGTCAAGCCTGTCAGCATTCCGGTCCTTCTAGGCAAGGTTGAAGTCTGGTTCAACCAGTGCAAGAGGGTCTGGTGACGACATTCGTGCTTGTAGTCGTAGGTGCTCTTCAGATTGTGTTCATGGTCGCAACGTTTGGAGTGCTGGCTGCAGCAAAGAAACGCGGAACACGCGGTGCTGCCTTTGAGCTTGCTATCGCGACGAAGCTGCGCAGTTCAGTACGCGCGCTGATTCTGGGCCAAGACAGGGGTGAGGCCCTGGCTGGTCAGCTCGCACTTTTGCCCAGGGCAGTTGCGTCGCGCCAGCTGCGATCCATTGCCGTTTCACAGCTTGGTCCCGAACAGCGGAAATCGCTGGCGGAGCTGGTGCGCAATGCGCCATGGGTGGAGCGCACCCTGGCCCAAGGGTCATCACGCTCCTGGTGGAAGCGCATGGAGGCAGCCCGTCTCCTGAATGTAGTGATGTCGCAGAAAGACATTCCGCTTCTTAGTGCGCTGGTACATGATCAGAACGCCGCTGTAATGAGTGCAGCGGCCGGTGCAATTGGCTGGTACGCTGACGATGCGCTGATCCGAAGAATCGTCCGCCGACTTTCAGGGTGCGCTTCCACAGTCAGGCAGCAACAGATGCGCGCTCTGCGGAATCATGCGCCGGCTGCGACAGAGGTAGTTGTTGCGGAGCTGCAGGCCGAGAAGAAGCCGGACCAGATTTGCGCCCTCGTGCAGCTGGCCGAAACTCTTGGCACACCGCGGGCATTGGCAGCCACAGTGTCATTCGCGAGTCACCCGGATGCCGAGGTTCGGGCAACTGTGGCACGAGCCCTCCGGTCCTGTTTTTCTGCAGAGGCGGTCGAAGCTGCAAGGCTTTTGCTCGAGGATTCTGACTGGCGCGTCCGCGCGGCTGCCGCTCGTGCAGTCGCAAGTCTCAAGGTCGATGCGGCGATACCGGCACTCCAGCGGGCGTTAAACGACGAGTCCTGGTGGGTTCGATTTCGGTCCGCGCTCGCGCTCGGTTCGCTGGGCAGCGCCGGAGAGGAGGCGCTTGCTACAGCAGCGATCTCGGCGGATGGGTACGCGAGCGACATGGCGGTGGTGGTCGGCGGACTCACGGAATCCGCCCGTCTCGAACTGAGCGCGTGACCTTCCCTTTTCTTGAAGTCGTGCCCTGGGCAAGCGCGCCGATTAGCGTCATGGCGCATGTGGTCATCGTTTACATGCTCGCGCTGAACTCGTTCTATGCGCTGCTGCTCATACTTTCTGTACCGCAGCTTCGCCGGCACTGGCGAATTTCGGATGACGTGAACCTTCGCACACTGCGGGCCGCGGATGTTATTCCTCCCATCTCAGTTCTCGTTCCCACCTTCAACGAGCAGAATTCAATCGTTGCAAGCGTCCTTTCCTTTCTGTCGCTCGAGTATCCGCGCCATGAAGTCATCGTCGTGAATGACGGATCGACCGATGCTACGCTGCAGCGCCTGATCGATGCGTACGATCTCTTTAGAGTCCCTGCGGCATATCCGAGTGTTATTTCGACACAGGGGGTTCGCGGGTATTATCGCTCACGCGTTCATGCAAAACTCGTGTGTATCGACAAGGTAAATGGCGGCAAGGGCGATGCGTTGAACGCGGCGCTCAACGCAGCGCGATATCCATATGTGCTTGCCGTCGACGCCGACACGCTCATTGAGCGCGATGCGTTGCTGCGACTGGCGCGTCCCTTTCTGCTTGGCGAGGATGTTGCTGCCGTTGGCGCAACCATTCGCATCTCGAACGGCTCCACAATCCAGCACGGGCGCGTGATCAAGGCACATGTTGACCGGCGCTCGATCCCGGGAATACAGACGGTCGAATACCTGCGAGCCTTTCTCTTCGGCAGGCTCGGATGGAATTCGCTCGGTGGAGGCCTCATTATCTCAGGCGCCTTTGGCCTTTTCAAGCAGGGGTATCTGCACGCCATCGGGGGGTATAGCCCGGGCACCGTGACAGAGGATATCGATCTTGTTGTCAGACTTCACAAATACCTGCGAAAGACTGGCTCGCGGGACGTAATAACTTTCGTTCCTGACCCGGTCGCCTGGACGGAAGCTCCCGTCACTCTCAAGGTTCTATCCACACAGCGAGAACGATGGCATCGCGGGCTGATCGCAACTGTACTCACACATCGCGACATGATGTTCAACCCGCGTTACGGAGTAACCGGAATGGTCGCGTTTCCCTTTTACGCGCTCGGAGAGCTGCTATCGCCGGTCGTGGAAGCAGTTGGTTACGTCGTTTTCGGGGTGAGCCTCCTGCTTGGGATCGCCAGCCTGAAGATGGCCCTTGTATTTCTTTTCGTTTCCCTGGGATATGGATTCCTGCTATCTCTCTGGGCCATAACGCTCGAGGAAATAAGCTTCCGGCGATACACAACAACGGGAGACCTTCTTAGGCTCCTCTGGTTCTCCACGATCGAGGCGTTTGGTTACAGGCAGCTCACCGTCCTGTACCGCCTGAAAGCTTTTCCGAAATATTTTCGCGGTGACATGTCCTGGGGAGTGATGACGCGCGAAGGTCCGCGCGCGAAAGCGGCAGTGACCGGAGCGACGACATGATCATGCAGATCGCGCTTCAGCTCGCCGTAGCCCTAACGCCTGATTCAGTCAGCACCGGCCCACGCTCACTTACCACCCCGCCGTGGTACGAAGCTGCAATAAGTACTGGCGCGGAGATATTTGCATCACGACTGAGTGCCTGGCGGGTTAGCACTGCCTCCGTTGGGTACAGGGGTAAAAAAGCCTCACATGGAATCGAGGCGATAGTCGTCAGCCGGTTTGACAGGACGAACTACGCCGTCGCTGTCGACGAAGCCGTGCAGCTCGGGAAAGGCGCATATGTCGCTGCCCGCGGCCAGTTTTCCCCCCGGTCGACTGTCATTGCCAGGTCGGATTTGTCCGCAACGTTGTATCAGGCCGTAGGCACTGGATGGGAGGTCATTCCCTCACTGCGAATCATGACCTTTCCTGATGTAAGCGTTCGGATACTTGGTGTCGGCGGGGGCCGTTACACTGGTCTCTGGTATTTCAGCGGCCGAACCAGCGTCGCAATTCAGAAGGGTGAACAGGCAGTTGCGACAACGGCACAAATTCGCCGCTACGCGGCCGACGCGTCTCCGAACTTTCTCAATGCGAGTGCATCGATTGGGCGGGAGGTCGTTGTTCTGGCTCCAGGGAACACGGAACTCCAGCAAACCTTGTCGGCGTCGCTGCGGGGACAAAAACTCCTTTCCCACAGGATCGGGCTGTCGATCGGCATCAGCTATGAAGCGATCAACTCGCTGCCTGATCGGCGCGGCTTGACACTCTCGTCATTTGTTCGCTGGTAGAATCGCCTGGCGCAGGGATCTACGTTGTGGCCAAACCCCCTTCCACCCATGCATGGCCCACAACGCCGTCATCGTGTCAGAGAGTGGGCACAACAACCGGTGCGTCTTTACGACTGACAGTGTTCTTCCATTGATTTTTCCCCGGTAGCCGGACCGTCACATTATTTTTCGCCATGCCGGAAACCCTGCCTTCGCTTCCCTGTTTTCCCTGTCCTCACTCATCGTCCTGTTGTGCCTACGGCACTACACTCGATGAGCGCGAAGCGGCCGCGATCGAAAAGTATCACGGGCCAGGGCTGGCCTATAAAACCCGCTGGGGCGAGTGGCGCACGCGCGTGCGGAACAAGCGCTGCGTTCTGCACCAGAACGGAGGGTGCGTCATTCACGACAAGGACTACTACCCGACGACCTGCCGTGGATTCCCCTGGACTGACGACACCGGCTCGCGCTACGAGTACGACATCACCATCTGCGGTGCGTTCGAGACCAACCCGGAGCTGGTGGCCATTCAGCGCGCCATTCCAAAAATTCCCGCGAGCTGACCGGCTCCACCTGTCCTCGCTCAGGCGCGGACGGTAGCGAAACCCAGACTCTGGTTCGGCTGGCCCACTTGAAACAAAGTCTGGCCCTCTGCCGTAACGTTTGAATGTCAAAGTTGACCAAATTTGTGCCCCTGCTTGTCCTGACTGGATTCCTGACAAGCGCCTGCCGGCCCCAGACGCAGGAAGCGAAGAAACTGCGCGACTCCTGCGAAGCGGGCAAAATTGCGGACTGCAACACTTTCGCAATAAAGCTGAAAAAGGGCGAATACGTCCTGCGGGACCATGCCCAGGCCGTCATTCTTTTCGACCGGGCCTGCAAAGCCGGCATCGGTGAAAGCTGCGCCCAGCTTGCAGACATCCTGATGACCACGCGCGATATCGGAAAGGATTCAGCTCGCGCCGTAAAGCTGCTTCGCGAAGGGTGCGACAAGGGCTCGATGGAAGGCTGTGGACGCCTTGGCACCCTCTATAGAAAAGGTCTGGGTGTTCCAAAGGACGTGAAACAGGCGACCGTACTCTTCAAGCAGGCATGCAGCGGCGGGGAGATGACGGCCTGCGCATACCTTGGACTCGCCTACAAGCAGGCGGAAGGCGTATCCGAGGATCTGGCCCAGGCCCTCGCTCTCCTCCAAAAGTCATGCGACAAGAAAATCACTATCGGATGCGTGGGGCTGGGCGAGATGTATTTCGAAGGTGCCGGAATCGGGCGTAATGACTCGATAGCCGTCACGCTCTTCGAAAAGGGCTGCAGCAACGACGGTAGTCCGGGCTGCTACCAGCTCGGTTACGCCTACGAACTTGGACGAGGCGTTCCGCAGAACTATCAGAAGGCGGTTCCACCTTACATGGAAGCCTGCGAGAACCGGCATGCATTGGCATGCGCGCGGTTGGCGGACTTCTACGATAAAGGAGCCGGAGTATATCGCAATGAGAAGACCGCGAAGTCCTATCGCGAAAAGGCGTGCAACTATGGTCACACACCCGCGTGCGACAAACCGAAGGCGGCCACATGATGCCGGCATCCGCGGGTGAGGCACTGCTCTCCGTCGAACACGTAACAAAACGGTACGGAAAGGTTATCGCGCTCGATGACGTGAACTTCACGATCACCGACGGGATCACTGGAATCCTGGGTGAAAACGGAGCTGGAAAAAGCACCATCATCAAGATTCTGCTTGGTCTCGTGAAGCCGACATCGGGATCCGCAAAAATCCTCGGCCAGGTCGCATCCGACAGCGTTCTGGTACGAACCCGGGTGGGATACATGCCGGAACACGACTGCCTGCCGAGCGAGGTGAGCGCAGCAGAGTTCCTCACGCACATGGCGGAATGCAGCGGGCTGCCGCCAGACGCGGCGCGTACGCGTGCGGCCGACACTCTGCGACACGCAGGCCTTTTCGAAGAGAGATACCGGGCGATTGGCGGCTACTCGACGGGAATGAAGCAGCGAGTGAAGCTTTGCCAGGCGCTAGTGCACGATCCGGCATTCGTGTTTCTCGACGAGCCCACTGCCGGATTGGATCCTGCCGGCCGTGAGGAAATGCTGACACTGATCCGGAAAACCCATCGCGAGTTCGGTATCAGCGTGCTCTTCTCTTCCCACCTGATGGCGGATGTCGAACGGACCTGCGACCGGATCATCGTGCTGCGAGGCGGTACGGTTGTCCACTCGGGCGAAGTTTCGCACTTCATGAAGGAAACACAGACAGTGTTCATCGAAGTTGATACCAATCGCGACAGGTTACTCGCAGCGCTTCAGGCTCGCGGAGTAGCAGTGACGCAGGAAGCTGGCGGATTGACTGTTGAAGGCGGCGATGAGTCGGTTTACGACCTCGTACGTGACGCCCTCGTCGATTCCGAAGCGCCGCTCCGCCGAATCGGGCCACGTCGCCACGAGCTCACCGAGCTCTTCCAGCGGGACGCGACATGACCGGTACAGTATTCGACATCGGATACCAGCGGTACACGGGCACCCGCGAGGGACGCGCTCGCAGCAGAAGCGCCGTCTTTAAGGACGGATTCCGAACCGCGCTCGGACTCGGACGGGGTGGACGCGCCAAGATTCTGCCCTGGTTATTCCTCGCGGCGTTGTCAGCAATTGGCCTGATCATGGCGCTGGTAGCAGGCGCTGCAAACATGTTTGGTGGAGAAGGTACCGCGGAAAAGATGAATCTTCCGACACACTCGGACTTCAACGGCATCGCCTCGGTTGTGATGTTCGTTTTCGCCGCAGTTGTCGGGCCGGATCTGCTCTGTCGCGACAAGCGCGACCGGGTCATCAACCTGTATCTCGTCCGTCCGCTGACGGGCACCGACTACATCGTTTCGCGCTGGGCGGCATTCCTGCTGGTAATGACTGTCGCTGCAGTACTCCCGCAGGTCATCCTGTTTCTCGGTCTGTGCATGAGCAACCTCGCACCTCTGAAATACCTGCAGACGCACTGGACAGACATTCCAAAGTTCGTCGCGGCCGGGGCAGCAATGGCTCTCTATACGACAACGATTTCCATGCTTACCGCGTCGTTCACATCGCGCCGTGCTTATGCATCCGTGTTCCTCGTCGGCCTGTTCGTAATCAGCGCCCCGTTTGTGTTCGGTCTTTCGCAGGAGCTGGAAGGGGCGGCGGGTCAATGGTTGTCGATGTTCAGCCTGACGAACATTCCCGTGCATGTGAACGACGTGATTTTCGGAAAGGTCAGCGAAATGACAGAGGGAGCTCCCGCTCACACACTTCCCCACTGGATTCTGGTAAGCTGGTACTTCGGATGGGTAATCGTCCCTGGGTTGATCCTGTGGGCACGGTACCGGAGGCTCACGCCATGACGGACATGACAGAGCCCGTAATCCAGGTGAAGGGAGTTTCCCGCTGGTTCGGCAGTGTTGTCGCTGTCAGCGATGTGAGCTTCGACGTCATGCCAGGCATCACCGGCCTCTTGGGACCCAACGGTGCCGGGAAGACCACGCTTCTGCGAATGATCACGGGACTGGCAGGTACATCGGCTGGAACTGTGACCGTCTATGGGGAACCGGTGCGCGACAATCCTCCGCTGTACAAGAGAATTGGAGTAATGTCGGAGCACGAAACGGTTTACGGGTTCATGAAAGGCCGAGAGTTCGTCAAGATGATGGCGCGGTTGCGCAATGTGCCTGATATCGAGAACGCGGTTGATCGTGCGATCGAGATGGTTGACCTGCTCGATGCCCAGCATCGGCCGATGGATACCTATTCGCGCGGAATGCGGCAGCGGATGCGACTGGCAGCAACGCTGGTGCATGATCCCGATCTGCTGATCCTGGATGAACCGCTGAATGGTGCCGATCCGCGGCAGCGGCTGCATTTCAAGGAGATCCTCGAGCGTCTCGTAGAGCGCGGAAGCACCATCGTTCTATCTTCCCACATTCTCGAGGAAGTCGAACAGCTGGCCAGCACCGTCCTCCTCGTCGTAAATGGAAAGCTTGCCGCCTCCGGCGGATTTCGGGCAATTCGAGCCGCTCTCAACCAGCGTCCCTATCACGTCCGCGTGATTTGCGATTCGCCGCGCGAGCTTGCAGGTGCCGTCGTAAAGCTGCCTTCAGTTGACGCTGTGCATGTCGACCCTGACGGTGCTTTGATCGTGCTGAGCCGCAATGTATTGGATCTGCAAATAGAGCTGCCCAAACTCGCGAAAGCTGGATCGATCAGCCTTCGCAGGGTCGAGCCGCTCGACGACTCGCTCGAGAGCGTGTTCGGTTACCTGGTGGAGAACTAGAATGAGCGCCGTTTACGCCCTGACACTTCGCCAGCTTTCCGGAAAGTGGCGTCTGATAATCATGCTGATCCTGGCGACCATGCCGATCATCCTCACAGTGAGTCTTTTGCGGGACAACGACGCACCTGCGATTCTGGAGTTTGAGACGATCCTGCTGAGCACGATGCTGGCAGGTTCAATTGCCCCTCTCATCGTCCTGGCGACCGCAACTGCCGCGTTTGGGAACGAGCTGGATGATCGCACTCTGGCCAATCTCACGATCTCGCCAGTACCACGATGGCAGATTGTTCTGCCGAAGCTCCTGGCTGCAGTTACAGTTTCCGCCCCTTTCATTGTGGGCAGTTTCATGCTGACCGCGCACATGGCCTTTTTAGGCGACGCGCGGGCAACCATGGCAATCACTATTTCCGCCATCGCGCTCGTGGTGATGTACGCGTCCATGTTCCTGTGGCTTGGTCTCGTGAGCAGCCAGGCAATCGGAATCGGCCTGCTCTACATCGTGCTCTGGGAGGGATTCTTTTCAGGGTTCATTGCGGGAGCGCGTCTGCTGAGTATCCGGTTCTACGCAATCGCGATCATGCAGGCGCTCGATCCGAGAAGATTTGCCGAAGCGGAGAACATCAGCACGGTCGTCGGAGTGGTGATGGCGGCAGTGGTGATCGTAGGGTTTACCACCCTCACAGTTCGAAAGCTGCGAACGATGGACGTACCCTGATTGCGTTGCTGACCCGAAAAATTTTGCCCTCATAGCGACAGCTCACCGGAACGACCGGCTCAGCCGCAGGTCGGTGATATGAAACCTGCACTTTCTCGTATTGAATCGCCCTTTCCGGCCAAAAACGTTTGACTTACATTCGAAAAATCATATGTTCTCAGCCTGCCATGACGCCTAACGGTTGAATCTGGCCTGAAACACATGTCGCATCGGATCGTCTAGGAAAAGCTGGAGCTGTACTCCGAGAACGTCTTTTCGCCGGACCCAGAATGGTGCCGGATCGAAATAGAACGACTCCCATATTGGCAGTCGTGAATTGTCATCCCTCTGGAGGGTAGCAGATGTCCCGAGTAGCTCGTTCCGCTTTTGCCGCGCTTGCCGCGGTATCGATCGCCGCTTGCAGCGATTCGCCGGTCGACAATGCAACAGCAACCCCAAACAACCTGGTCTCGGCAAATGCGAATGCACCCGAGCAGGTCATGGCCGGCGAACTCATCGTCAAGGCAGTGGAAGGTGCAAGCGTAGCTGATATCGCACGTGCGCATGGGCTTGCAGTAGGACAGGCAGGCTACGGCAATGCGTATGTAGTTCTCCACGGTGCAGCCGGCGCCGAGCATGCGAATGCGCGTGCGCTTAAGGCAGACAGCCGCGTTGTCTACGCCGAACCGAACTATCTCCGCCAGGCGGACGTGGATCCCAAGCTCTGGGCCTTCTACAATCCCGGCGGCCTGAACATGAAGTACTCCAGCGGGAAGAACAACGGACTTCCGATCTCCGCATCGTATGCGTCCGTAGCCGATGCTGACGAGGACAACATCGATGGTTACGCAGCCGGCGCGACTGGTACCGTCGTAGTTGGCAGTATCGACACGGGCGTCGATTTCGCACATGCCGAATTCAAGAATGCCGATGGAACCAGCCGTCTCATCGCCGGCAGGGACTGGTACAGCAACGACAACGATCCGAGCGATACCAATGATCATGGTACGCACACGTCCGGCACGATGGCGGGCAAGACCGTTGGTGTGGCAGGCGTCGCAGGTGTTGCGGCGAACGTCCGGATTCACGTGCAGCGGGTGTGCGGACAGCGCGGCTGCCCGACCACCGCGATCGTCAATGCAATTCGCGCAGCGGCCGACTATGGCGTTGTCGCGATGAACCTCAGCATCGGCGGCGGCTCGCTCTCACAGTCCGAGTCGGATGCAATCGCATATGCGAACGGCAAGGGCGCAATCGTCATCGCGTCGGCCGGCAATGATGGTGTAGGCACAGTGTCGTGCCCGGCGTGCGATCCTGGAGCAATTTCGGTTGCATCGACGCAGTGGCAGGACAAGCTTGCGTCGTACTCACAGTGGGGTCCCGGCCTGGATATCTCGGC
>JAKFCC010000149.1:0-21873 GCA_036676795.1 Gemmatimonadota bacterium
TGTGGTGACCTATGGCGCGACCGTTCAGCGCGCTCTGACTGCGGCCAATGCAGTTGCCGAGGAGGGGATTTCGGTGGAGGTAATCGACCTGCGTTCGCTGAGCCCCTGGGATCGCGAGGCCGTCTTTGCCTCGGTCAGGAAGACATCGCGTGTAATTGTAGCCTACGAGGATTCCATTTCCTGGGGTTACGGCGCGGAGATAGCTGCGGCTATTGCTGACGAGTGTTTTGCATGGCTCGACGCGCCGGTAAGGCGGGTTGCTTCAACTGACACCTTCGTAGGTTACGCACCGCAGCTGGAGGACGCGATCCTTCCCCAGGTCGAAGACTTCAAGAAGGCGTATAAGGAAATAGCCAGCTTCTAGCAAAAGGGCATCGCCAGTGCGATGCCCTTTTCTTTTTTACCTGCTTCGCCCGCGCCCGCCTGAACGGTTAAGAGTCTTTGTTTTGGGCTGATCCCTGCTGTAGGGCGAGGGATTTCCACGTCTGCTCGCCTTGGCAGCGGCCCGTGCGCGCTCTTCCCGCTTCCTGGCCTTGATCGCCTCGATGCGCTGGCCGAGCGGAATCTCCAGCTTCTGCTCCGACTTGGCCTTGTAGTCGAACTCCGGGAGCGTCACACGCGGCAGACGCTTCCCTACCATCTTCTCGATGCGCCGCAGATCATCTTCCTCATCGGGTGCGATGAAGGTGAATGCATCACCGGTGGCTTCTGCCCGGCCGGTACGGCCAACGCGGTGAATGTAATCTTCCGGAGCGGGCGGAACGTCGAAGTTTACTACATGGCCCAGCTCCTCGACATCGATTCCACGTGCCGCAATATCAGTCGCGACAAGGACGCGGAACTTTCCAGTCTTGAACCCTTCCAGTGCAGCAACCCGCTGCTGCTGCGACCGGTTGCCATGAATACGCTCGGCGCTGATGCCGTTCTTCACGAGAAATTCCGCCAGCCGGTTTGCGCGGTGCTTTGTGCGGGTGAAGACGAGCGTGTCTTTCATGTCACCGCGCTTGAGCAGCGCCAGGAAGAGCGCCGATTTCAGCTCCTGCGGAACCGGATATACCGCCTGGGTGATTCCTACAGCCGGCGCTGAAGAGCGCTGAATGTTGATTCGGACGGGATTCTTGAGCATGTCTCCAGCGAGCTGCGCAATCGGGGCAGGCACGGTAGCGCTGAAGAAAAGCGTCTGGCGCTTCACTGGAATCACCTTGAGGATCTTCCGGATGTCAGGCAGGAATCCCATGTCGAGCATCCTGTCGGCTTCGTCCAGCACGAGAAACTCGAGTCCGTCGAGTTTCGCGTAGGGCGCCTTCATGTGATCGAGGAGACGGCCGGGGGTAGCGACGATCACGTCGGCTCCGCTCCGGAGCGCATGCTCCTGCGGCCCCATTCCGACGCCACCGATAATAGCGGCGGCGGTAACCGGCGTGTGCAGGGCCAGGTCGTTCATGTCCGCGACGATCTGCAGTGCGAGCTCGCGCGTGGGGGCGAGCACCAGCGCGCGCGTTTTCCCGCGTGGCCGTGTGATCAGTGTGTTGAGGATCGGGAGCAGAAACGCGGCTGTCTTGCCGCTGCCCGTGGAAGCACAGGCCAGCACATCGCGTCCCTCGAGAGCGGGCGGAATCGAATCCGCCTGAATCGGAGTCGGCTTTACGAAGCCGAGCTCCTTGATTCCGCGAAGGAGGTCCTTGTGAAGCTGCAGAGAAGAGAATGCCATTACGATTTGTCTATTAGAGAATCAACCTGCGGACTGGAGTCTGTAGTCATCGGTGGACGATCTACAGTTTGAGGCCGAAGAATGGAGGCGAAGATAGCAGAAGCCAGAATGGCGCCTACCACTCCAAGCGATGCACTTACGGGCAGGTGGAAGAAATGCTCGAGGAGCATCTTCATGCCGATGAATATGAGAACGAGAGAGAGGCCGGCTTTCAGGTAGCGGAACTTGTCCAGGATTCCGGCGAGCAGAAAGTACAGCGCTCGGAGTCCCAGGACTGCGCAAATGTTCGATGTGTAGACTATGAACGGATCACGCGTAACTGCAAAGATCGCCGGGATCGAATCCGTGGCAAAAACGATATCCGTCGTATTGATGACAATCAGAACGATGAAGAGCGGTGTCGCAAACTTCCTGAGCTTCCCTGTTGCAGGATCCGGCTTCTCAACAAAAAACCGATCCTCGTGATATTCCTGCGTGACAGGGAAAATCTTTCTTGTTATCCGGAAAACGGGATCCTTTTCCGGGTTGTACTCTGCCTCTTCCCTCTGCAGCAGCATCTTTACGCCGGTAAAGACGAGGAAGGCGCCGAAGATATAGAGGATCCACTCGAACCGTTCGACCAGCGCGGCTCCGATCAGTATCATCCCGCCGCGCAGGAGCAGCGCACCAATGATGCCCCAGAACAGAACACGGTGCTGGTGCCGCTCGTGCACCTTGAAGTACGAGAATATCAGGACAAAGACAAAGATGTTGTCGACGGAGAGCGCCTTCTCGATCAGGTAGCCGGTAAGAAACTCGAGAGCCGGCTGTTTCCCCATGTACGTATGGATGCCGAAGGCAAATGCGAGCGACAGCGCGACCCATACTGCGCTCCAGATCCCCGCTTCCTTCAAGCTGACGCGCTGATTCTTTTTGTGGAGGACTCCCAGGTCGAGTGCGAGAACCGCAAGCACTGCCGCGTTGAACCCTACCCAACCCCAGACACTATTCATTAGCGGCGCTCTAGCGCATCGCGGATGTCCAGCAGTACTTCGAAGTACAGCTGCTCGCGGCGGTAGGCAAAATCCAGCGTCGCCTGCTGCGCCTGGTCTTCGCTTGCCCGAGCGCGATCGAATGCCTCGCGATACATGGTTTCGAGGTTCGACAGGATGCTGCTGCGTGTGCGTGACATTCTAGTTCTCTCGATTGCCTTGGGTGTTAGACGCGGACCTTCCTCCGGGTTTCCAATGCCGGAAATTCTGTCAAGCGCATCTTCGGGGTCCTTGCCATCGAAAATGAGGCGCCTTGCAGCGTCCAGCGCTACGCGTCTTGGATTGAGTGGGTTTGCCATGGCGCTTCATTGAAAGATATCGGGTTCGCGCCCCCGCTGGTGGTCAGGGTCAAGATTCGCGGCCGGGGGACGGCCCGATGCCGCAGCGGGAGTCTTCCCCAACAACCCGCCCTGCTGCACCACTGACTTCGGCTTTGGCAGGCACTTGCGGCACTATACGCGCCAGCATTGAATCATGGATGCTTCGCAAATCGCACATTTACTATCCGCTCGCTGCCGGCTGGGTCATTGCCGATTTCCTCACCAAGCGGTGGGCCCTCGAGTATCTCGGCACCCACGGCGGCTCACATCAGGTTATCGGTGACTACTTCCGCCTTACACTTGCCTTCAACAAGGGAATGGCATTCGGCATTTCATTTGGAGAATGGTCCCGCTGGATACTGATCACCTTCGTTCTCTTTACGCTTGGCCTCATCTTCCATCTGTACAGGCAGACACGCGACAGTGAGAAAATTCAGACGGTCGCACTGGCCCTCATTACCGGCGGCGCGCTCGGCAACCTCATCGACCGGCTTACTACTGCCCGCGGAGTGGTGGATTTCATCGATGTCGGAATTGGCACATACCGGTTCTATCTGTTCAACATCGCCGACGCAGGGGTGAGCGTGGGTGGAGCGTTGCTCCTGCTCACGCTTTGGATTTCCTCAGACCGGCATGACAAGCAGGATCCGGCGGGCGAGGCTCCAGCGGCCTAGACTCTGTGAAACACAGCTTCTTCGACGACGATTCCGTTCTTCAGGTGTTCGACAACGATTCGCTCGAGAAGCTGTGGGGTGACGCCCGAGTACCACACTCCTTCGGGGTACACCACCAGAATCGGACCGCCTGCGCACACGCCAAGGCAGGGCGTCTCACCACGTTTCACCCGCTGCGGGCCAAAGAGCAGGCCTTCGCGATCGAGCAGCTCAGCGAGCAATATGTACAGCGACCGCCCGCGGCGATCCGGAGAGCAGAATCCGCCCGTGCAGATAAACACGTGTCGCGAATAGTGGTCCATCCACGCCGAGCCAATAGGCGCCCTGACCCCGTCCCTGGAAACTGTCATGCCCTATCTTATTGGTACATCAATTGGGAAAGCAAATGGTTACCGCAGATAAAACAAAACCTGTCGTAGTGAACGTTGAGTGGAAGGGAGAGCACCGCTTCGATACAGCTCGGCCCGGTGGATCTGTTGCGCGCCTGGATGGATCAGGTGCAACGGGTCAAAGTCCTGTCGACATTCTGCTCAGTGCTCTTGCAGCCTGCGCAGGGATAGACGTCGTCGAAATACTTGCCAAGCGCCGGACTCCGATCGAGTCGATGAATGTCGAGGTGGTGGGCGAGCGAGTCACCGAAACCCCGCGCCGGTACAAGCACATCACGCTGAAATTCCGGGTGGCGGGAAAGGGCATCGAACGCGACCAGGCCCTGCGGGCGATCGAGCTGTCTGTGACCAAGTATTGCTCGGTGAAAGCCTCCCTCGATCCCGACATCGTGGTCGATTGGGAGCTTGACCTCGCAGGCAGCTAGCGTTTTTTCGGCCGCTGTTTCAGTGACTTGGGTTGCCGGTCGGTGAGCGTCGCGAGCTCATCCATCAGCAGTATGTAGCTGTCGTATCGGGCCCTGCTTACCAGGCCTTCGTTGACGGCACCGATGACCGCGCAGCCGGGCTCCCGGGAATGCGTACAGTCGGAAAAGCGACAGTCGGGAATGAGAGGCCGGAACTCGGGGAAGCACTCCGCCAGGTTTCCGGAGTCGATTCCCCACATTCCCACCTCGCGCAGCCCGGGCGTATCGACAACGTAACTGTCATCACTTAGATGGTGTGCAAGCGCGCCTACAGTAGTATGTCGACCCTTGTTGACAGATTCGCTGATCTCCCCGACGCGAAGGTTGAGGCCCGCGAACATCGCGTTCAGAAGCGACGACTTTCCGACACCAGAAGGACCGCTCAGCGCTGAAGTCTTGTGCAGAAGAGCTTCCTTCAGCTCCGTGAGTCCAATCCGCTGCTTCACGGATGTGAAATGCAGCGAGTATCCAGCGGTCACATAGTCCGCGAACATTGCGCGTGCTGCCGCCTCATCGACAAGCTCGATCTTGTTGATCACGATGAGCACCGCGAGTTGGTTGGCTTCCGCAATCACGAGGAATCGATCCAGCATCCTGAGGTGCGGCTCAGGCTTGGCCGCGGAAAACACCACAACCACCTGGTCGATATTCGCTGCAACTACCCGCTCACCGGGGCCGCCGCCGGGCGCGCGGCGTGCGAGCTGTGATTTTCGCGGAAGAATCTCGGAGATGGCCCAGCTATCGTCGCTGGAACTTCTTTCGATTACAACTCGATCGCCCACGGCCAGCTTGCCGGCCTCGCCGCGCTCATGCTTTACCCGGCCCCGCAGTGACGCTTCGTGTACTTCGCCGCCTGTACTCCGCACATGCCATATCCCGCCGGTGCCGTGCAGCACTACTCCCTGGTCGCTCTCCATCGGCGGCTCCGTCACATCGGACCCTCGTCGTGCATCACTTCCCACCAGGGGCGTGAAGACTGCGCGCGCGCAGCAATGAGTCCGTCCAGCAGTTTCTTGACAGAGCTGAGTGGAAGCTGCCCTACCATTGTGCGAGCCTCGGCTTCCGTCTTCGCGTAGAACAGGTAAGGGGTCTCGAGATGGCCGGAGGCAAAGGGCTCACCCTGGCCCCACCGAATGAAGAGGATGTAGCCGCCGTAGGGCGCCGTCTCATCCTGCGTGGCGTCAACGACCAGCTCTGTTGAATAGGATGCTCCGTCTGATCCCTCGAACGCTGCCGGACGGTCGTGCACAGCCATATAGCCGCCGATTGTATTCGGATCCCCGCGCGAAAAATCAGCCGGCTTGAACTGGCCCATCTAACGGCGGCGGCGCCCGATCATTTCGCGCACGACATTGCCGGTAAGAAACGCTATGTTCGCCGGGCGCTCCGCAAGACGCCGCATCAGGTACGGATACCACTGAGTTCCGAACGGAACATAGATGCGCAGGCGATACCCTTCCCGCACCAGCTGATCCTGAAGGTCGCGGCGAACGCCATACAGCATCTGGAACTCGAACTTGTCGGGCGTGATGTGGCTGATCCTGGCAAATTCCTTTGCCTGCGCGATGATGCGCTCGTCGTGCGTGGCCAGTCCGGGGTAGTTCCCTTTCGTCATGAGCAGCTTCATGCAGCGCACATAGGAAGCATCGACATCCTTCTTGTCCGGGAACGCAACGCGCTCGGGCTCCTTGTATGCGCCCTTGCAGAGACGCACCCGGGCGCGAATCGCGTTCGTATGCTCGACATCAGCGGCCGTCCGGTACAGGTAGCTCTGAAGGACTACCCCGACATTCTCGCGATGCGCGGGATAAAGGTGCTGCTCGAAAATGTCGAGTGTCTTCTGTGTGTAATCACTGCCTTCCATGTCCAGCCGGACGAAGTTCCTGTATTCCGACGCGCGCTGAAGAACCGACTGCATCACGTCGATGCAAAGTTCTTCGGAAATATCCAGGCCCATGGCCGTGAGCTTGACCGAAACGTTCGCATCCAGCTTTTCGCTGTGAATGCGATCGAGGATCGCCAGGTACTCCCTGCCCGCAGCCCTGGCCTCCGACTCGTTGTGCACGCTCTCGCCCAGCAGGTCCAGCGATACCGTCATGCCGGCATCGTTCAGCTTTTTTACTGCGACGACAGCGGTGTCCAGGCTTTCGCCGGCAACGAATCTATCGGCAAAGCCGCGCGCCATCCGGTTGTTGCGCACGAACCTGAAGATCCGCGGCTGATTGGACAGATACAAAAGAGAATTCCGAAGCATCAGTTCATCCCGTTGTAAATCAGTTCAACACGACTCACCGGATAACCGACGCCGGACTTGAGCTGTGAATCGAAGAAGTTCCATGTGGCCAACCCGTCATCGCTCATTGGCTCCAGCAGGTATTGTGCGAGAAGCCCTCTGGGCTGAGACGTACTTACATAAAGCATTCCCGCCGGAATGTTCATTTCCGTGAAATTCCGCCGAACCCAGCTGCCGAATATTCGCCTCTCATTGTGGCCCTGAAAGGTGCGAGTCTCGCGATGCGCAGAGTCCACGACGAATGTGTAAACCATGCCCCGCCTCACCTTGAAGTCGGACTCCACTGAAATGCCGTGAAGGCGAAGCAGGCGGACAAGTGCCGTGTCGGCGGGTGAAACGAGATATCCTGACGGCACGTCCTGGCTCAGTGTTGCCTCGAAGCGGTCATAGACCGGCATGCTCACTGTCTGGAACCGGCCTGTGCGCCGGTAGCCGCGGCGAACGCCCGGCGCAGATCGCAGCGTGTCCCCCGTTTTCTCCATGAATTCAGCGACCACACGCTGGGGTTGAGGAGCTGCAACCATTCGTGCCCGCAGGACCAAAGGCTGCCTTTCCCGCGCAGCGAGCGCCCGCGCCGCCATAGCATTTCGGCTCAGTATCTCGCCGGAGCGTTCCGCAGCCAGCGAGAGAATTTCGCGCGTGAATGCATAGGTTGAAGCAATCCGCTTCTCGAACGGATCGTGCGAGTACGCTTCGCTCAGGAAGGAGATTCGTCCTCGCAATCCATAGTAGTTCGTCCCGAACCTTGGCCGTGAATCAAAGGTGGCCCACCCTTTCGAGAGCGTATCTTCGGAAATGAAGTCACCATAGTCGAAGGTCTCGAACTTGTGGCGTGACCTCATGCGGGAACGCAGAAGCGGCAGCATCGAGTCGCGTGCGTAACTGCCAAGCGGGGATGATGGATGCAGCGGGGGCGCGTAAGTCAGCGCATATCCGTGATAGCTGCCGTCGGTCGTGTGCAGATCGACGAAGATGTCCGGGTCCCATGCGTTGAACATCGCGAGTGCTGCGCGAGTCTCCGGCGCTTCCGCCTTGATGTAATCCCGGTTGAGGTCGAGCCCCTGTGCGTTCTGCCGCACACCAACCAGCTCCGGCCCGTTCTGGGAAGACCTGTTGATGGACTGGGATGCAAAACGCTCATTCCCGTCAGCGTTGTAGATGGGAACCGCTATGAGAATGATCGAGTCCAGGACATTTGGCCGCGGAGCCGCGCTGAGGTCGCGAACCAGAGCGAGCAGGGCTTCCTTCCCCTCCACCTCGCCTGCGTGGATGTTGCCCTGCACATAAACGATGGGCCGCTTGAGGGCGCGAGCTTCGTCGGGAGTGGACACCTGGGGATACGAAGCAATTATGTACGGGATTTCCCGGCCTTCATTCGTTTTTCCAATCGAGCCGAAGGTAAGCGGACGGTCGCGCAGCGAATCGATGAATGCGATCACGTCCGAGTAGCGGGATGTCTCACGAAATCCCGTTGCTTCTGCTCTTGTTTTCGGCGAATTGAGAGTGGTGCGGGCGAGAATTGGAACGCAGGCTACGAGTGCAAGGAGTGTGATTATCGCATCGCGAGCCCGAAGGGGCTTGATCGTCAACTTTTGGTATCCGTGTAGAAGCGTGAACCCTTGCGCGCCATCTCGACGAGCGTGTCTGCAGGCTCGAACCTGCCCGGAAAGCGGCCATTCAACTCCTCGAGCTGCTGTACGACCGCTGCGGCGCCGAGCGCGTCCATGTAACGGAATGGACCTCCGCGGAAGGGCGGAAACCCAAAGCCATACACGGCCCCGATGTCACCATCGCGCGCCGACCGTATTACACCCTCCTGCAGACAGCGAGCCGCTTCATTCAGGAGCGCAAGAACGCATCTCTGCTGTATCTCTGCATTTGTTATCACGTCGACCCCGGCTCCCTCCTTGCCCGCCTTGTCGGCTCCGGGCGCCGACGACCTGAACAGTGTGTAAACCTCAGGGTCCGGGTCGCCCTTCTTTCCCTCGGCGTCATACCTGTAAAACCCTTTCTTCGCCTTTCTGCCGTAGCGGCCGGCTTCGACTACACGAGCGACCGATGCGGGCGGCGTAAGTCTCGCGCCGAAAGCATCCGCCATGATCTTTCCCGCTTTCGCCGCAACGTCGAGACCAACTTCATCGATCAGCGTGATCGGTCCCACCGGAAATCCGAACTCGACAAGTGCCTTGTCGATCTGGTCGATGGGTGTTCCTTCATCGAGCAGACGACCAGCCTCGTTGATGTATGGCGAGAGAATGCGGTTGACATAGAAACCCGGCCCGTCGTTGACGACGATCACGGTTTTTCCAAGCTTCTTTCCATACGCGACCACCGTCGCTGTCACTTCATCGAGTGTCGCAGGAGTCACGATCACTTCGAGCAGCGGCATCTTGTGGACGGGCGAAAAGAAGTGCATCCCCAGCAGCCGCTCCGGATGACGCGATGCCTCTGCAATGCGCGCAATGGGAATTGTGCTCGTGTTGGACGCAAAGATCGCCTGGTCACCGATGACCGCTTCCACCTCCTCCAGCACCTTGTGCTTGACGGCGAGGTCTTCGAACACGGCCTCGATCACAAGGTCTACACCGCCGAAGCCCGAATAGTCGACAGTGCCGCCCACCAGTGACATGTAGTCACTGAATTGCGTCCGGGTGATCTGCTTCTTCACCAGCCGTTCCTTCACCACATCCCGAATGGCACTGTAGCCCTTCGCAACGCGTGTGTGGTCCGCATCCTTCATTCGCACCATGGTTCCCTGCTGCACCGCTATCGAAGCTATTCCGGCTCCCATGAAACCGGCGCCGAGTATCGCAATGCGATCCACCTGCGCAGGAGTTACATCGGTCGAAACGCCGGTATCCTTCTTGAGCGCAGTAGTGGCGAAGAACAGCGACACGAGCTGCTTCGATACATCAGTCCCGCCCATCTCCCCGAACAGCCGCGACTCTTCGCTGAATCCATGCGCCTTACCGCCGCTGTATCCTGCGGCGACGGCCTCGATGGCTGCCAGCGGCGCTGGGTAATGCCCGCGCGTTTTGGCGAGTACCGACTCGCGCGCCTTTTTCAGGACGAACGAACGGCCAGCCGGATTTCGCTCGAGTGCAAAAGAAGCAATGCCGCCATTTTTTCTCGCGGGTTTCCTGGTTCCGTCAGCGAGTTCCCTCGCCCGCTGCATCGCAACCTTTCGCAATATGGACGGATGGACCATCTCATCGACCAGTCCCATCTGAAGCGCCTTCTTGGCGCGGATGTTCTTGCCCGTAAGGATCATGTCCAGCGCAGATCGCAGTCCCACCAGGCGCGGTAGGCGCTGGGTTCCGCCACCGCCGGGAATCAGGCCAAGCTGAACTTCCGGAAGGCCGAGAACGGTCTTCGGGTGATCTGTGGCGATCCTGTATCTGCAGGCGAGCACAGCCTCGAGTCCGCCGCCGAGGCACGCGCCGTGAATTGCGGCGACAACCGGAATTCTGGTGCGCTCCATGGAATCGAGCAGCAGTTGCCCCTCTCTGCTCAGCCTCTCGAGAGCGGACGCAGTTCCCAGCTGCAGGAATTCGTCGATATCTGCTCCGGCAATGAACGTGTCCGGCTTTCCGCTTACAAGAATTGCCGCGCGCACATTCTGGTCCCGCTCCAGTCTGTCGAAAAGTGTTGTGAACTCGTCGCGCACACCCCGCGTGATGATGTTCACGGGACTGTTCGGCAGATCGAGCGTGACGATGGCAACTCCATCGTGGACGGAGGTGGTGACGGCGAGACTCATGCGCGCTCCACGACCATTGCGAATCCCATCCCGCCGGCCGCGCAGACGGTCATCAGTCCGAACTGCTTGTCCCGCCTGCGCAGCTCATTGAGCAGCGTCACGGTGATGCGGGAGCCCGTGGCACCAAACGGGTGTCCGATGGAAATCGACCCGCCCATCACATTCAGTCTGTCGCGGTCGACTTCGCCCACAGGCGAGGTGAAGCCCGCTCGTTCCGCCCACGCCTGGGACTCGAGTCCGCGCAGATTGGAAAGAACCTGTGCCGCAAATGCCTCGTGCATTTCAACCAGGTCTATGTCCTTGAGGCTGAGCCCCGCGCGCTTCAGCGCCCAGGGCGCAGCAAGCACCGGAGCCTGCAGCAGCTGCTCGCCCGGATCGAGCGCCGCGTATGCATACGACTTGATGTATCCCAGCGGAGCATAGCCCAGCTCTTTTGCTTTTTGTTCGCTCATGAGAAGCACACAGGCCGCGCCATCGGTGAGTGGCGATGCGTTCCCCGCGGTGACGCTTCCGTACAGCCTGTCGAACACCGGCTTCAGCTGCGCCAGCTGCTCATAACTGGTGTCCTCACGAATACCGTTGTCTGTAGTAGCCGAACTTTCGTACTTCGGCGGCACGTAGACGGGCATCATTTCGGCGGTCAGCCGGCCATCCTTGGTTCCCTCTGCCGCAAGCCTGTGGGAGCGAAGCGCAAACTGATCCTGCTCATCGCGCGAGATGTTGTTCAGCTTTGCCATTTTTTCTGCAGACTGACCCATCGTCTCACCCGTGGACGGCTCCGCAATCGCCGGCGTGATGGGGATGAGATCTTTAGGCCGGATCCGGGCGAGCGCACGCACCCTTCCACCCATTGTCTTGGCCTTGGATGCGAGCACCAGCGCTTCCGCCATTCCCTGCGAGTGCAGTATGGGAACGTTGGACAGCGATTCCGATCCGCCTGCAATCGCCACATCCAGATGACCGAGGGAAATCTGATCCGCCGCATCGGTGATCGCCTGATTGGCTGACGCACATGCCCGGCTCACCGAGAATGCCTGAACACCCTTTGGCAGCATTGGGAGAAGCGACACTTCGCGGGCGATGTTGGGCGCCACCACTGAAGGAATCACCGTGCCGAAAACGAGTGCCTGAACCTCCTTTCCATCGAGGTTGGTCCGGTGGATGAGCTCGGCTACACAGAGCTTCCCCAGATCGATTGCGGAAATAGTCTTGAAAAGAGTGCCCGCGCGGACGAACGGCGTTCGCACGCCGGCAACTATTGCAACCCGTTGATTCGGATGGGATTCCATGTCATCAGGAAGTTAATCTCCATATGGTATCTTTCTAGGATGCCACCAGAGCGGCGCGAAAACCTCCGGGCTGCAAGGGCCGCAGTTCTCCACAACCTCACAGACACCGTTTTCGACGTTCTTGTCATCGGGGGAGGGATTACCGGGGCCGGTACTGCCCGCGATGCCGCAATGCGGGGGCTCAGCGTCGCCCTGGTCGAAAAAGAGGACTTTGCGAGCGGGACGTCGAGCCGGTCATCCCGCCTGATCCACGGCGGAGTCCGGTACCTCGAGCACGGCCAGGTTCACATGGTCAGGGAATCGAGCCGCGAGCGGGCGGTCCTGCTCGAGATCGCGCCCCACCTCGTGCAGCGTCTCCGCTTTACCTGGCCGGTGTATCGCGGCGCGCGCGTTCCGCGCTGGAAGCTCGCACTGGCACTCACTGTGTACGATCGGCTCGCCGGCTATTCCAAGTTGTGGCATCACGACAGGCTCGACACGCGCGAAGTCCTGGAGAATGAGCCGGCACTGAACCCGAAGGATCTCACTGGTGGAGCCAGTTATTTCGATGCATGTACAGATGATTCGCGGCTGACACTGGCGAACATCCTGTCGGCAAGAGAGTACGGGGCGGAAGCCGCAAACTATGTTCGGGCGGTGAAGATCAACCCGGGCAAACCGAACGGCGTGCGCGTTCGGGACGAGCTCACTTCCATCGAGTTCGAAATCCGCGCGCGCGTTGTGGTGGATGCGACAGGACCCTGGGCCTCCGAAACATTAACCCAGAAATCCAGGGGAACGCACATCGCGCTCGATCGAAAACTGGTGAACAATCAGGAAGCGCTCACGGTGCTTTCGCCGGTGGATAGCCGCGTCATGTTCATCCTCCCGTCAGGCAACTTCACCATTATCGGGACCACCGACAGCTGGACGTCCGAATCGCCCGATGATGTCCACGCTACTGCCGCGGAGGTCGAATATCTTCTCCGCTCGGCGCGAGCCTATTTCCCGGAACACTATCTGAGCCGCGACCATGTAACCTCGGCCTGGGCCGGTCTCCGGCCTCTCGTCGCATCAGGCACGCGCGTGAGTCCGTCGGCGATTTCGCGCGAACACAGAATTACTCGCGACCGGTCGGGACTGATCTCCGTATCGGGCGGAAAAATGACGACCTATCGCAGCATGGCGGCGGAGATTTGCGATGAAGTGCAGCGGGCGCTGCGTTCTGGCAAGTCGCCTTCCACAACCGCGGCTGAAATGCTGGCCGGGTCAGGACGTGCCGGTGACCTGAAAGATCTCGCTCGGGAAAATCCGCGGCTGGCCGAGCCGCTCGTCGCCGATCACCCGGCAACGCATGGGGAAGTGCGGTATGCCGTGAGCAGTGAGCTGGCGATGACAATCGGCGATGTCCTGATCAGGCGAACGCGCGTTGCCTTCGAGACAGCCGACCATGGCAGGCAGGCCGCAGCAGTTGTCGCGGAGGATATGGCCTGGATGTTCGGCTGGAGCGAGAAAGAAAAAAGCGATCAGCTCCGCAGGTTTGAAACGGAAGTGAATCGCATTTTCGTGATACGACCTTCGGCTGCCTAGGGCAGGTCGTGAATCGTCCTGAGCTCGGTGATCTTCAGCTTCCTGATGGATGCGGGCAGCTTGAGTATGGTCACTTCCCCAACTCCCTTTCCTACAAGCGCGCGGCCGATCGCTGAGGACATGCTCACATGTCCCTCTTCGTATTCGACCGAATCCCCGAATACCAGGTTGTAGATCTCCACAGTTCCCGTCACTTCATCGACCACGGTAACTGTCGAGCCGAGCCCGACCTTATCGGGTGCGATCTGGGCTACATCTATGGATGCAAGCTTGCTCAGACGCTGGTGGAGCTGGCCAAGACGTGCCTGCACGAACTGCTGGCGCTCGAGCGCAGCCTTGTATTCGCTGTTCTCGCGCAGGTCACCCATCTCCACGGCCCGGCGAATCTCACTGGGCAGTGTGACATTGAGTTCATGCTGAAGTTTTTCAGCTTCCGCAGCGAGTTTTGACTTGAGTTCTTCGATCATTCTGTCTCCATATAACGAAGAAACGCCCGCACAATGGTCGGGCGTCTCTATTCGCAAGCTACCCAGCGTATTTCATTCCCGCAACGTCGCTTCCGCCCCTAGACCTGGTTTCGCATTTTGTGCGCGGCTGGAGTGGCCATAAGCGAGTTGTAGGACGAAATAACGGCGTTGGCGGCCTCGGACGGATCGTCCGTCAGCAGGATCAGGTCGAGATCGCCATGGGCAATCTTGCCTTCACTGAGCAGGCGTGTCTGAAGCCAGCGCAGGAGCCCCGCCCAATAGTGCCTCCCGAAAAGAATCACGGGGAACTGGTAGATCTTTCCAGTCTGGATGAGCGTGAGCGATTCAAAGAGCTCATCGAGCGTCCCAAACCCGCCCGGGAAAATGATGAAAGCCGACGAGTACTTGATGAACATCGTCTTGCGAACGAAGAAGTAGCGGAAGTTCACGAGCGTATCGACATACGGGTTCGCGCCCTGTTCGAAGGGAAGCTCGATGTTGCATCCCACCGACCTGCCGCCTCCTTCCTTGGCTCCCCGGTTCGCAGCTTCCATGATTCCGGGACCAGCGCCGGTAATGACGGCAAATCCGGCTTTCGCGAGCTCGAATGAAACGGCGCGGGCGTTTTCGTAATGAGGATCATCCGGCCCAACGCGCGCAGAGCCGAAAATGGTCACTGCCTTGTCCAGTTTGGCGAGCGTGTCGAATCCCTCGATGAACTCGCCCATGATGCGCATCACGCGCCACGGGTCGGTCTGCGTGAAATCCGCACCGGTCTTGCCGCCCTGAAGCAGTTTCTCATCTTCAGTTATCGGACTCCAGGGAGTCCGGATGGCGTCATCGATTATTCGCGTCGCGCCGGCGCGCCGTGTCTGATCCTTCGTTGACGGAGGAACGCGGCCCGCCTTGCGATGGCCTTCTTCGGTACGTTCCTTGAGTCCGGCGAGGGCGTCCTCTTCCGCAGAGGCGCGCTTTTCCGGATCCATCTTCTTTCCGGTCGCTGACCTCACTGGACTCTTTTTCGTATTGCGCTTGCCGTTCGACTTCGCTGGTGAAACTTTCTTTTCTTTCATGATCAACGAGAGCGAGATTGCGGGAATATAGTGTTCAATTGCACGAAGCCCGCCAGATGAATTTGTGCCTGTAGTCATACTCGTAGCCGACGGGCTGCGACCGGACACGCTTGAGTCTGCCATTGCCGCAGGCAGCGTTCCAGCGCTGGCGCGCCTCCGCGACGAAGGCAGCCTGAGCACCGTGACTTCCGTCTTCCCGTCGGTGACGGGGCCGGCGTATACGCCCTTCCTGATGGGACGATTCCCGGGGCCCGTCGGACTGCCGGGTTTGCGCTGGTATGACCGCTCCAGGAAGCTGGCCCGCATGCCGTTCCATTCGCGCAGCTACGTTGGCGCCGAAATGCGCTACGTGGATTCCGACCTCGATGCCGACGCTCCCACGATTTTTGAACTCGCCCCAGCGAGCCTTGCAGCGATGAATGTGATCGGACGAGGTCTCCGCCCGGACGAGCGGCTGGGCCAAGGGTGGCGTTTCGTGTTGCGGACCGGCATCACCCATTTTCGCGGAAACGTGCGCGGATGGCTGGAGATCGATCGGGACATAGCCGCGAAATTCACGCAGAGGCTTCTCACCGACTCCCCTGACTTCGCGTTTGCAGCGCTGACGGGAATAGACAAGACATCACACGCCAACGGTCACGAATCCGCACTCACAATGGAGGCACTCTCGATTGTGGATCAGTCCGCGAAGGCCATTCGCGCCGCTGCCGAACAGAAAGGCGTGTGGGATGACACTCACCTCTGGATCGTCAGCGATCATGGTCACTCGGCGGTCGCGCATCACGAAGACCTCGCCTCGCTCGTCGAAGAGTGGGGACTCCCCGCCATCGCCCACCCATGGCCGATGCGCCGTAATCCCGAAGCGGCCGTGATGGTAAGCGGAAACGCGATGGCGCACATCTATGTGGGACTGCGCGGACAGAATCGCGCGCAGCAATGCGATCAGATCACATCGCAGCTGCTCAAGCGGGTATCGGTAGACCTGGTGCTGCTGCCCTGCGCTGGCGGATGTGAGATACGCAGCCCTCACAGCGGGAATGCGATGATCAGGTGGGACGGTGGACCCACATACTCCTACTCCACCGGCACAGGCGACCCGCTGGGAATTGGAACGCAGCTGGATGTGACAGAGGCCCAGGCTTACGACATTACCATCGGCAGTGAATATCCGGATTCGATTGTCCAGATAGCCGCTCTCACCCGGTCCTCGAAGTGCGGCGACATCATTGTATCGGCAGCGCCGGGTTGGGATTTCCGCGCGAAGTACGAGCCAATTCCGCACGTCTCCACCCATGGCTCGCTGCGCCGTGACCACATGCTCGTCCCGCTCCTGACCAATCGTCCAACACGAACGACTCCAAGGCGCACGACGGATGTGATGCCCTCAGCTCTGGCTGCACTCGGTCTCACCGCACCGGGGCGGCTCGACGGAAGATCCTTCGTCTGACTCCGCAATAACCCGGCATCAGCCGCTGTAGTCCCTGAGCGTCAGCGACCACCCCGCTCCTTCCGCTGCAAGCGCTCCCACATACCCGGAACCTGTATCGAGATCGCGAACCGTGTACGATCCCCCGCCCGGTTGAGTCCAGAGTGTTCCCGCCCCCGCTTTCAGAAGAGCTTCGTGACGAGCCCAGTTCTGAAGAAAGACACGGTCCCTGTCGCTGTCCGCAGCCCGGTTCAGCTCGTCCGCAGCTTCCGCGGAGAATTTCCGCGCTGCTATTTCGGCGGCACGCTCAACTGTTCTCACCTGCTCGACATCCACGCCCACTTCCCGTTTCCAGGCGACAGCAACGAGCGCCATATCTCCTGAATCCGAAAAGTTGAATGTGACTCCGTCCGGATTCTGTGAACTCTCCAGGTGGGGCTTCCCGTTCTTGCCCGCGACGAGCCGCAGCTCGTTTGCCGGTACGTGCGTGTAGTTGGAGAGCAGCAATCGCAGCACTGCCCGTGAAGTTATCCACGCACCCCGGCTGGATTCATCGACCTGTCGTTCCGATCGCGCCAGCTCGTCCGGAGGAAGGATTGCCCTGAGCGATGTCACATCGCCCACTCTCCTCAGCGGCCGGATTCTCCATACTTCGACGGTGTCAGTCATTCAGCTCGATAATCTGAGCAGACGCCGTTCCGCTGGAAATCGTGAGCCTGGCGACCGATGCCCGGAGATTGAAGCGGCGTGCACCCGCAGCGCCGGGATTGATTATCAGCTTTCCGCCCAGCTGGACGATCTGCTGTCGATGCGTGTGCCCGTATACAATCACGTCGGCGTCGTAAGTGGCCGCCAGCTTGTCCGCCCTTGGACTGCCAAGCTCATGGCCATGACTTACATGAATGGTCACGCCGGCAGCGCGCAGCTCCAGCATTTCGGCGAGCGACGGGTCACCCGGCGGGTCGGTGTTTCCGTAGACGGCCCTGACCGGTGCTATGGTGCCAAGCTCGTCCAGCACTCCCTCACCGACATCCCCGGCGTGCAGTATGTACTCGACGCCGCTCAGCGCAACGTGCACATCGGGGCGCACAAGTCCGTGAGTGTCGGAAATGAGTCCGATGACGAGTGACTCGGATGCGGAGAGCTCTTCTATATTCATGGTATGGGGTGGATCAACCTTGGCCTTCGCCTGACTCTTCGCGCAATAACGCGGCCTTCGCTTGCTCTCGCGCTGCTAAAGGTGAGCTGGCGCTTCCGTTCCCGCACCTGGTACCGACGGTTCCCCTTCCTGCCGGTTCCCGACCGCACCTATGTCCGGTGGCGAATGTACACAGCATACGGAAGCTACGACTTCATTCCACCCGCCGGCGACGTCGAACGTTACTCTCTTTGGGCAGTTCGCGACTGGTGAGCATCGAGAATCTGCTGAAAGCGCAGGGATACGCACTCGGGTTTGACCTCGTTGGAATCGCCTCCCTCGGGGAAGCCGACACCCACGCCCATTTCTCCAACTGGGTCAGCGCGGGACATGCCGGCGAGATGCACTATCTCGAGCGCGGTGCGGACAAGCGTCGCGACACCCGAAGTCCGTTCGCGAACGCGAGGAGCGCAGTGGTTGTCGCACTGGATTATGGAGGCCGCACGCCCTCGGGGAGCGTCGCCCGCTATGCCCGCTCGGATGACTACCACGACATCATGATTGCAAAGCTCGGCGAGCTGCAACACTGGCTGGAAAATCAGGAAGGCCGCAAGCTCACTGCCAAAGCGTACGTGGACACGGGCCCAATTCTCGAACGGGATCTTGCCCGCAAGGCAGGCCTCGGCTGGTTCGGGAAGAACACGATGCTGGTAAATCCGAAAATGGGGTCTTTCTTCTTTCTCGGATCCCTGCTGGTGGACGTAGATCTCGTCCCGGACAAGCCCTTCGAAGTCGACAGGTGCGGTACCTGTACCCGCTGCATTGATGCGTGCCCGACAGGCGCCATCCAGTCGGAGCGCGTTCTGAATGCGACGAAGTGCATTTCGTATCTCACCATCGAGCTGCGCGGTTCCATACCGGAGCAGCTGCGTGCGCCAATGGGAGATCTCGTCTACGGATGCGACATCTGCCAGGATGTTTGCCCGTGGAATGTGAGCTTCGCACGTGATGCAACGCCCGCCGCACTGAATCGGCGCAACGATCTCGACGACCCGGATTTGCGAACGCTGCTCGCCCTCGACGACGAAGGGTTCAGAACAACGTTTCGGAAATCACCAGTCAAGCGCACCAAGCGGAGGGGGCTCGCCCGCAACATAGCAGTTGCGATGGGGAACTCAGGTGATAGGAGCTACATCCCGGACCTCGAGGCGGCCGCGCAGGATGTGGATCCCATCGTGCGCGAGCACGCCGACTGGGCACTCGCCAAACTTCGAGACGGATAAGTCCCGCTACTCGCCTTCCGGGAAGTCAGCGCCCACCGTTGTCTCGGTCCAGGCATCGATTTGCTCCCGCAGCATCGCGAGTTTCAGGTTTGCTCCCTTGAGCGCTGCCTTTCCAAGCAGCAGGTGCAGCGGTGGCTTCTCGGATTCCACGGCTTTGATGATCGCCTCCGCCGCGCGCACCGGGTCGCCTGGCTGTCTTCCACTGTAGCCCCGGAGATTGCGTCGATTCGCGCCCGCCGTTTCTGCATAGTCGGCGATCTCGACTGGCGATTCTGCGGCTGATCGTCCCGCCCAGTCCGTTCGAAATCCGCTGGGCTCGACAATCGTTACATGGATTCCCAGCGGCTCGGTCTCGAGTGACAGCGCTTCGGACAAACCAACCACCGCGAACTTGGTCGCGTTGTAGTAGCCCACCGCCGGAAATGCACGCAGTCCGCCAATGGACGAGATGTTGACGATGTGTCCGGTCCGGCGCTTTCGCATTCCCGGCAGCACCAGGTGAATCATGCGCGCGAGCCCGAACACGTTGATCTCGAACATCCGCCGCACCTCAGGCTCTTCGCTTTCCTCGATGGCTGCGAAATAGCCGATTCCCGCGTTGTTCACCAGGACGTCGATCCTGCCGAATCGTTTTTCGGTTTCAGCGACCGCCGCTTCAGCCTGCTCACGGCTCGTGACATCCAGCTTGAGCGCAATCGCCCGGTCGCCGCCGACGGCCACTAAATCCCTGACGCTTTCAGGGTTGCGCGCCGTTACGGCAACGCGGTAGCCGTGCTCAATGACCTTCTTTGCGAGATCTCGACCAAGTCCGGTGGAGCATCCCGTTATCAGCCATACCTTGTTCCTGTCCTGCATTACTCTCCTGTTTCACCTGGCCTGCAGCTGCCGAGAATTGTGGATGGGACCAGATGAACACTACTCAATTGCTGCAAATCGGATGCGCGTACCCCAGGGATCCACGGTGACCGAATCAATGCCGCTCCTCTCTACGGCAAACCCCTGACTCCGGAGGCTTTCTGTGACGAGTTCGGTATCGCCTGATCGCGGAAGGGTGATACTCCATTCCAGCAGCCGGGCGTCGGCGTCGGTTGCGACCGGCGACTGTGCTGCCCAGGTGTTGGTGCCGAGGTGATGGTGATATCCACCGGCTGACATGAACAGTGCGCCTGGGAAGTCGAGGTTCACTTTGTCGAATCCAACGGCATTGTGGTAAAACCTTGCAGCTTCCGCGAGATCGCTCACATAGAGGTGGACATGCCCAATCACAGTCCCGGCGGGTGCGCCACTCCACTTCGAGCCTGATCCAGCCCGCGCGAGGTCAGAGGAATCGAGATGACTGCTTCCCATGCTCAAGATGGAACCATTGGAGATCCATGAGCTGCGCGGCCTGTCTGCGTAAACTTCGATTCCGAGCCCATCCGGGTCGGTGAGATACAGCGCTTCACTCACAAAGTGGTCTGACATTCCTGCGGGTTCGCCGATATCGGCAAGGTGCTGGAGAAAGTTTCCCAGCGCCTTGCGATCGGGAAGCAGGATCGCAAAGTGGTACAACCCGAGCCTGCCCCTCCTCGGAACCGGATTGACCCCGGGCTTCTCGTTGAGCTCCACCAGAACGTTCTCACTCCCCTGTGCGCCGAGGAGTGCGCGTGAAGGCGACTGTTCGATAACTCGAAGGCCAATCACCCGCTCATAGTATCCGATGGACCTGCGGAGATCCGCGACTTGCAGCCGGACCGCGCCCAGCACGATCTCCTCCGGCAGACGATAGCCTGCCGGAGGAGTCGTGTAGGAGTAAGTGCGGGCGCTCACGTCATTACCTCGTGCGCGCGGTCTGCTGGCGCCGCGACGCGATCAACGAATCCAGTGAGATCGAGCCACCACCGGCAATCGCCAGTGCAAGCGAGCCGGCAAGGAGCACGAGCGCAAACTCATAACCCTTCGGCATGAAGAATCCCGCGCTCAGGTGAACGAATGCAATTGCACCGATCATGTTGAACACCAGGCCAACGCTGACGAATCTCGTCAGAAATCCCGCGATCAGCGCGAGTCCTCCGAAGAACTCGAGGAAGGTTATCAATGGCGCCGCAATTCCGGCGAGTGGGATTCCCATTTGTCCGAACGCACCTGTTGTTCCGGCGAGTCCGTAAGTGAACAGCTTTTGTGCGCCGTGCGCAACGAAGATCGCTCCGACCACCACCCGCATTACGGCAACCGCCCAATCCTGCTGGTTTTTCGTGCTTTCGAGTATCGACATCTTTTTTCCCTCTGTGAGTGTGACTTCCGTCAGGTTGAGTGTGATAACACCTATTACCGCAAAAAAATATTTCTTACCTGGATCGCGCCTTCGTCAGGAGCTCGATCAACTGCTTCAACTCCCTGTCATTCATGTGGCCAAGCTGCTCGGCCTGGGCCGTCGCGACCGGAGTCTCGAGGTCCCGGAGAATCTTTTTCCCTGCAGCGGTGATGTGCGTGTTCACCTGGCGCCTGTCGGCATCGCTCCGTTCTCTTTTCACCAGCCCTGCTTCCTCCATCCGGTCCAGCAGGCGGGTCATGTCGGGCATCCGGGTGAGCATGCGGTCGCGCACGTCGTTCCGGCACAGGCCCGTAGGTTCCGAGCCCTTGAGGATCCGCAGCACATTGTACTGCTGGGGTGACACCCCGGACTGCTTGAGCACCTGCGCCATTTCATCCGTAAGGATCGAGGCAGTGCGCACGATGTTCAGCTCCGCTTCCTCGTAAATGCTCCGGAAGGGCTTCTTCTGCTGTATGTCGCTCTGTAGTCCCTGTGGCATGTACGAATAATAGGTGTTGTAACACTTACTGTCAAGGGCCTCGTTGGAGCCCGGATGAGCTTCCAAAGCGGGCTCCGACCTGCCAAGCTTCCTGTAATGAGCCGACCACCGCAACCAGTTGTCCACCTGGAGTACCCGGACTGGGTGGATTCAGTCGTGGACTGGACCCGAAAATACGAATCCGACCAGGATCG
>JAKFCC010000150.1:0-4474 GCA_036676795.1 Gemmatimonadota bacterium
CAGTATTTCTACAACGCGGATTCTTACTTCCGCTTCGTCGAAGAGGCGGACCGCATCGGTGTGCACCTTCCCATCGTGCCGGGCATCATGCCGATCACCAGTTCGACGCAGTTGATGCGTTTCTCCGATGCCTGCGGCGCCGAGATCCCGCGCTGGATCCGCCTGAGGCTGCAAAGCTTCGGCGACGACACGGCTTCGATCAAATCCTTTGGGCTCGATGTGGTGACGCAGTTGTGCGAACAGCTCGTGGCCGGCGGCGCGCCGGGGCTGCACTTCTACACGATGAACCAGAGCGCGGCGACGGTGGAAATCTGCCGACGCATGACTGCCTAGTCCGCAACAGGGCCGCCATGCTGCTGCACCACCAGGTGAGCAGCAGATAGCGGCAAAGGCATCGAAGCGGTATTGGACAGAAAGGCCTTGTACCGGCCGCTTCTGTCGAGCTTCACATAGATGTGGTGAAGGTGCGTCTTCACCGTGTGGTCGCTGATCTTCAACTTCCGTGCGATTTCCTTGTTGGTCATCGCCGTGCCGATCAATGCCAGGATTTCCCTCTCTCGCGTGGTTAGCAGCTCCTGGTCTTCCAGCATGGAGGAAGTGACCAAAGGGTCCGCACGCATTTCGGTGCGCAGGGCCTGCAGCAAGTCGGTGCGGCCGAACCAGGTTTCCCCTTCATGCACGGTGCGAACGGCCTTGGCAAATAGCGACGGCTCGCAAGAAGAGAGTACGCAGCCGCTGGCTCCGTGCTGGATGAAGCCGATGAACGAGCGTTGCGTGTAGGTGTCACACAAGAGCAGCACCCGGGTGTTCGCGCTCACCCCGAAAATTCGCGAGAGCACCTGCCATGCGCCGTTTCGCGTGGTGTCATCGAAGCTGTGCGTGTATTGGAGAAGCAGCACGTCGGGCGGTGCATCCGTGGCGGCACGAAGCGCGCCATCGAGGCTGGTCGCCTGACCGGCGATCCGCCCCTCTGCTGCCGCGACAATTTGTGCGCAAAGTGCAACAGCCGACTGTTTTTCCCTGCAGGCAACGAGAAGCTTGATCATTGTTAGTAGCACCCTTGATCTGATGTCATCAGGTGTCCCAGCTTGAGTCGCAGGCCCTTTATGGCCACAGGATAGACGAACGATTCAGTGAGCGCCTGAGCTTCCAGCATGGATACTCTCTGTTACCCGCATAAGTGAGGTTCCTCCCTGATTAGGAGGGAGTTTTGTCACCCTTGCCTAGGACCCCATGCGCGCACTGCGCGGCAGTGGCATGTTCTACTGCCGAGGAGCCGGGCAATATCGCTACTGGGGCAGCCTGCTCGGCTGCGACATCAGCGCCTTATAGCGCCCGCTCAGCTGTAGTTTGACGTAGACGCGGTGCAGGTGCGTTTTGACCGTGTGATCGCTGATGTCCAGCTCACGGGCAATTTCCTTGTTGGTCAGGCCGAGTCCTACGAGCTCGAAGATCTCTTCCTCACGCAGGGTGAGCCGTCTATCGTCCACACGCTCTGGGATCTTGGAGGCCGGGCCGACAAGGCTGCGCAGCGCCAGCATCAGGCTCGAACGCCCAAACCACGTATCCCCTTCGTGTACCGATCGCACCGCCTTGGCGATGAGGGCCGGAGGGTCGGAGTTGAGAACGCAGCCGCAGGCACCAAGCCTGACGAACGCCAGCATCAATTCATGCGTGCAGGACTCGCAAAGGAACAAGACCTTTGGGGCGAGATGGCTGCGCAGGAGCGGCGGCAGCATCTCTTGCTGCTGATGCCGCAGCGGGGAATGTTCAATGAGCAGCACGTCCGGCTGAATGGAGGCGGTGTCTGCGCTGAGCTTCTGCGGATCGGTTGTGAACACAACAATGCCGGTCTCGATTTCCTGCGCGATCCGCTCGCTCAGGCAAACGCCCCGAGTTTCGTCTTCACACGCGACGAGAAGTTTGGTCTGCATCCAGGCCTCCCTTGCAAAAACGAGTTTGCGCATTGCGATCTTGATCGGGGAAAAGCGTATCAGATGCACACGATATGAAGCTGAGCAGAGGCGGGAAAGCATGTCCCATGTTCACGGTACACCGTCGGATGTATTGAAAGTTCGGCGTGCATCGCCACGCGCCACGCGCAGTCGCGACGCTACGCTTCAGCTACACCATCAGATGTATTGGAAGCAGTGCGCGCGATGGCTAAGGTCCGTGACTCCACAACGTGTAACGTCACTTTCCAGGAGTCAATAATGGCACTCACTCTCCAGCTGAACACCACTGCGGATCCTGACGATGTCGATGGCGGCATCATCATTGATGAGACGAGCCTATTGCAGAATTACACGGCGAGTTTCGGAATAGCTGGTGATCAGAATGACACCGACATCGTCAACACCCTGATCGATGACACCGCCAATACGGGGCTTACCATTCCAACGGCGTTCGAGTCCCGTCTCTATGCGCTGGGACTTGTCGGCGTAACCCCAACCTACACGGCGCTCAGCGGCTTCACCGGCGCAAGCGGCACCCAACCCACTGGCGCCAACCTGCTGAACATCTCCGGCGGCACCTACTCCGACCTCTTGTTCAGCGATGTGGATGGCAATTTGCTCGACGGGTATGACAGCGGACTCACGACCATCGACGGTAGCAAGATCTGGCTCTACACCGACACGACCAACAACAACGTCGTCCTGGGCCGCAAGGACAACGGTGACGGCGTATTAACGCAGGCAGATGAAACGGGCACCATCGTCTTCGCCGCCTACCTCGAAGAAGTCACTGGCGGTGCCAAGGTATGGATGATCCTGCGCGAGCCGCTCGCGCATGACGTCGGCGGCTCGTCCGCGCCCGATGATGCGGTCGACTTGTCCGGCGTGCTTTACGTCGCCGCCACCCAGAATCTGGCCTTCGATTTCGCCGGCGCGCCTTCCGGGCAGCATTATTTTCTGATGTACAAGTCAAGCAGCGGCAATAACGGCCTTGTCGTCACCGGCATGGACCCCGACAAGTCGCCTGAAAACCAGGCGAACACTGTCAACACCAGCCAGGGCGGCGGGCCGACCACCCTGGGTACCGACACCCAAGGCATGAAGGCGGGAACTGGCCTGATCTTCACCTTCGTGACCGACCCGGACAACAATTTCACCGTCCCGAATCTCGGCAATGACGAGAACAACTACGACGACGAAGGCAACATCCTGTACGGGGGGCTTTTCGAGGCCAGCGGTGGGTTCGTCACCATTTCGCAGACAACACCGCCCAAGCCCATCACGGTCAAGCTCAGCGCCTTCACAACGGAGGACGAGGAGGGCACGAATGGTTCCGGGGATGGCGGCGTCGCCGGCGCGGGTTTCTTTGACGGACTGCTCGACGGCAATGGCGTCGCGGTGGATGGCGCCGACGACCTGGGCTATATCCAAAGCGTAACCTTGCGCAACGCCGATGGCACCATCGTCACCGTCCCCGTTGGTGGTGGTGGCAGCTTCATCTTCGAAAATATCAGCACCAACGTAACCATGGGTGGCTACACCGTGACGTTCACGCAAACGGACGACTCGGAGGACGGCGCTGGTGGGGAACTCAACCAAACCGTCACCGTGACCGGTCCCTTGGTGACGATCGACTACGCGCTGGCCGATGGCACCACGCACAACCGCCTCGTCGTCGAAAACGCGGGCACGGGCAATTCCACCTTCGACATCGGCGGCATCGGCCTGCCTAATCAGGTGGTTCTCCCGCAGGAAGTTGGCAGCGCGTTCGTCTTTGAAGACGATGCGCCCACCATCAATGCCACGCAGAGCCACGCGGTGGACGAGGATGGTCTGACCGGCGGCATCGCAAACGGGCCCGCCGGAAGCGGGACGTTTGCCGACTTGAGCGGGGAGGCGGTCACTGCCACTGGCGCGCTCTCTGCCATTTTCAATGCCGGCAACGACGGACTGAAAAGCTATGGGCTCTCCGATACCCAGGCCGATATTGACTTGATCGCGGCCTTTTCGCTCGATGGCGCAGGCGCACCCACGGCACTCGATCTGAAATCCAAGCTCGGGGATGTGGAGTATGACGTGGACGTCAACACGCTGTGGGGGTTTGTCGACGGGAACGGCGTGGGGGGCTACCAAACGAGCACTAGCGACCGCGCCGTGTTCAAACTGGAACTGGTCGATAGCAACGATGTCGACACAGACATCGACAGCTACACGTTTACTTTGCTGGACCAACTCGACCACCTGCCCCTCGACGGTGTCGCCGGGGACAACAGCGAGAACGACATCCTGCTTCACCTCGGTTCGGTGCTGA
This sequence comes from Gemmatimonadota bacterium, assembly GCA_036676795.1. Lineage (GTDB taxonomy): Bacteria > Gemmatimonadota > Gemmatimonadetes > Gemmatimonadales > Gemmatimonadaceae > UBA4720. The sequence continues at coordinate 4,267 of JAKFCC010000150.1, forward strand.
AGATCACCGACATGGACGACGACTTTATTACGGCCCTGCGCCAAAACCTCGCGATCACGGTGGACGACGACACGCCGAATGCCCTGGGCACTGACGTGGACGGGGCGGTGGACGAGGACGGCAACAACTCCATTGGCGGCCTGGCCGGCGGGCCCGGCGACTCGAACGATCCGATCTCCGTCACCGGTGCCAATGGCAGCGTTTCCGG
>JAKFCC010000151.1:0-3912 GCA_036676795.1 Gemmatimonadota bacterium
ATGCCGGCCTGGACATCGTGAGCGACGGCGAGATTCGCCGCGAGAGCTACTCGAACCGCTTCGCCACCGCACTCGAAGGCGTCGACCTGGACAACCCCGGCTCGGCGCTCGACCGCTCGGGCCATCCTAACCCGGTGCCCCGCATCGTCGGCAAAATCCGCCGCAAGCACGCGGTAGAGGTAGAAGACCTGACGTTCCTCAAGCGCCACACGACGCGCATGACGAAGATCACCGTGCCGGGCCCGTTCACTATGCTGCAACAGGCTCAAAACGACCACTACAAGAGCGAGGAAGAAGCCGCAATGGACTATGCGGCCGCAGTGAACGCGGAGATCAAGGACTTGTTCGCCGCCGGCGCGGACGTAGTGCAGATCGACGAGCCGTACATGCAGGCGCGGCCCGAGAAGGCAAGGCAGTACGGCCTGGCCGCGCTCAACCGCGCGCTCGACGGCGTGCAGGGCACGACCTGCGTGCACATCTGCTTCGGTTATGCGGCCATCATCCATACGCGGCCGAGCGGCTACTCGTTCCTGCCGGAGCTGGCGGGTTGCCGTTGCAAGCAGATCTCTATCGAGACGGCGCAGTCTCACCTGGACACCAGCGTGCTCACGCAGCTGGATGGCAAGCAAATCCTCGTTGGCTGCATCGACCTGTCCGACATGAACGTGGAGACGCCGGAGGTCATCGCCGATCGCGTGCGGCGCGCCCTGCAGCATGTGAAGCCCGAGCAGGTGGTGCTGGCGCCGGACTGCGGCATGAAATACCTGCCGCGGGAAGTGGCCCAGGGGAAGTTGGAGAGCATGGTGGAGGCTGCGCGGATGCTGCGGCGCGAGTACGGGGGGTAAGGGGGAACAGACTTAAGTAGGGGTTGTCCGGCGCTTTGCGGTGGCAAGAATGGGTGAATTACTTCCACACGAGGTGCTTCCCATGCGCGCTGACTCCAACAAAGCCCTCGGTGTTGTCTTCCCTCCACCTGGCGCCGCTCCTGCGGCGCGAGACCAACCTCCGGTTTATTCCGCAAGATCGGTGGGCCACGCGCCGCCGGGTGACGCACCTTCGGCGGGCGACCAGGAGCTGCCAAGCTACCGCCAAGTTCTCGAAAAGAAAATAGCGAAGCTCGAAAAAAGAATTGCCGCGTACGAAGACACCCGCCGGGACGTGTCCGAGCAGCTGGAAATCTATAAGTCGGGTATTTCGCCTGCAGCGGTCGCGCAAGCACAACATCATCTGGGTCTGGAAGCCCAGGCTGGTGCGTGCCCTCCCGACATGCTGTCTCACGCGCTGGCAGGAATGTCCCCAGAGGCGCGAGAGCTGATTGAGCATCACCACTTCATCAAGCAACTCGACGTATACCAGTGTTTCCCGAATCAGGAACTTCAGCGACTCAGGGCGGAACTGAGTGCGGGCTTTCCCGCATCAAGGGGTGTGGCGCAGGAAGTGATCCAGCAGGCGGAGCCGGTACGCGACGCCCCCTATGTGGCGCCATCGACCGACGACCCCGAGATGCTCCGCTTGCTCGGCGCTCCAAGGGCCCGGCAAGAACCCGCGCCACCGGTTGTCTTTCATGCCTCTGAGATGAAGCATCCCTGGGAAGTAGAGAATTTCAATAGCAAGGCTCGCGAGGCCGGAGCCGATGTGACCAATTCATTGGTGACGTTCCTGATCCGGGTGCTGGCAGGGACGCCAATCACACAGGAGGATCTCGTTTGGAATGGAAAACGCATCCATGAACTCGGGGCATTCAGGACACTGGACAAAGCGACACAAAAGCTTGCCCGTCATTTCGACAAGCTCTCGGCGGCACACCGGGTCGACACGGACATCGCGCGTACGGTGGCCGAGAGCCAAGGTAAAGAAAGGCAAGCAGCCGCGGCCTCCAAAGCCGCGCAAACAGCAGCCCCAGGGAACCGAGTGCTTGCCGTGCCGGAACCGAAGCTCCGGCCTGCTGTTGTTGATGCGGTCCCACTCCTGAATGCGGTTTCGCCGCAATCCGTTGCTGCAGAACCAGCAATCATCGCGCAGCCGCCGCGTGTGGCGAATGCCAACGACAAAAAGTCACGGCCGCTAAGAAACTACCTCAAAGCCGAAGCCACCTCGTCGCCAGTCGCTGTCAAGGCTCTAGCGAATTTTGTGGCCGTGAACTTGAAAGGCCAAAATCCGTCTTCGGACGTTCTTTGGATAGGGATGGAAGACCAACCAGACTTCGATAAATTGCCCACGGATGCGCAGAAGCTCGCCCGGCTGATGGTCCTGGTGGATAGGGCAAGCAGAAAGCAGACCAAGGTCGTGGCCTCTCTTCTCAGGGAGCCGCTCGACGCGAATCGGGTGAAACTGTGGGGCGAGTTCTACAACCGCCAGAGCAGGTTTGACGACGAAAAGCGCCGCCAAGGCCCCGTCGCGCTTGCCGCCGTTCATGCGCTGCTAACGAAGAGCGAAGCACCTCACCCGGCGCTCGGAGAGAAGTATGCCGATTTGCCAAGCTTCGCCGCATTGGACACCAATGTCCAGACATTGTTGAACGAGCTCGATGCGCTGACCACCTTTGCGTATGAGTGCGGCAAGGCCGACGTCGAATTTGAAGAGGCCGCGCAAAGACTCGAGCTTAACCTTCCACTACCAAACTTCCTACGTAGGACGGCGGCGTTGGCCCTCGAAAGATCTCAGCACCTTGTGGGCAGCAGTCGGGAAGACCATCAGTGGCGTGCTGAGCTCTTCCAGGAGGCAGCGAAGGCCATGGAGCGCCACCTGCTGGGAGATCCGAACAGCTCTTGGCCGGCCGCCCCTGTCCGCACAGTTTCCGGGAACAATCGTGCCGCCATCGAGCAGCGTTTGGCGAAACTTGAGGCCGATGCCAAGGGGCATCCAGCGCGCTCGAATAAGGTGCGAGCAGAATCCCCGACTTATGGTGCCGAGCTCAGCATGCAGGTATTGACCATCGGTAAGGAAACGCTAAACGCTGGAGATCATTCCTGCTGGGAGCGGGCACAGCAGAACGTACTATTCCCCAGCCTGCTTCCCCACGAAAAACGACGTCTCGAGCTTTTTCTCACCCTCCACGAAATGGACAAAATCCACGAGGCCAACCAACGGGAAATCATCACATTGAAAAGACAGCTGGAAGAAAAGTCGTAGCTTCGTGGATCAGTACTATTTCTGGCGGCTATCGACAACCGAGACAAGCAACCAAAGCTGCGACAAGGGCCGCGCCCCCCACACATTGCAATTGCTTTCGTCCGTCACCCAGATCTATACCTAAGTCGTAGACCGCTCATCTCCTGGTCTACCTGCCCCTGCATCAATGCAAGCGGGGCATACGTATGTCCAATGGCAGCGGAACGCCGGCGCATCTAATCTGTGTTCCACACATCAAGGATCACACGTGCTGGAAACTCCGCTTGTCGCGATCGTGGACGACGACGAATCCATTCGTGAAACCACGAAGGACCTGCTCGAGTCTGCAGGCGTCAATGCCGCTGCCTTCGCGTCAGCGGAAGACCTCTTGAGTTCGGAGCTGCTGCCCAGCGTGCTTTGCGCGGTGGCCGACATGCGGATGCCCGGCATGAGCGGCTTGGCGATGCATGAGCACCTTCTCACGACGGGTCATCCCATTCCAACCATCCTCATGACGGCCTATCCGGACGAACCTGTCCGTGCACGCTCTTTCAAGGCGGGCGTGTGTGCCTACCTGACAAAGCCGTTCACCGACGATGAGTTGCTCGACTGCATCAGCTCAGCCGTTGGGCAACGGAAGTCCTGAATGTTCAATCCAATGCGCCAGCCCGATATGAACATGGTCTCGCAGTTCAGTCGCAGTGAAGCCTGGATGCGGCATGAGTTCTCGCGAATCGCAACGGCGGTCACGCGCGCCGAACCGAGGCACGAAGCCAACCGACTCGAAGCGCTCCTGGCAAG
>JAKFCC010000152.1:0-25553 GCA_036676795.1 Gemmatimonadota bacterium
TGGGAAAACACAAAAAGTTATCTCGATAATTTTGGCGCCCGGAATTTTGCTGTCTTTCCAGGGAGCGAGAAATTTCTGCTGCAAGGCTTGCGGCATGGCGCGCGAGGGTGCATCAGTGCCACGGCGAACGTAAATCCTGCCGCCATTGCGGAGCTCGCATCTGCGTGGGAAGCGCCCGACGCAGACGATCGGCAAGCCGCGCTGAATACTCTTCGCGCAATATTCGAGCGGTATCCAGTGATACCGGCGATCAAGGCAAGCATTGCACGCTCTACAGGAATTCCCGATTGGGGAATCCTGCGACCGCCGCTTGTAGAGTTATCAAAGGAGTTGTCGGACTCGCTCTTCCGCGAACTTGGCGAGGCGGGATTTACGCTCTCCCAGTCCGCCTGACATGCTGCTGGCTGACCGGCAACACTGGTCCGTGCCGTCGCCTGCCCGGCGTGCAGCAGGTGAGCGTATTTTATTCCCACTTAATTTTTCAGGCATAAGCACCCGTCGCTGAATATCCCACGATCCACGCTCACCTCCCCGTACTCATGCGCAAACGAACTCTGCTTCTTCCGATTCTACCCTTGGCCCTCCTCGTGGCCTCCTGCCAGCGACCAAGGATTTCCGGCCTGAGTCCGGTCGGCTCGCCCAGCGCGTGTACGACACCTACTCCTGCGTGCCAGCAGTGGATCACGTTCGCCGGCGGGCCGGCGCGCTCCATGGTTTACGCCTCATACCCCTTGAACCGTCCGAATAGCCGCATAACGCGCGCGCTTATCATGGTGCACGGCACGAACCGTAATGCGGACGATTATTTCGCGACGACCACTGCCGCCGCATTTCTCGCGGGCGCTCTGGAGAACACGATCCTCATTGCTCCGCGCATCATCGCCGTCCAGGATTCTCCGCAGGTCAACGAAGTGGTTTGGCCAAACCGCGGTGAAACATGGCGGTCAGGCGGAATGTCCACCTCACATCCCACGCTTTCGGCCTTCGACTTCATGGACGAAATCGTGCGCAGGCTTGCCGACAAGAACACGTTCCCAAACCTGACGAGAATTGTGGTCGCAGGGCATTCCGCGGGCGGCCAATTCGCGAATCGCTACGCAATGACGAACAAGATGCACGACAAAGTTGGCGCGAGCTTGAGCTACGTCGTGGCGAATCCATCCTCATACGCATGGCCCAGTGCATTGCGGCCGCTTCCCACGGGTGACGCTGACCCTGTGGGAGCGGACAAGGCCGCCCTGGGACCGGACGGTGAGAAAGTTCATTCGAATTTCACCTTTGGGCCTTTCGACTCGACAAAGGCGCCGGCATACAATCGCTGGCCCGCAGGGTTTGAGAATCGTTCCGGTTATTCCGGCGCAATGTCCGACGACCAACTGAGAAAGCAGCTCGCTGAACGCCCAACCACCTACCTGCTCGGACAGGTTGATGTGCTGCCGCTCGGAGGATTCGACAGTTCACCTTCAGCGATGGCACAGGGGCCGACTCGTCGTGCGCGCGGCGAAGCCTACTTCAAGTTCGTGACAGAAACACTGGGCGCAAAACACAAAGCGATGATCGTGTCCGAGTGTGGTCACAATAACCGCTGCGTATTTACGACTGACGATGTCTTTCCTGTAATATTTCCGCAGTAGCTCCTCCACCGGCGCAATGCAAAAGCCCCCGCGATACCACGCGGGGGCTTTTTCACACCTGTACACCGGCGACATTTCTTCCCTACGGACACCGCGGCAGGACTACCGGACACCGCTCCGGATCAGGTACGGGCGCAGAGGACTGTCCCCCAGGTCCACCAAACGTGTACAGATCGAGCTGCAGCGTACCGAGCTCACGTCCCGGGACCGGCAGCTGGGTAAAGCTGCCTTCAGGCAGAAGCTGCCATCCGCGTGCATCGAAAAACCGGACAGTGGCGTCCACCCCGATCATCTCGATTCCCTTCTCGTACAGCAGAGCGTCCCAGAGGCTGCCACACTGTCCGTTCAGCTTACGTGGTACGCATCCCGGAAGATCTGGCGGTCCACTCGTTGTGACCGGGGGAAGCTCGCCGTTGGCAACACGCGTCTTGTTGATCAATGGCACCGCCTCCGCTGCGCGATTGAGCCGGATGAGTGCTTCTGCCTTGAGCAGGTCCATCTCGGCCACTGTTATTGCGAGCTGTGGTCCGGTCTGCCAACTCGTGCCTGTGCCATTGCGGAGGTAGTAATAGTGCGAGAAGCGCCATGTCCCGCGGCTCGCTGCGAATATGTTGCTCGCGTTGTAACCGAAGTACTTGCCGGGAGTGGCCGGCCCGCCGGCGCCCTGGATGCGCCGGTCCTTGGTGCGTATCTGGAACCCGGCACGATTGTTCAGTGGGGTATTCACCCAGTTGATGAATCCGTTCGCCGAATCCGCCGGCCCCAGCATCCAGTAGCTCGGACGTCCGAAATCGCTCGGAGGACCAGTGCGCACCCGTGCCACGAGACGTTTCCAGTCATCCCAGAGGATGTCAACCTGGGCAACTGGTGCGAAATCGGTCTTGATTCCGGCGTCAACTCTCTTGAGCACTTCCGTCCAGTTCACCGCGGCCCGCTCGGCACGGGTGCGCGGTGCATACGCCATGAAGCGCGCCGAGAAGGAGTTGGCGAGCTGCACGAACTCGTCGCGGGTCATTGCCTGGAAAAGCCATGAGTCCAGAGGCAGTGTAAAGGCAGTCGTTCCTGCCGTGGCAATAGCGGCATCGAGCTGCGCAAGTGAAGCCTGGAGTACTTCCGGGTAAGGCTTGAATGCAGGCGTCGTGATCGTGTCGAGGGCAAGCTTCTCATCCACGATGAAGCTCTTGTCGAAATAGAGCGCCAGCATCCCGTGCGAAATTCCCTGCATGAACTTTCCGACCGCCTTGGTGCGAGCGGTTCGTGCGGCGTCCACAATCACCAGGCCGGAATCGATCGCAATGAGGGCGTCATTCACCGACGAAATGGTGCGGTAGAGTCCGTACCACGGACCTTCAGACACCTGGTTGCGGGCGTTTACCGGACTGTTATTCCACGCCGAACGCGGTTCGGCAGAAACTTCCAGCTGGCCGAAATCAGCAAAACCTGACGTTATTTCGCGTGCTGAAGTGGAGAGCGCCCACGACGGGTAGTCGTCGTGGCCGGCTACCGGCCACCAGGTTCTGAAGGATGAAGCAACAAAGGATTCAGCGGCCGTAGGCTGCTTGGTTGCACGCTCACGGTCGGGAGCGTTGGGATTCGTTACGTCCAGGTCCTGACAGCCTGCGGCGACAAGGGCCGCGAGGCAGAGCGAAAACTTCAGCCAGCGCATTTTATCTCCGTATGCCTGAGACATAATCAGAAAGTGATCTCTAGGCTGCCTGTGAAAGTACGATACCGTGGATAGTCGAAAGCGTCGAGCCGTTGCACGGTCCCGCCGACCTCAGGGTCATATCCCTTGTATCCTGTCCATGTTTTCAGGTTGCGGCCGATCAGGGAAACAGAAGCACCGCTTGCACCGATGCGTCCAAGCGCGCCCGTGAAGGATGCGGGCAGCCGGTACTTGACCGAGACCTCGCGGAGCTTCACGAAACCCGCGTCTTCCACGAAATAATCGGTGGGGTCGTTTGCGGCGTAAAGGTTCACGTAGTACTCGATCGGCTTCTTCATTTCCTGCGCTTTGCCGGTCTGATCAACGTCGGCGCTCCGGGCCCATTGATACATCCGCTGATTGGTCCGGTTGTACACCTGTCCGCCTACCAGGGCGTCCAGGAGCGTATAGATGGTGAAGGCTTTCCATGTCACATTGTTGGAGATTCCAAAGTGGAAGTCGGGGTTGCCGTCTCCGATTTTCACCACGGCGCTGTTACCCGTGGAATCGCGAAGGACAATCGGCATTCCCCACGCGAAATTCGTCGTGCCCATGGTCGTCGTGGTACCCCACAGCCTCTTGGTCTCGCCTTCCTGATAGCTGTTTCCAGCGCCGACCCACACGAGAAGTCCCTCGTCATTGACCTGGAACTCGGCCTCGCGCCCGACAGCGCTCGTCGGCAATTCAGCGGCACCCTTGATGAAGCGGAACCCGTACATCGCTCCAAGGGTTTCACCAGCGCAACGATAAGCGATGGTGAGCGTGGAGAAGCAGCTTCGGTTGAACTCGGTGATGCGGTTTCGTGAGCGGTCGGCAACCACGCCAACGCGCCAGGTCAGGTTGGGCCGGCGCACAACCTGCGCCTCGAGCGTGCCCTCCAGAGTGTTGCCTTCAACGGTCCCGGCGTTCTGCCACTGCGAGGTGTAACCAAAGAATCCGGCCAGTGGAATCTGAATCAGCTGGTCGATCACCCGGGTCTTTGCGTATGAGAGCTGGACCGAATAACGCTGCTTAATGATTGCATCCAGGCCAATTTCCGTCTCAGTGGCGTGCTCTGGCTTGAGGAACTTGTTGCCAAGCGTCAGCTTCGAAAGCCCGCCGCCCTCAGTGAAGGTGAAGGTCTCGAACTGGTCTGAGAAATCGGGACGCGTTCCAGCCGTTCCACGGGATGCGCGCAGCTTGAATTCATCTATTGCTGCGATCGGCCACCAGCTCTCCTGCGTAACACGCCAGGCTCCGCTCATTCTATAGTATGTGTTCCACTGCTCTTCCGGTCCGAAGAGCGAGCTCCCATCGCGCCGCACGAGACCTTCGGCGATGTACCGGCCCCGGTAATCCCCGCCGCCCGTCAGGGCGTAGCTGTTGGAGCGAATGTCCTGCATCGTGGACGAGATGGACCGCTGCTGCGCATTGCTCAGGCTGCGAACTCCGGGCGCGGAGAAAAACGTTCCGCTCGCGGTTGTTGTCTGGTTTGTTTCCTTCTCCGAAAAGCCGCGCAGAGTTGTGCGCAGGGTGAGCGGCCCCTTCCTGCCGATCAGGTTCACGCTCGCTGCCGCGTTAACTGCGTCAGTCGTTCCCGCAAACTGCTCTATCTCACCGGGGCTGATGCCACCGGTAATTTCCGTCTTGAGACCACGGTCAAGGAAGAAATCATTCCTTCTGTCAGACCTGTCATAGCTGATGTTGCCATCGAAGTTCATCCAGCTGAAAGGCGAGTATTTCGCCTCGAGGCTCCCCTGCGTACGCGCCCGCTTGCGCCGGCTGTCCTCAGTTGCAAGGACGTACAGGGGATTTTCCTCGCGTCCTTCGTTGGGATCTCCCTGAAACAGGTAAGGCGTTCCATCCGGATCGGGCGTTCGCAAATCCACGTCCGGAGCCTGGTTAATGAGATCAAAGAAAGTGTCGTCGTAAAGCTCATGCCGATCGGAACGGCTGTGGTAACCGCTGAAAGAGAACCGCAGGTCCTGCATCAGCTGATGATCGAGATTGAGGCGGATATTGTTCTGCACATACTTGCCGCTGTTCAGCACCACGCCGTCTTCACGCGTGTTGTTCATCGAGAGAACCCAGTTCGACCTCGTGCCATTCTGCGCAATCGCAATCGAGTTCTTGTAGAACTGGCCCGGGTCAAAGAAACGGTCCACCTGATCGTAAACCGGATCGATATACTCGACATCCTGGAAGCGGGTGTAGATCGGCTTGGCAACGCGTTGCGCGCGCGATACCACCGCGCCCGCCGTATTCACGTACTGCCCGGAAGCGTTGGTCAAATAGTAGTGCCGCTCCGCCCAACCGAGCTTTCCGCCCAGCTGGTTGGTACCCACTTCGGTGCGAGTGGTAACGCGCGTTGTGTTCTCCGGAAGCGCTGCGCCACGCCGCGTCTTGATCTGGATCACGCCGGCAGCCGCGCGCGACCCGTAAAGCGATGCGGCTGCAGCACCTTTCACAACTTCAACAGTTTCGATGTCCATGGATTCGAGGTCGGCGCTGGATCCGCCGAAGGTCGAGCTCAGGATCACCCCGTCCACAACTATCAGGGGCGCGGTGGCCTTGTTGATACTTGTCGGCGAACGCAAAAGAATGTTTGTCCCGCTGCCAGGCTGGCCACTGGGGACAACCGTTACGCCGGCGATCTTTCCCTGGATCGTCTCGACCGCATTTCCCGCCGGGACAGGCGCGTTTTCCGCGTCAACCCGGCCGACTGTAAATGGAACCCGCGTTCCGCTCGTCGGATCGACAACCCCTGTAGTGACAACTGCTTCGAGGGTGAGCCCAACCGCATTCAGCCGGAAGTTCGTTGTGGCAACCGAGCCGGCTGCCACCGTCACGGCGGGCGTGGATTCGGCACGATAGCCAAGCCTCCGCGCGGAGATTGTGTACCGTCCTGCGGGCACGCTGATCGAAAATCGTCCGGCATCACTGGTAATAGCGCGGAGTCGTGTGCCCTCGACGGTGACCTGCACGGACGGCAGCGGACGGCCGGCTGAATCGGTGACGACACCAGTGACGGTTCCCACCTGGGTGGCCTGTCCGTGAGCGCGCGATGCGGGCAGAAGAGGCGAAAGTGCTAGAGACGCCGCCAGAGCGGCGGAGCGAAAATGGAGCCGGCGCATCAACTCCTCCTGGGGAAAACTTTGGGATCGAGCGGACAAGTATCAACTCTCGGCTACACCGTGGCAAGTATTGATTGTTGGACCTGTCACGAAGCATCTTCTTCAGCATGACCCCTACCCCCATGCGCGCCGCGTGCGTCGCAGCGCTTGCGATCATTGGCCTTCTATCCGCGCAAACGCTTCCGGCGCAGAGTTCCGACTCCGCCCTCCTCTCCAGCTTTCGCTGGCGGAGCATAGGTCCGTCCAGCATGGGCGGACGGATCGTGGACATAGAAGCTGTCGACACAAACTTCGCCACCGTCTACGTTGCATCCGCGTCGGGCGGCGTGTTCAAATCCGTTAATGCGGGAACTACCTGGACGCCGATTTTCGATAACTACCGGTCCGCATCGATCGGCGACATCGCGCTCTTCCAGCCGAATCCGGACATCGTCTGGGTGGGTACCGGCGAAGCGAATAATCGCAACAGCGTCGCTTGGGGGGACGGCATATACAAATCAACGGATGGCGGGCGAACATTTGATCACATGGGGCTCGCCTCCACCTATCAGATCGCACGCGTCGTCACCCATCCGGAAGACGCGCAGGTTGTGTACGTCGCGGCAATAGGAAATCTCTGGGGATACAGCGGCGACCGTGGTGTGTTCAAGACAACGGACGGCGGAAAAACATGGAAGAAGCTTGGAGGCGGCCTTCCCAGCGACGGACGCGCCGGTGCCACCGAGCTTGTCATGGACCCCTCGAACCCGAACATTCTCTACGCGGCTTTCTACGACCGGCTGCGCAGACCCTGGACGTTCACGAGCGGAGGGCCCAGCGGCGGCATTTACAAATCCATAGATGGCGGCAACACATGGAGTAAGCTGACGGTCGGCCTCCCTCCTGGCCAGACAGGCCGGATCGGACTGGCGATTTCCCGCCGGAATCCACAGATCCTCATGGCTATCGTCGAGGCCGAGCAGACCAATGATCTCTTGCGCCCCGGCTCCGGGGTTTACCGGTCTGAGAATGCAGGTGCCTCATGGGCGTACGTCAACACGTATAACAACCGTCCCTTCTATTACAGCCAGATCAGAATCAATCCACTGGATGACAAGCGCGTTTACGTGCTTACCACCCGGTTCATGGTTTCAGAGGATGCCGGGAAGACATTCCGCAACGGCAGCGCCGATGAGGAAATTCACGGCGACTTCCACGCGCTCTGGATCGATCCGGCAAATCCGAACCGCTACTACATCGGAGCGGACAAGGGCCTCTCGTTAACCTACGATCACGGACAGCGCTTCGTCCTTCTCGACAACTTCGCCATTGGCCAGTACTACCGCCTCGGCGTGGATATGCGTGATCCCTACTATGTATATGGCGGGCTCCAGGACAACGGGACATTCGGAGGCCCCAGCTTCAGCCGCGATGCGCGCGGAATCCTGAACGACCAGACATGGAAGCTGCACTGGGGGGACGGCCAGGACATCCAGATCGATCCCACCGATTGGCGACGCATCTACACCGAAGGAGAAAACGGAAGCTTCCGCCGGTACAACGCCGAAACCCGCGCCGCGACCAATGCACGGCCGACGCAGGCAAACATCGTCAACTATGCAGAAGTGCTTGGACCAGAGGCGCGCGGGACCGCGATGTTTCGTTTCAACTGGTCGGCGCCGCTCGTCATGTCGCCGCATGACCCGTCCACACTATTCCTCGGCGGAAACCATGTCTTCCGAACGACAGATCGTGGCGAAAGCTGGCGCATCATCAGCCCGGACCTGACCACCAACGATTCTGCAAAAACACGCCTCGATCATGGCGGCATTACGCGTGAGAACACGGGGGCGGAAACCCACAGTACGATAACGTCCCTTTCCCAGTCGCCGATCGCGCGAGACGTGATATGGGTCGGCACGGACGATGGCAACATCCAGGTGACACGTGACGGCGGAGCGAACTGGAGCAACGTTCGCGGCGCATTGAAGGGCGTCCCCTCCGGTATCTGGGTTGACCGAGTCGAAGCATCGCATTTCGACCCTGCTACGGCTTACGTCGTATTCGACGGTCATCGCAGCAATCAATTTGCACCATGGATTTTTCGGAGCCGGGACTTCGGGAAGACCTGGACCAGCATTTCCGGGAATCTTCCGGACGGCGAGGTTGTCCACGTGGTGCGCGAGGACCTGCGAAATCCGAATCTTCTTTTTGCTGGAACGGAGTTCGCCGTCTGGGCTTCGCTGGATGGTGGAAAGCGCTGGACTCGTTTCATGAACGGAATGCCTACCGTAGCTACGCAGGACCTCATCATTCATCCGCGTGACAACGACTTGATTGCCGGCACGCATGGACGCAGCATCTACATAGTGGACGATATTTCTGCACTGCAGCAGCTTACGCCCGCGGTGTTGCAGGCACCGGCCCACCTATTCGAGCAGCGGCCGACCACACTCTGGGAGAGCGTGGGACGTGGCGGGCAGCGCGGGCACTTCTGGTTCGCCGGGGAAAACCCCCCTACCGTTTCACCCAGCGGGAGTCTTCCGCGCGCGGGCTTGAGCCATAGCGCGATTATCAGTTATTACATACGGACAGCACCGGCGGTTGATCCAGTCCTGGAGATTACCGGACCGCGCGGCCTCGTCCGCAATGTGACCTTGCCGCGCACTGCCGGCATCAACCGGTACAAATGGGATCTTCGATTCGCCACTGCACCTTTAACGGACGCACAGCGTGTGGCTATCACCCAGCGTTTCGAGCAGCTGATCCGAGCCGGCGGAGAAGACCGGGAGACATATCAACAGGCGTATGCCCAATACCAGTCGGCAGGCACTGAAGCCGAACGCCGGGCAGCAATTCAGGTCCTCATGACCCTTGGCGGCGCGCTGGCGAACGACCTACGGGGCCCAGTTGCTGGTCCGGGAACCTATCGGCTGACACTTAGTGTTGGAGCTAATCGGTATACAAGCAGTTTGGTGCTGCGACAGGATCCGCTGCTCGATCACTGACATTACCCCTCCCTAGTCCCGCCACGCCGGTTTAGGCGCGGGAGCGGGATGATTGCCAAGCTGCGCCATATTCGCAGCATCAAAGATCCGTCCGTTCACCATCACGTAGCGGATACTCAGCGAGTTCTGGATGTTCTGCAGTGGGTTTGCATCAAGCACCAGCAGGTCGGCAAGCTTCCCATTCGCGAGCGAGCCAATCTCGCCGTCCAGACCGAGCGCCTTCGCGCCATTCAATGTCGCGGTGCGAAGAGCGTCCATGTTTGACATGCCGCCCATCGCCATCATCCACATTTCCCAGTGTTCGCCCAGGCCGTCCAACTGGCCATGCGCGCCGGTGGACACCACAACGCCGCGATCAGTCAGAGCCTTGGCCGCCCTGGCGACATCCACGAAGAAGTAATCATCCTCAGGCACCATCATACGGCGCCGCGAGCGGGCATCGAGTACCCCGCGCGGATGGAAGTACTGGAGCTTCGCGTTTTCCCAGACATTCATCTTCTGGTACCAGTAGTTCTCCGCCCACACTCCGCCGTAGGTCACGATGAGCGTCGGGGTGTACGCGGTCTTCGTTTCGGAAATGAGCCGGAGCATGTCCTCGTACAGCGGAGCCACCGGAATGTTGTGCTCGAGTGTCGTATGGCCGTCGAGGAACATTGTGGTGTTGACCGAGAACGTGGATCCTCCTTCGGGAACTACCATCATGCCGAGCTGGCGCGCTGCTTCGACAATCTGCTGGCGGGCATCACGTCGCGGCTGGTTGTAGCTCTTCACGCTGAAGGCACCGACAGCCTGCATGCGCCGGAGATGCATCAGCGCGTCGTCAAATGAAGTCGTGATCGCCTTGGAGTTGCTCTCCGCGCCGAAGAGAATGGTGCCCGTGGAGAAAAGCCTGGGCGCAATGATTCCGCCAGCACGAGCAGTCTCGGCGGTCGAGAATACCATGTCGGTGGCGTTGGAAGGGTCGTGCATCGTGGTCGTCCCGAATGCCAGACCGGCGAGAAACCCCCAGTTCGTCCTGGGTGCAATGCCTTCCGAGCCCGTGCCAACATGGGCGTGTGCATCCACCAGGCCGGGCATGATGAACTTGCCGTTCAACTCTATCCGGCGCACGTCGGAAGGAACCTGAATGTTCGCACCCGGGCCAACGTATGTAATCCTGTTCCGGTCGATCAGGATCGTCGCGTTCTCGATCACTTCGTCGCCGTTCATCGTGATCACGGTCGCACCCGTGAGCGCAAGCCTGCCTGTCGGGCGGTCGGCTGCAGTCCTGAATCCAATCGGAATTCCCCGGGCTTCGGGCTCCTTGCGGAGGATGGTCGTATCCTGTGTCTCGAACTCGAACGTCGCCGAAATGTCCCTTTGAAAGAGTTCGGGACCGAGTGACCAGTAGATCCGGCGCGAATCGGGAGACCAGTGCAGATATGTCCCCGCATCGCGGGAAATACGCCGTGCCGGGAAGTCGGCCACGCTGGTGCTCACATCGATTCCCCTGCCTGTGAGCGGCAATGGCGCGACATAGGCGTTGAACCGCTCCACCCAGGTGACGAATCTCTCATCGGGCGAGGGTGCAAACTCGGTAGCGTTTTCGGAGAGCACGTGAACTCGACGCTCACCGCCATTCAGGTTCACGCTGATGAGTGCGGCCTTCTGCGCTTCCTGCGCGCGAAGGAAGATGCGATCCCCCGACTTGCTGAAGCGCGGGCTCGATCCTTCCTCGGTGACCAGCTTCGGCTCCCCACCCGCTGCCGCTACCATATAAATGCCACGGTCGCTGCCATAGTAACCAGTTCGCAGACCATCGCCGCCCGTCCGCCGGAAGGCAACCTGCTGTCCGTTATGCGAGAATGCCGGCTCCACATAGTGACCAAGCCTGGTGGTCAGTTTGCGGGCCCCGCGCCCGTCCAATCCAATCACGCGGATTGCGCCGAGCGAGTCATCGTCCCATGTGGCATACACGATCGTGCGTCCATCGGGGGACCATGCTGGAAAGAGCTCGGAATTAGTTGCGTCGCTGGTAAGGCGTCGCGGAACGCCGCCCGGCAGCTCTTTGATCCAGAGCTTGCCGAGCGAGGTGTAAACGACGCGGCGCTGATCGGGCGAGACCGTCGCCCAGCGCAGCATCTTCACGTCAAAGCTGTCGGGAGCGACACGCTGGGGTGTGCGTACCGCCTCGGTAATGGTCTGACGGATTCGCGCGCTGAATGGAATGTTCTTCGCGCGGCCGGATTCAACATCGACTGAGTGAATCCCGCCCTGCGCCCAGATCATTACAGACTTTCCATCGGGCATCCAGTCATATCCGGGATATGTGCCGTAAATCGCCCACGCTTCCTGCTGGTCGTGGTCAAGGCCGTCCCAGACCGGCCGCTCGCGGCCGCTTTCCATGTCGCGCACCCAGAGCACCGACTTGAGACCAACGCGGCGCACGAATGCCATCGTTTTTCCGTCGGGGGAAAGCTGAGGGCGGAGCGCGCTGCCGGCGCCACCCGTCACTGTGCTGCGCTGGCCAGTCTGTCTGTCGAGACGCTGCACGACGTAAATCTGCCCATGCGCGTTCCGGCTGTACTGAAAGTTTCCGCCGGGGGACACGTCCTCGCTGAAATAGACATAACGTCCATCCGGTGAAACGGTAGGCTCCGTCGCGTTCTGTTCCCAGTTGCGCCTGTCGGTGAGCTTGAGACCATTACCGCCCGACGCGTGATACAGCCACATCTCGCCCGCGCCGAGTGAGCGCGTGTTGCGGAAGTGCTTTCGGTTTACCAGATACTGACCATCGGGAGTCCAGGCGGGATTGGAGACCTCGCGCTCTTTCTCCTTGCTGATCTGGCGGAGGTTCTTTCCGCTGAGGTCCATCGTCCAGACGTTGGTGAGTCCGTCGCGATCGGATGCGAATGCTATGCGTTTGCCGTCGGGCGAGAAGCGGGGCTGCATTTCGTATGCAGGTCCTCCAAGAAGGAGAGTCGCTGCGCCGCCGGTGACAGGCATACTATAGATATCACCCACCAGGTCGAAGACGACGGTGCGCCCGTCGGGTGAGATGTCGAGGGACATCCAGGTTCCCTGCGAGACATCATATTCGATGTCCTTGGACGCCGCACGCTTGTCACTCACATTCCATCGGGCCGGCACCGAGGCCGTAGTTCCCGGCGCAGCGCTGCCTGATGGAGGATTCGGCTGCGGAGCCGGCGGATCCTGGGCGAGGATTGGCAGTGCGACGAGGAACGCTACGAGTGTAGTGAGCTTGTGCATCGGGTGGAGTCCTGGCTTAGGCAAAAGGATTGGCGAAACGCGCGCTTGAATAAAGTGATCGACGGACGCCAGATATGTTAGGTGCATTACGTCGCGGTGCCGCCTCAGGAAGACATCACTGACGACTTTTGCGACTTCCCCTGCCAGCGGCAGAGGCAGTAGGTAAATGCCTGGTGCGCTCCACTCGGTGTTGAGTGATCCTCTCGCGCGCTCTCCTCCAAAACAAAGCCTGGACCAAAGACACTGTGCAGCTGCTCCGGAGAATACCGCTCCACGGGCAGGCCGCTGCACCGAGTTGGCCCGTCCTCGGCGAAGGTCGCAACCAGCAGGTGACCACCAGGCCGCAATGCTCTCCTGACCTGGGCGATGTACCGCTCCCGATCTTCAGCGCGTGTGAGGAAATGAAATACCGCGCGATCATGCCACACATCGACGCTTTGTTCCGGGAAGTCGAATGTGAGGACATCGGCAACAAGCCACGATACGGTCGCCGCGCTCGCGCCGAGTCTCACCTGTGCACGGTCGAGTGCAGCCGCAGCGAGGTCGAGCACAGCGATATTCGTGTGTCCGTCTGCAAGGAGAGTATCCACAAGCGTAGACGCACCGCCGCCTATATCCACAATGCGCGCATCCGGCGACGGTGCGACACGTGCAATCAAGGAACGTGAGAGACGCAGCTCGGACTGAAACCAGCTAACCTCTTCCGGCGCCTTCTGTGTGTACACTGACTGCCAGTGTTCGCGAGAATCAACCACGACGCCCCCCGGCGAATGTCTGCCTATCCTCAGCAACAATAGAGCTTCCCATACATCAACTTATTGCCTGCTTTATGGTACCAGAACCGGAAGCTTGCCTGATTGTCGCAGAGAGAGCGTCAGTGGACGGATCCGGTCAACTGGTTCCAGTACTGGTGCTCCGAATACCACCGGCCGTTCGGCGCTCAACGTACCGCATGATTGCCGCGAGCTGGCCCTCTCCATCGAGCCCCGCCTCGGCGATCACACGCGCTCCCGGACCGCTTCCGGGATACCGGCCATGCGAAAACGGGTGGAGAGTCACCGACCTGCCCAGATCAGAACGAATCCACCGGTACATGGTTGGCAGGGTAAATCCCGTCAGCCCCATTGCCTGCATCGCAACACTTTCAGGAAATATTCCATCGCGCTGGTACTTAGGAAGGAGGTCGAAGAGCTCCGCGCTCGCGACATAATAGACATCGAGATCGATGCCTTTTTCAGCCAGCAGCGGAAGTGTTTCTTCGACGAAAGCGTACGCGACGCCTGACTCCTGTATTACCACAGCTCCATCGCTCCGGCCATTTGCGCTGCGCAGCTTGTACATCCCTTTGGATGCATCTTCTGCCGGCGCGAGGCCAAGCCTGTCCCGATCGGGAACCTTTTCCTGCGGACGGCTAACGAATGGTGCGATGACCGCAGGTCCCGCACGTAGCGCCGCAGACAGAAGCGGCCATATCTCCCGGGGCTCCCACGGGGTGAGCGTGATCATCGTGCCCGCAGGGAAATTGTCCTGGAGAAGCTGCAGCGGCTGAGGATCGGCATGGGTGGGACCATCCTCACCTGTTTTCAAACCGGCGTGTCCACATACGAGAATGAACGGACGATACGGTCCCGGGTTGATCGCCTGGCGCGCCTGGTTGCCAATGGCATGCAGGCGCGCAGCGATGTGGCCGAGCGGCGCGATGAACGCGGCGTAGGACGAGCCTACGCCTATGTGGTGCCCAAATGTGGAGATGCCCGAGAGGATCCCGCTCATCGCGTCTTCACAGATGCCACCGATGGACAGTGTGCGTGATGCGGGATTGCCGCGCGCATTGAAGTACCCTGGAGTGAAGTCGGTGACCGCTTCATTGAGACTGGTCGAGCCCAGCAGGTCGGCCGCAGAAATGAAGAGAGCTCCGCCGCTTTCGGTGTTGAGATACCCGAGTGTCTTGCCAAGCTGGCCGCGCAGAGTCGTCACTGATCCGGGAGCGAGCTGCAGCGGCACCGGAGTGTCCGCCGATCGCGCCAGGGTGTAGACCTTCTGAAGCTCCAGGGATGGATTGCGAACCCGGTCGCGTTCTTTCAGCCGGTCGCGCGAAGCCCTGATGCGCTCCGAGAGACGCTTGGCGAGTGGCCGATTGGCCGCGATCACTGCACCAACGCTGGACAGCGCTTCCCAGAAACATCGCTCTACGACTTCCGGGTTGGATCCACCAGCACACCGGGGGTTGGCCGGGTCACAATGCGGCAGGTCCAGATCGCTCTCTTCTTCAAATCCCCTGAGCGCCTGGTAAAACCCGGCGGCGCACAGCTTGTGGCCGGCACCATGAGACGCGCGACCTTCGATGCCATAGCGCCAGCCTTTTGTCGTGCGATAAACGATGGCCGTAGGCTGTCCGTTGTTGAAGCTGAGCGCGAGGCGCTGTGCCGAGACTATCTGCTGAAAATCCGTTCCGTCCGGAACGTCAATGACATTCCAGTCGTTCAGGTAGAAAAGCTCGCTCGGAGTCCATTGCACATAGTCCCCTGGAACCGATCCCTCTCTCGTGACATGTTCAGAATCGATGGACGCCTGATTCCAGTCGATGTGGACGATGACATTGCCGAGCGATGCCGTCCCCGCGCTCGCTATCGCCTCCGCCGCGCGGCCGGGGGTAAGCCCGCCCTCACCTTCAATTATGTGCACGCGTGGCGCATCGCCCGGATATACATCCGCCGCTGCGATGGCGAGACCGATTGAGGATGCCATACCGACACCGGACGCTCCCGTGGAGAGAAACACGAAAGGGACCGCCGGCGTGGGGTGTCCATCCAGTGGCTTCGACGAGAACATTCGCGCCAGTGGTGCGGGTCCCGCCGGGTTTCTGCGGAAGCCGAGCAGGTCTTCGAGGCGGAGCTGCATGGTGGCGTCGCTCGGAAGCAGGAGCGGGTCAGCGATGCGCACGATCTCATTCCTGAGGGCCCACATTGAGTACAGACCGAGAGCCTTGTGGCCTGCCGCATACGAGATGATGTCGGCCCGCTCGTTGAGTGGATTGGAGAAGTCGTAATCCATCGCGTCGAAAAGCAGCGCAGAAACGAATCGGCCCGATGAGATCGAGCCGCCAGGATGCCCGGACTGCGGCACATAGTTGTACATCATCGCACAGAGCGAGCGGTACACCATGTCGAGAAACTCGAACGCCTCGACTTCCCGCTCAGTGAGCGGTGAATCGGAAAACGCTCCAACATCGACATAGACTCCCTGATGATTGCCGAATGGAGTCGGCGGAGGCACAACTACATCAACCGTTTCTTCGAGTACGATTGTCACTGGTGCTCCTGTAGCTTCACGGGCTAGTACAGATGATGTCCTTCCTTTACGAATGCGCGGAATCCGTCCGTGTCCCTGCTTGCCAGCTTGATGCGCCGCATTCCCAGCTCGAGCTGTTCGAGAGATGTAGCAATGGAAAGCCTGAGGTAGTGCTGCCCTTCACTGCCGAGTTTTCCAAATGATTTTCGGTCGAGACTTGCAACATGATGCCGGAAGAGCAGAAAGAGCTGGAAGAGCGTCGAGGGTGTCGTGAGGACCCGGACGGAAGGAGGCAGAGCTGCATACGCGTCCATGGCGCCGACGCTTTCACACACGCCGGCAATGTTCGGGAAGACATAGA
The DNA here is from genome assembly GCA_036676795.1 of Gemmatimonadota bacterium. Lineage (GTDB taxonomy): Bacteria > Gemmatimonadota > Gemmatimonadetes > Gemmatimonadales > Gemmatimonadaceae > UBA4720. Next base: position 16,341 of record JAKFCC010000152.1, read on the forward strand.
AAGCGCCCTTCGGATTCTTGCACGTTATTCCGTCGATGGAGTTGAGCGCTTCCACAACGAAGTCGCGGCGCTTCGAGAAGGCGTCCACCATTGTCATGATGGAGTAGTCGCTTGCCGGGGATTCCAGCGCGACCCTGGCACCCATCTGGTTGTAGGCAGGAATGCAGGAGAAGTAGTTGATGTTCAGGTTCTTGAACACTGCCGCCTCTTCTGCTGTTGGGAACACAGCCCAGCCAACGCGGCCGCCAGTCCACGAGTAGGATTTGGATACACCCGACACGATGATGGTGCGCTCTTCCATGCCCGGAAGAGAAGCAATCGATACATGCTCTTCTCCATCGAACACGATCTTCTCATACACCTCGTCGGAGTAAACCCTGACTTCCGGACCGGTCCGGGAAAGGATGACACTCGCTATTTCCTCGAGCTGGGCCGGAGAAGCGACACCGCCCGTGGGATTGGACGGAAAGTTGATGTAGATGAGTTTCGTGCGGTCGGTGATCAGGGGCGCGAGATCCCTGCCGCGGAAGCTGAACCCGGCGCTCTCCTTTAGGTGGAGCGGAACTGCAGTAGCTCCGATGTAGCGCACAAAGGATTCGTAGATGGGAAACCCAGGACTCGGATAAATGATCTCGTCACCCGGATTGCAGTAGGTCTGCTGGCAGAGTCCGATCGGGGGCTTCGCGCCGGGAAACACGACGACCCTGTCCGGCGTGATTCTTATACCGCGCGCCTTCCCCATCGTGTGCGCAATTGCCTCGCGCAATGGAAGAATCCCCTGCGGATCGTTGTAATGGGTCGCATCGTTGTCTATCTGGAGCTTTACCTCATCCGCTATGTGGCGTGGAAGCGGAAAGTCGGGCTCGCCAAGGTTGCAGCGAACTACGTGGTGGCCGGCGTCTTCGACTTCCTTGATGAAGGGACCGATCTTGAACGCGTTTTCCGTGTCGAGCATTGCGACCCGGCTGGCGTACGGCGATCGCTTCGCGCGGGAGGGGGCAGCGGCAGTTGCCATCGTTTGCATCCCTGGTGAGAGAAAACGCATTTCACGCCGGAACTGCCGGCATTACGCCCTGCGACTTGCGATGGCGTATTTAACGTTCTCGCTCCCGACTGGATGTGTCAGTCGGTAATACGGAGGAGATTTTGTAGGGGAATCCCTTGCCGCCTTCAACGAACGGGCGAACGGCGCTCCACGCGGACCGCGTCACCGACGACTATTCGCATGAGATCCGGTGCCAACCTCCATGCGCCCGACATAGTACTTGCGTGCCTCTGCCAACACGTCATCAGGCCCGACGCGGGTCGCAGACAGTACGGACATCAATTCGAACTCTCGCATCGACAGCGATGGCGCCATCGGGAAGTCCGAGCAGCGGGTTGACGTCGAGTTCGGCAATTTGGGGGAAATCTTCAGCCAGCTGGCCGATTCGACAGAGCGCATTCACGAGTGCGTCCTCGTCAGCAGCCAGCGCTCCACGATGTGCCCGCAAGATGCGAGCGCCGCGGATCCCGCGGATCATGTCGCGTGCCTGCATCTCGTCCACCGGCGGAAGCCGGAAGATCACGTCCTGGAGCGTCTCAACAAATATTCCGCCAAGACCGAACATGAGGAGAGCACCGAAGCGCGCATCTCGCGAAATCCCAACGATCGTCTCCCTTCCATCGCTCACCATGCGCTGGAGCAGCACACCTTCCACACGCGCCTGCGGCGCGCGTAGTCGCACATTCGCGAGCATCGCCGAGTACGCTTCGCGCAGCTGTACTGCAGTGGCAATGCCGGTGCGCACTCCGCCGACTTCCGTCTTGTGGGTGATATCAGGACTTTCGAGCTTCATCACCAGCGGATATCCGATTTCATCAGCGGCGCTTTCGAGATCCGACTCATCGGAGACAACGCGTACGGGTGCTGTTGCCACGCCATATGCATCCAGCAGCGCGAGGCTCTCGCGCTGAGTCAGCTGTTCCCGGGAGGCACCTGCCGCTCCATCCAGAATTCGTTTTGCACTTTCGCGATCAACAGGAAGAGTGTGAGCCTCGGCGACCGGCCTGGCCTCCCACTCTCGCTGGCGATTGAGCGCGAGCAGCGCGCGTGCGGCGCTCTCGGGGAAGATGTAGGCTGGAATTCCGGCCGCGTGCAATTCGGACCGGCCCTGCGGCAAGCCTTCGCGGCCCATGAGCACGGCGAACATTGGCTTTTCCGGACTCACCCTGGCGGCACTAACTATGGCTTCAGCAACATCCTCTGCCTGCACGCCGAAGGGCGGGACAAAGATCGGCACAATGGCGTCTACTCCTGGATCGGCGAGCAGAGTCGTGAGCGCGGCATTGTACTTGGCCGGAGTCGCCGACACTATCATGTCCAGAGGATTGCGGATGGATGCCTCAGGAGGAAAAAGCGGGCGAAGTGCATCGACCGTCGCCGGCGTCAGTTCCGCCAGCGTGAGCCCTGCCAACTCGAGCGCATCGGCAGCCAGTATCCCGGGACCACCAGCGTTGGTGAGTACAGCAGTTCGCCGGGAACGTGGAAAGGAATGAGCGGCGAACCCCATCGCCATGTCGAACAGCTCCTCGATCGATGCGGCCCGCAGCACACCCGCCTGCGTGAGCATCGCCTCCACTGCGGTGTCGTTCGCGGCAAGAGCGCCTGTGTGTGACGACGCGGCCCGCGCACCGGCAAGTGAACGTCCCGACTTCACGACGATGATCGGCTTCCGTTTGGTGATTCGGGACGCGGCCTCGAGGAAGCGGCGCGGATCGCCGAAGTTCTCCACGTACATGAGGATTACGCGGACTGACGCGTCATCCTCCCACTGTTCGAGCAGGTCGGTGATCGAAACGTCCGGACTGTTGCCAATGGACACGAACTGTGAAATCCCGATTCCGTACTCTCGCGCGTAGTCGAGCACGCTGAGGCCAAGCGCCCCTGATTGGGAGACGAAGGCAGAATGTCCCCAGGGCGGCATGATCGGCGCGAAGGTCGCGTTCATGGAGACTGATGGAGCCGCGTTGATTATCCCCATGCAGTTCGGGCCTATCAGACGCATGCCATGTCGGCGGACACTTTCCATCACCTCGTCTTCGAGCGCCGCACCCTCGCCGCCGATTTCGCGAAAGCCCGCGGTGATGATCACCAGTGCACGCACTCCTGCTGCGCCACACTCATCGATTGCCCTGAGTATCTGCTCCCGGGGAATCACGATGATCGCCAGCTCAACCTGCTCGGGTATCTCTGCAATCGCGCTGTACGCACGAACCGAGCGCACCGAACCGGCAGTGGGATGAACCGGGTAAGCTCGGCCCGTGAATCCGAAATCGATGAGGTTTGAAAAAACCTGGTGGCCCATGCTGCCATGCCGCGGCGAAGCGCCAATCACGGCAACTGTTCGCGGTGCAAGCAAATGCGAGAGACTGCCGGCGCCGCTCACCGGTGCTGGGCCGTCTTTCATTCAGTCAATGCCGGTGTAAACGCAGCATCCGGCAACTGTCACGGATTCGAGCATGTCATCAGGAATTCCCTGCCGGTCATTCACTGCGGAAGGTCACAGCTTTAAAAACGCAGCTGATCTTGTAAATGTCACAGAATTCAGGCGCGGAAGCAAAGAAGTTGTGGACCGCCCTCAATTAACCGACAGCGCTTCGATTCGCCCTGCCCCAATCATGGGGCCTGGCGGGAGACCTGATGTCAGGTTGAACCTGAAGGCGTCACAGAGCGCGCTGCTCCGACGGCAGCCGTGCGATGCACAGCAGCATGTCGCTCTCCTCCAGGGCACGCACAGCGTGCCGCTGGCTGGGAGCCAACGCCAGCAGCTGGCCTTCCTTGAGCGTGACATCCTCCGACGCCACTGTGACAGTGAGCCGTCCCCGCAGGACATGGATGATGACCTCACCATCAGCCTGATGCTCCTTGAGATATCCTCCCTCGTCGAATGCGAAGAGGATCATCGACAGCGGTCCGTGTCGCACCACTGCCAGCTGGCGATGTCCGGAGACCGACGCGTGAGCCTCGGCGCGCAATGTTGCCGCAGCTCCGGTGAGGTCGACTTGCTGTACATCAGCAGCCAGTCTGTCGGTGGGATGAGTACGAAGACGATCGTCTGCTGGCATGGCCTGGGTGGGGTGTGAGTGCCTATCGTGTCAGATCAAAGTTCGCGCCATCGTTCATTGTATTCTCCAGCGAACTACTGACGTCCGGCGTCAGGGGATGCCCTATGCCGGAGAACAACGTGTGTGGCCTTCTCGGTCCCAAAGAATTCCACGCAATCATATCCAAGTGCCCGCAAATCGACCCCGTCGAACAACCGTTCACCTGAACCCAGCAGGACTGGAGCGATTGCAATGTGCAGCTCATCGATTAGGCCCTCGCGTAGATACTGCTGGATGGTGTTTGCTCCACCGCCGATGCGCACGTCCCTTCCGGCGGCAGCCTCGCGTGCCATGTCAAGCGCCTCACGTATTCCACCAGTTACGAAATGAAAGGTCGTACCGCCTTCCATCTCGATGGGGGACCGCGCATGATGCGTGAGTACGAAGACCGGAACGTGGTATGGTGGATTGTCTCCCCACCAGCCTTTCCAGCTCATGTCCACCCAGGGTCCGCGATAAGGGCTGAACATGTTCCGGCCGAGAATCCAGGCACCGACATTCTCAAAGCCACGAGCGGCGAATTCATCGTCGGCCCCGGTCGTACCACCCTCCTTCCCGAACAGGGTCCGCTGGAGCGTGCGTGTGGGCAACAACCACTGGTGCAGTCCGGTCCCGCCAATGCCAAGCGGATTGTCGAGGCTCTGATTCGGGCCTGCTCCGTATCCATCGAGTGAGATGGTAAAGCTCGCAACGCGAATGCGTGTCATTTTTCCCTGTCTGTCTTGATTGGAAGTCTGTGAGTTCCGCGCAGCGGAGCTGCAATAAAGTGCCTGTGGGCGGCAAAGTTTGTTAGAGCGCGCTCGCAGCGCTCGAAGCGTACGGACGGCAGAACCGTCCTGCCGTGCACCTGCACGAGTGCGCATATTGAGGCCATGACATGCTACATCGCGCTGCTGCGCGCCGTAAACGTCGGGGGGACCGGCAAACTCCCCATGGCGGATCTCAAGGCAATGTGTGAGGCGGCGGGTTTTCAGTCCGTCCGGACATACATCGCGAGCGGGAATGTCATCTTCGAGAGCAAACTCGAGGAGGCTGCTATACGGAAGAAACTCGAGCGCCGTCTTCTCGACTATGCGGGCAAACCGGTCGAGGTCTTCGTGCGTACTGCAGCGGAAATGGCGGAGGTACTGGCACGAAATCCCTTCCCGCATGCACCGGCAAATCGCACCATGGCAATTTTCCTCAATACACCGCCCCGTGCAGACGCTCTGGCTGGCTTATCAGGTCGCGTGGACGAGGAGGTAGCGTTGGGCCTGAGGGAAATCTATGTGTGCTACGGCGCAAACATGGGACGCTCGAAGCTGAAAATACCAGCCGCGAAAAACGGAACTGCGCGGAACATGAACACCGTTGCGAAGCTGGCCTCGCTGGCCGTGGCCGATGCGAGTATCAGAGCAGAGCCGCGGCAGCCAGTGCCAGGAAAAAAGAAATGAGGATCCAGTTCTGCCCGGGCCTGCGGGTGCGAATCCCTTCCCGCTCGAAAGGCCGCGCACGCCAGAAGTAGGTCAGGAGCAGGCTGAGCGCGACACCGAAGGCGAAGTACGAAAGCGTGTTGCGATTCATCGGGTCTGCAGCAATTCAACGCAAAAGTTTCGAGTCAAACACATTCACGCTACAATCCGCGCAATTTCCACAGACCGTTAAGCATGTCTGACGCGTACAGATTGGTGCCGGACACCTGAACGCCCCAGATGAACACTGGCATACCAGCATTCATCAAACCGGTTCCCTTGAGACGACCCATCTTCCTCAGGTCACACCTACCGTCCGCGCTTTTTTGTTCGGGTGTGCAGGCGCCGAGATCTCCACGCACATCCAGCACCTGCACTCCAGCATTGTAATAGGCCGCGTAAAGCAATCCCTTTGCTTCGTCCATCGAAAAATTGTGCGTCCCCGCACCCGGGACGTTGAAGAACGCCACTTCCTTGGGGCTGCTCATGTTGCTTACGTCGATGACATGGATGTCACCCGAGGAGGAGCCGGCTCCAATTCCACCAGGCCCTTCCTGACCGACAAACGCGTATTTCTTCGAGCCGTTTGCATCGTGATGCCACCAGATGTTGTGTGCCTGGCCGCCGACTGTCGCAACTTTTCCCATGCTCACGGGATTCGCCGGCGTGCCACCTTTCCCCCCACCGCCGACATCGAAAATCTCAATCCCAGCGTTCCAGAGCGCGGTAAAGAGCAGTCCATCCCGTACAAAAACGTCGTGGACGTATGGCTGGCCCATCACCGCCGAAAAAACCTGCGACGGGGCGGAGGGATTACCGAGGTTAACGATTACAAGGCGCGCCGGCGTCTGCGCGCGCGTTTCAATACAGAGGAATCCATACAGCACCCCGTTGACTCGCTGAATTTCAGCTGTGTGCACTCCGGGACCTGTGTCGGCACTGGCGAATTGGGAGAGGAACACAGGCTTCGCCGGATTGGCCAGGTCATAAATCACGATAGATCCGGCCTCGGCATCGACTGCAACAACCAGATATTTTCCGTCGTCGGTAACCTGTATGTCGCCAATTGTGTGGGCCTGCGGCACAATGATGCTGTCGAGCAGGATTGGCACATCGGCCGCGACATTCCAGATCTTGATCGCGTTGCCTACGGCGCTTGCGCCTGCGGCAGTTGATCGTGTTCCCCAGGTCGATGTGTAGGCGAAGCCTCCGCGAACAGTTACTTCTGCCGTGAAACGTTCCTGCACATTTCCTCGGCCCTGAATTTCCATGACCGACACCAGGTTGCTACCCGGCTGTTGGGATTCAGGCGGCGCAGCGACATTGTCCGAGCAGGCAGCAGTCACTGCAAGAGCCGCGACTGCTGCAAATCTGGGTGTTTTAGAGACTCTCATGGGTGAAATGATACACCCAGGGACAGGCATTGTCCCATCGCCGCGGCCCATTCCCAGTCAGTTCAGCGTTCGCTAGGCTGCTGCCGGACAACTTCGTAGTCGCCCGGCCGTGAGCCTTCGCGAACGACCCATCCAGCCGCAGCCTTGAACGTCCATCCATCCCCGGTCAACGTCACGTCGTCGCGGCGGACCGGAGCCGATACTCGGCGCGAGCGGCCATCACTCGCGACGAGCACGCCCTTCTCCGCTTCGAGCGTGCCCCAGGTTCCCGATGCACGGAAAGAACCGAAGTACACCGTCCCGACGCCAGGAATCGCCACCGCGCCGCGAGTATCGTAATTGTGGCTTCCTCCCGGAATCTGAAGCACCGGACCTTCAACAAAGCGCCGGCGCAGTTCGGCGAGACGCTCCTGTCGCTCTTGCTCGCGTTTCTGTTCGGACGCACGGATCCCGGCGCCGCCGTATCGAGCGGCAGACGCTGCGGCATCAGTGGCCGGTTGAATCTCGAGTGCACGCATCACTTGCGCGCCGAGATCGTCGGTGCCGCGCAGCCGGCGCGTCCAGCCGGGCGACGATGCATCGAGGAGGAGACCGTACGCGGGACCGGAGTTGTACGCGAAAGTGCGCACGAAGCTCGACCCCAAAGCCGTTGCCTCCGCGCCGTCCAGAAGTTTGACCGCAGCCACAATAGCGTCGGCCGCAGACGGGGCCGCGAGCACGGTGCCAGTGTACGCAGCAAGGCCTTCGGTAATCTCCTGGCCGCGTTCGCTTTCGACCATCGTTGTGTAGAGAATGCGCCTGGCCTGCCGGAACGTGAGCGCATCGCGGACAGCGAGACGGCGCTGCTCTCCTGATTCGCGCAGTGCCCGGGCGAGCGCGCGCCATTCGAGCCGCAACCAATATCGTCCCTCCATTGCGTCGAGATGTTCAGTTGCCAATGCCGGTGCGATCACGCCTAGCTGCGGCTGCACTCCGTGAAACATTTCGTGGAGGAGCAGCTCGTTGCGTTCACGCTGGGTCCTGCTGACTACGTCGTCCCACATGTATGCTGCCCACGTCGCGCCGCCCCACTTGATCGGTGCGTTCCCAAGACCGAGCCCTCGCGGGCGAGGCGCTTCGGGTGCAGGCTGGCTGGTGGCAAATGTCTGTGTTCGCATGTCGGCGATCACCATTGGCGCGCAGATCGAGATGCCCCAAAGACGACCGCCGTCGCGCTCGCAGAGCGCTTGCGCTTCCTTGAAGTACTCCTGGGCGCGCTGCTCATCGACCTGTGCGCCCGCCAGCTGCAGGTGCCCCACAATCAGGTGGGTCAGGACTGCCGTGCAAGTCACAGATATCCGCATGGGCCCTCCCGCGAGCTAGAAAATGATCGACAACAGCAACAAAGCGAAGATTGGCCGGGCGCGATAGTTCAGTCGTTCAGCGGCAAGCGTACCTTCATTTCGGTGGAGCAGGATCACATGTGGGAATGGCGGCTGCCGCGCGATAGTGGCGGAACGCCTCGTGGGGCAACCCCGTATAGGGGGAACGTACGTAACTGGCGATGACATCACTGATGTCGTCGTAGATGTAGCCGGCAGCGCGCGCTTCCGCGTCCAGCTCGGGGCCCCTCGCAAGCAGCTGACGATACAGGTCGAGCGCTCCTTCGCGGTTGCCCTGCAAGTCTCGCAAGAATGCCAGATTCAGCATGGCCTTGAGTCGAACCGAACTCCATGGCGGTCGTATCCATTTGCCATTGATCGGAAATGGAAAGCGTGCGTCCCCAGCATTCTCCACGAGCCCTGCCAGCACAGGTTCCGCTGCCACGTAATCGCGATTTTGCATGAGCCAGCGGGCTTGAAGGAAACGCGTCGCAGGATCGGTCGGAGCAACGCGCTGGAGTTGCGCGAGCAAAGCTGCAATGCGTTCATTGCGGAACACCTGCGGCGCCCACATCCCGTACCATTCGTCGAGCGTGCCGGACAGGATCCACGCAATGTTCTCCGGGGTCATGTGGGCGGCGAGATCACGATCGGCTGGGCGGATGAAGTCGGTGACGCTCCGATACTTTGTCGAGGACCCGCGTTCCAGTGCTTCAGTCGCTGGCAACGCCCGCGACCAGCCCAGTAGAACCACCCACCGTTTCGGGCCCTGGTTGGCCGCTATGATCGACGTGATGGAATCCGCGGCCTGCCGGCCACTCACGCCGTTAGCTTCGCGTCGAGCAGGCGTCCACGACGCAG
>JAKFCC010000153.1:0-20406 GCA_036676795.1 Gemmatimonadota bacterium
GTCGAGCTGAGCGGCAGAAACCTTTGGACGAAGACCAAGTACACAGGCCTGGATCCGGAAGTCTCGAACTTTGGAAATGGTGCGCTCGGCCGTATTCAGGACGTGACGCCATATCCGCCTGCGAAGAGCTTCTTCTTCGTAGTCCGGACAACCTTTTAGTCATCGGTGATTAATTACATGAAGAAATACACAACGATTGCACTGGCGACTGTGGCATTTGCCACCGCCGCGTGCAAAGACAGCACGGTAGTGAGGCCCGTGGATGCGCCGACGGTTGAATCCGTCTCTGGTGCGCTGACCCGGTCGACGCTGCAGCCGCTGGCAACAGGCGTGCTCGCCCAGGACCGCGCTGCGGTGCAGGGAACGCCCACGTATCTGGTGCTCGCACCGATCATGGGTCGGGATTTGTATCGCATCGATACGTCCGAGCCGCGTTATGTCTCCGAGACTCTGGGTGGAAATCCGGACCCGGGTAGCTTTGCAGGTGGTGGCGGATTCGCCGGCTTCTACACGGCAATTCGCGCTGCAAACAACCTCCAGCTCGCGCTTCCGAGCGCTGCCGCAACGCAGCTCTCGAATGCCGAAAAGAGCGCAATGAATGGCTTCCTTCGCACCATGAAGGCGCTGGACTACCTGCGTTTGATCGAGCTGCGCGATACCGTCGGAATTCCGATTCAGACGGACAACCCGGATGAAGTCACGCCGGTTCGCTGCAAGGAAGCAGTGCAGGCAATGATCTCCGCTGTCCTCGACAGCGCGCTCACCGACCTGCAGGCAGCTGGCAGCATCAGCTTCCCGTTCACCATGCCGTCCGGCTGGACGTCGCATGGCCGGAACTACAGCACGGTTCCAAATTTCATCCTGTTCAACCGCGCGGTTAAGGGCAAGCTGGAAGTACAGCGCGCCATCAACCGAAAGGCGCCTTCAACTGCGTCGGCAACGGCAGCAGTCACGGCTCTGACGACGGCACTGGGCGCAGGCCCGGGTGCGGTACCGGCTTCACACTTCTCGTGGGGTCCGTACTACCATTTCGTCGCGGCAGGAACCGAAGCAACGGCCAACCCGATTTCGGATCGTAACATCGGTCTGAATCCGCTGGTCAAGGACAGTGTCCAGGCAGGCGACACACGTGCATCGAAGATCGTGAACCGCCCGACGGGAACGCTCTCCGGCGGTGGTATCTCGACGACCATCACCTGTGCACTTTGCACCGCCTCGACTGCAAACCAGGAAGCGCCGCTCGGAATCCTTCGGGATGAAGAACTGGTCCTCCTGAGAGCGCAGGCATACATCGAGCTGGGTCAGTACGCGAACGCTGCGGCTGACATCAACTCGGTTCGGACGAACTATGGCCTCGCGGCCATTGCGACTCCCACCACGAAGGCATCAGCTATCGACGCAGTACTCTACGAGAAGCGCTACTCGCTGCTCGCAGAGGGCCCGATGCGCTGGATCGATCTGCGTGAGTACGGCCGGTTGAATGCAACCTACCTCCGCAAGGAAGTAGCAACCGATCCGTTCAACGCAGCCTTCCCGCTCTCTCGCGCCGAGCTGAATGCGCGCGGTGCTACCGTCAACCCGGCCTGCACGGTCTGAGTTGAAGGGCAGATAGTAAAAAGAGACGGTCCGGGGAAACCCGGGCCGTTTTTTTTTGCCGGCGCCGGGAATGGGCTCTGGCGGCCACGGTGCACGGACTTCATCTTCAAAATCCAAATGGTGGCGGGAGGATGGGATGCGAAAGGCGTTGTTGATCGTTTCAGCGGTGGTGCTGGGCGCATGCGCCCGGTCGCAGAACGAGCAAATGGAGTACAACTCGGCAGTCATCACGGAAGCAGAAATAACTGCTTCAGGGGCAGCTACGGCCTACGATGCCGTCAAGAAGCTGCGCGCCAACTTCCTGGCAAATCGGGGCCGCACCTCGTTCAACGAAGCACCACCGGAGCCGAACGTCTATGTGGATGAGCAGTATTTCGGTCCGCTTGAATCACTGAAATCCATTCCCGCAACGCAGGTAGGCTCGATTCGGATGTACAGGGCGTGGGAGGTTCAGGCCAAATACGGCCCGAATAATCTCGGGGGCGTTATCTCGGTGTATACGCGCCAGTAGCTGAAGTCAGGAGATTACAAATCAGCGTGTAAGAGGCCTCGGCGGCGCCGAGGCCTCTTTGTACTGTCTGTTCCGCCGCCACGCCCGCCGCGGTGCGCACCGCCGTGTCACTCAACCACTGCTCGAGCAGTGCGCTCAACTCCTCCGTTCCGGTAACGGAACGCGCAGCCGAATTGGCGATCAGTATCCGGGCATCGTGCGAGTTGCCGTATGGTGCGCCGAAGATGACGGGCTTTGCGAACGCCGCAGGCTCCAGCACCGAATGCAGGCCGGCACGCTGAAATCCCCCGCCCACAAACGCGATATCGGCCAGTGTGTACAGATCGCCGAGCACACCCACGCGGTCTACAATGACAACGTCGGCGTCCGCGGCCTTTGGGTCGTCAAGCCTTGCCACTGTGAGCGAATTTGACTTCGTCCACGCCTCTACAGATCCGACACTGGCGGCAGAAGGTTCGTGCGGGGCAATGATCAGCCTGAGGCGCCGGCTTGTCTTGCGCGCTCCGAGGTAGGCAGGAAGCAGGTGCACTTCGTCAGACTTCCAGGTTGAACCTGCTACTATGGTGGGCCGGTTCGAGCGCAGATGATCGATAAGCTCTGTTGGCCCGCCACGCTCGCGGCGCGCCCATACCTGGTCGTAACGGGTGTCGCCTGTGACTATTACCCGGTCGGCCCTTGCACCGAGCTCCACAATGTTGGCGCTGTCTTCGGAAGAAATTGCTCCGACAGCATCGAGCGCGGCGTAACTGTCGCGGAGAAGGAGCGAGGCCAGCGCCGATCGGCGGCCGGAGTCTGAATGCACAGTGCCGCTGATGATTCCGGTACGCACGCCGGCCGCACGCGCTTCATCGACCAGGATGGGCCAGACGTCCAGCTTGCTGAAAACGAGTGCCGTTGGCCTGAGGCTTTCGATGAGGTGACGCATGCCGGCTGCGGTGTCGAAGGGCAGGTAACTCACGAAATCCGCAGGAAAATGTTTCGTAGCCGCTTCGGCGCTCGGCGAATAGAAGGTGAACAGGATCTGCACATCCCGGTTCCGTTCCCGAAAGAGAGTTAGAACGGGCAGCGCCTGCAGGCTTTCCCCGACTGACGATGCGTGCATCCACAGAAGTGGACGCGAAATATCCCTGTACGCACCGGCCCATGTATCTATGCGTGATACGAGATCCGCGCGGGATCGCAGCGTGCGAAGAATCTTGCTGCCGGAGGGGGGAACGAGTGGCGCCAGCACATTGGCTGCTCTCCACGCCAACTCGTACGGGACCCTGATCAGCGCGTTCACGTTACGCGCTGACTGTGCTTACTGGCCCGCTGCGGCGATCGCCGGATCCAGGAGCTTCCTGAAGTCTTCGATTGGATGCACGCCGGCCAGTCCCTTTTCACCGACGAGAAAGCTCGGTGTGGAGTTCACCCCGGCCTCGACGCCGCGGTCGCGGTCGGAGCGAATCAGGCCGGCCATCCTTTCCGATTTCACGCACTCGCGCCACTGCTTCATTTCCAGGCCAAGCGACACGGCCAGCGAGTCGAAGAGCGGGGCGGGTGCCTGCATCGCAGCCCACTTCTCCTGCGTATCGAAGAGCGCGTCTGCATAGGGCCAGAACTTTGCCTGCTCTGCCGCACACATCGCCCCGTGGGCAGATGGCCACGCATTCTGGTGGCTGTTCAGCGGGAAGTTGACGTACGCAACTTTTATCTTCCCTGTACGTACATACTCGTTGCGTATCTGCTCGAAAGTGGAATCGTGCGACTGCTTGCAGTAAGGGCACTGAAAGTCGCTGACGATTACGAGCCAGACCTTGGCTGAAGGACTGCCTTCGGTTCGGCCGCGATCAGCTTTGGCGACCAGCGAGTCGGTGAGCGGTGTGGAGACGGCTGCAGCTGCGGAAGGCGTGCCGGCATTTGCCTCCGCGGCCGGCTTCCCGGAACAGGCGGTCGAAAAAATAGCGGCAAGAACCGCCGCGCTTGTATTCATGCGGATAGATTTCATTGAGTAAATAGTTGGCAGGAAGCAGGTCTAAATCAAGGGCGGAGCGACACAGATTCTGAATTCCGTTGTGATGTTCATGACAAGCGTGCTAACCCGGCCGATTGCGGCGCTGGTTTTTCCCCTGGCGCTGCAGATCCAGGTTCCGCAGCCTACGGGGCTCGTAAACGATTTCGCGAATGTACTCAGCGCGGAGAGCGTTGATCTCATGACGCGCATCGCCGAGGACGTTCGCACCAAGTCGCCCGGCGAGATAGCCATCGTGACTCTTGCCGATCTGGATGGACGCGATCCGGCCGATGTTGCCCGCGAGATCGGCCGACAGTGGAAGGTTGGCAAGGCAGGCGAGGCGGGCGACGCGACGCGAAATGCGGGCGCCGTGATTCTGCTGGTTCCCAAGGAAACGAGCGGCGACGGACGTGGGTACTGCCGGGTCGAGACGGGACTGGGTACCGAAGGGTTCATTCGTGACGCCGATGCCGGCGATATCTGCCGCGCGGCGACGTCGGCGTTCAGGCAGAAGGACTACTCGTCTGGCCTTGCCTATGTCACGTTGCTTACGGCGCAGCGCTTTGCGACCGAATTCAACTTCGCGCTCGACACCGCGTTCCGCGCCGAAGAGCAGCCAGTGTCGAGGGAGCGGGCTCCGGGTATTTCGCCGAAGCTCCCGCTCATCATCTTCGTTGTGATCTTCCTGCTGCTTAGCAGCATGGGCAAGAAGCGTGGACGCCGGCGCAGGGACGGTTGTGGAGGCGGAGTCCCGATAATCATCCCGATGGGCGGCGGAATGGGACGCGGCGGGTTCGGCGGGGGCGGTTTCGGGGGCGGAGGCGGCGGCTTTGGAGGCTTTGGTGGGGGCGGCGGCTTCGGCGGCGGCGGTGGCGGTTCAAGCTGGTAAATTCCTGAGCAAACTATGAAACTCGAAGAACTGGTCGTACAACTAAAGCAGGCGTACGGTGCGGAGCTGAGGGCGGTGGTCCTTTACGGATCTGCCGTCGCAGGTGAGCACATTACCCAGCGCTCCAATTACAACGTGCTGGTCGTTGTAAACGCACTTCCGATGAGCGCACTGCGTGCGGCCTCGGCGATCGCCCGCGCATGGCATGAAGCGGGCAATCCTGCACCGCTCACTTTCACTCTGGCCGAGTGGAGGGCGTCCGCGGACATCTTCCCCATGGAGTACGCGGACATTCTCGAGCGGCACAAGGTGCTGTTCGGTGATGCTCCGTTCGACGGAATTTCCGTGAAGCCGGCCGACCTGCGGCTCGAGGTAGAGCAACAGACGATGGGCAAGCTTTTGCATCTTCGCAAAGAGAGCATGGCTGCCGGCGGCGATTCAAAGCTGCAGCTGTCACTGCTCGAAGCTTCACTCAGCACTATGATGGTGCTTTACCGCGGCGTGACGCGGCTCTGGGGCGAAACGCCGTCGCAGGACTACCAGGCACTTACGCAAAGCGTTGCAGCACGCGCGGGCTTTGATCCTGCCCCGGTCCTGCGGGTGGTGCAGCATGTTCGTGGAACGGAAAAGATTTCCCGGGACCAGGCGGATGCGGTGCTGGGCGGGTACATAGGTTCCCTGGAAAGGCTGGTGAAGTACATGAACGAGCTGGACCGGTAAACTTTCCGCAGGAATGTCCGTAGTTTTAACAGACTCACTTCGAGGTAATTCAGGAATGAAAGTACGTTATCTGGCAGCTATCGCACTTCTGGCCGCACCCCTTACAGGCTGCGGATACAATCGCATCCAGCAGCTCGATGAGACGGCCAACAAGGCCAAGCAGAACATCGTCGTGCAGCTTCAGCGGCGCGCCGACCTGGTTCCGAATCTCGTGAGCACGGTCAAGGGCTACGCAGCGCATGAAGAAGCAGTGTTCACTCAGGTTGCGTCCGCACGCGGCGCTCTGACCGGCGCGGTTCAGTCTGGCAACGCGGCGCAGATGGCTGTTGCCAATTCGCAGCTCACCGGCGCGCTGGGCCGCCTGATCGCAGTTGCAGAAGCATACCCGCAACTCAAGGCCGACCAGAGTTTCCTTCGGCTGCAGGACGAGCTGTCCGGCACGGAAAACCGGATCGCTGTGTCGCGCCAGGACTACAATGACGCGGTCGGCCAGTACAACTCGTACATCCGGACTTTCCCGCAGGTTATCACTGCAAAAGTCACGGGCGCGAAAGCACGCGAGTACTTCGATGCGCCTGGCGGAGTAAACGCTCCGGCCCCGACAGTCGATTTTTCGAAGCCGAAGACTCCGTAACTGCCACTTAAAAACTTCAAGCCCGGAGCAGCTCGCTAGCAGCTCCGGGCTTTTTGTTTTTTGGGTTCGCGCCAGGCCGCAAGCTCCCGGCGTGCTGCTCCCAGCTTGTAGTTCTTAAGTTGCCGTTTTCGCTTCTGGCTTCGGGAACAACCCAGCCCCCTTGGTGACTCTCCACCCAGTCACATCGATCTCCTCCAGCCCAAACTCACGCCGCGCATCCAGTCGCCCTGGTCCGCCAAGAGCTTCCCACAACTCCTGCGCCTTCACCGGCATGAAGGGGAAGAGGCAGACAGCCTGACGCGCAAGCTGCCGCATGAGTGAGGCGAGCGTAAGGGCAAGCTCATCTCGCTGTGCGGGGTCCTTTGCCAGCTTCCACGGCGCCTGACGATCGACGTACTCGTTCCCGCGTGCGACGGTTTTCCAGACAGCCTGCAGTGCCTCGTTGGGCAGGTACCCCTTCGTCCCGTCGAGTGCCGCGTGATAGTCCGCGAGGTCGGCTGCGTCAGCCTGGTCTACGTCGGTGAGCGGGCCTTCAGGTACGATGCCTTCGAAGTATCTCTCGACCATCGCCACAGTCCGGCTCGCAAGATTTCCGAACGCGTTGGCGAGATCCGCGTTGTACCGGTCGTCGAACCGCTCCCATGAGAAGTTTCCATCTCCGTCGAACGGGACCTCCCGCAGCAGGAAGTAGCGGAGTGCATCAGGGCCGTACCGGTCCATCGCCTCATTGAGGTCGAGCTTCACACCGGATGACTTGCTGAAGCGTTCGCCGGCGAGGAGTACGAAGCCGTGTGCCCACACATGGTGCGGGAGGGGCAGCCCGGCAGACATCAGCATCGCAGGCCAGATGATTGAATGGAAGCGAACGATGTCCTTGCCGATCACATGCACGTCGGCAGGCCAGATGTTCTTGTACCTCGGAGCGGGAAAGCCCGTGGCCGTCAGGTAATTGGGCAGAGCGTCGAACCACACATACGTCGTCTGTGAATCGCCCTTGCCGGTCGGACGCGGGAAGGGAACACCCCAGCTGAACCGCGAGCGGCTGGCAGAAATATCCTCAAGTCCGCTCTCCAGAAGCTGCAGCATTTCGTTCCGGCGGGCGCGGGGACGCAGGAATTTGTCATCGCTCAAAAGCTCCTTCAGCCGGTCGCTGTAAGCGCTGAGGCGGAAGAACCAGTTGGTCTCGTGAACCCACTCGAGATCGCGTGTAGGATGCAGCACGCATTTTCCGTCCACGATCTCCGCATCCTGCTTGAACGACTCGCACCCGACGCAATACCATCCCTCGTACGCCTTCTCGTAAAAATCATCGGGGGACTTCTCGAAGATCCGTTCGATCAGGTGCAGCACACCTTCCTTGTGGTGCACGTCGGTAGTGCGGATGAACTGGTCGTTCGAGATTCCAAAGCGCTCCCACATTCTTACAAACCGGGCCGCCACATCGTCCACCAGTTCCTGCGGAGTCTGTCCGCGCGACTCGGCTTCCTGGGCGACTTTTTGCCCGTGTTCGTCCATGCCGACAAGGAAATGCACGTCGCGGCCGGCAAGACGATGATACCGGGCTATTGCATCAGCGCCGATTTTTTCGAATGCATGACCGTGGTGCGGATCTCCGTTGGCATAATCGATTGCACAGGTAATGAAGAACTTCTTCACGCGCCGCCGGGAGCTGCAGGTCCACTTCCGCCCGTCTCGCCCGGACCTCCCCGGCCCCTTCTTCCACCGCGCTTGCCACGCCTTCTGCGATTTCGCGGCGTCTTCTCATCTGCGGCTTTCGCTTCCGGCTTGTCCGGCAGCGGAGCAGCTTCGCGGGGCGCAACCGGGATTTCACCTGTCAGCGTGGGATCCATTGTCACGCGGAATGGGAGCTGGGGAATCGCATGCTCCGAGGTGTACTGCAGCTCCGGCGAAATATCCTCCGGATGGATCTCGTCTTCACTTGTGTACTCGGGGATTGCGATCTCCACGGCTTCCGGAACACCCATCTCGCGCTGAAGCTCGTTCAGGCGGAGAACGCGCAGCTCACCCTCCAGCGACCTGAGCGTAACCAGCTCGCGGAAGATGTCATTCGACACGACCATCTCTTCGCCTCTGGCTGTCGTGACCGGGCGTCCCTCCTTGGGGAACTTGCGTCGGGCCTGCGCATAGAATTCGTGCTCATACCTGAGCGAGCACATGAGACGTCCGCACGCACCGGAAATCTGCGAAGGGTTGAGCGACAGCTTCTGGTCCTTTGCCACGCCAAGATTTACCGGGCGCAGCTCTGGCAGCCAGGAGGCGGAACAGTACTGGCGTCCGCACCGTCCAACTCCGTCGAGGCGGCGGGCCTCGTCACGTACGCCGATCTGCTTCAGCTCGATTCTCGTGCGGAAGAGTGACGCGAGATCGCGGACCAGGTTCCTGAAGTCCACGCGCTTCTCAGCGGTGAAGTAGAAGGTCAGCTTCTTCCTGTCCCACTGCCATTCGGCATCGGTG
Organism: Gemmatimonadota bacterium; assembly: GCA_036676795.1. Classification (GTDB taxonomy): domain Bacteria; phylum Gemmatimonadota; class Gemmatimonadetes; order Gemmatimonadales; family Gemmatimonadaceae; genus UBA4720. The sequence goes on from JAKFCC010000153.1 coordinate 8,819, forward strand.
ATCTTCATGCCGAGGCCGTTGGCGCGGACACGCTCCATTGCCTTGCGCCGAACCTCATCGTTCTGCCGTGTGAGATCGACTGCAGCTGCCGTGTCTTTCGGGCTCGCCAGCCGGAGTGCCTTTCGCACTGGAGCGTTGGTCCCGCACCCATGCGCGCAGCCGCCATTTCGTTTCTGGGCGAGCTCGCCGACGGAGTGCACGTGGCCGAAATCCTCGCCCCGGTCGGCATCCACAATTACGGGCGACTTCAGTGCGGGAAGATCCGGGTAGTCCCAGAGAAAGAACTCCTTTCTGTTCCCGCGAAACGCTACTTCAATCAGGTGCGCCAATTTTTATTCCGCCCACTGGCCAAGCCGCAGGAATTTCTGGCGCCGGCGGCGCACCAGTTTTTCCGGACGGAGCTTGCGCAGGTCCTCGATATGGCGGTTCAGTGCTTCCTGAAGGTTTTTCGCAGCGGCCTCGTAATCCGCATGCGCTCCGCCCGGCGGCTCCGGAACTATTTCATCGATCACACGCAGCTCGAACAGGTCGGGCGCGGTGATGCGCAGCGCGCTTGCGGCCTTCTCGCGAATCTCGGGGCTCTTTGCATCCTTCCAGAGAATCGCCGCGCAGCCTTCGACGGAGATCACCGAGTAGACTGCATTCTCGAGCATCAGTACACGGTCTGCGACTCCGAGCGCGAGCGCGCCCCCAGATCCGCCTTCGCCAATGACTGTTGCAACAATGGGCACTGTGAGCTGCGCCATCTCGAGCAGGTTGCGCGCGATCGCTTCGGACTGGCCGCGCTCTTCCGCGCCAATTCCCGCCCAGGCTCCCTGAGTGTCGATGAAGGTGATTACGGGGACGTGAAATTTCTCGGCCAGCTTCATCAGCCGCAGTGCCTTGCGATATCCCTCGGGATGCGGCATTCCGAAGTTGCGACGGAGGCTCTCCTTTGTGTCGTGACCGCGCTGATGCCCAATCACCATCACCGTTTCGTCGTCCAGCCGGGCCCACCCGCCGATAATCGCAGGATCTTCGCGGAAGGCGCGGTCGCCATGCAGCTCGATGAAGTCGGTGAACACAAGCCGGATATAGTCCGACGTGAACGGGCGCTTGCTGTTGCGCGCAACCTGCACGCGCTGATAGGGCGTGAGGTTGCGATACACTTCCGCGCGCATCGCGACGAGTTTCTGCTCGAGTGGAGCAAGCTCGTCCGCAACACTTACCTGGCGCTCATCGGCGGCTTTCTTGAGCTCGTCGATTTGGCGCTCGAGTTCCGCTAACGGTTTTTCAAATTCGAGCGTGGCGGTTGATGCCATTAAGCCTCGTTACACACGTTGCAGACGGACTGCGCCGTCACCAAGGATCGACCGGAGCTCAGCCAGAGCGCCGGGATTGACCGCAACTGTCAAGGTGCGCGAACGGAAACGCTCACGCAACCCGTTGCCGTCACTCCATACAATCTCGACAGGGGCGCTGCCCGGATGTGTCTCGAAGATCGCGCGCACATCCCGGATCGCGTCGGGCACGCTTTTGCCCATCGTAAGCTCCAGGCAGAGCTTCAGGTTTCCGTTCGCCCGCACCTCGGCGAGCCGGGAAACCGACTCAACAACGAACGACGGGGTCTCCGCGTCCTTGTCGCGCTTTGTGTAGCCACCCTTGAGCATCACCGGGACGTCGGTCTTTATCTGGTCGGATATTGCCGACCATTTCTCAGGGAACACGATCACCTCGGCAGAGCCGGAGAAATCTTCCAGAACCAGCCGCGCGAACTCCGCGCCATTTCGCTTGCTGATCTGGCGCTTCACCGCGGTGATCACCACGCACAGCGTCATTGGCTCGGGGCGCCAAGCCCCGAGTTCCGAAATACGGTGTGTCGCAAAAAGCTCGGCTTCCACGCGGAATGGGTCGAGCGGGTGGCCGCTGGTATAGAACCCGAGAATTTCCTTCTCTCGCGCCAGTCGTTCCGTCTCCGACCATGGAGATACACCTGGCAGCGTCAGGGGCGCGTGCGTCTGGGGCGAGTTATCAGTTGCCGCCGCGCCGAACAGCGAAACCTGCCCTGTGTTTACATCCTCCTGCTGGAGCGATGCTTCCCGGATCGCTGTGTCGAGTGCCGCCAGATACTGCGCGCGATGTCCGCCAAGTGCGTCAAGCGCTCCCGCGCAAATCATCGCCTCGAACACACGCTTGTTGGCAACCCTGAGATCGACGCGCGAGGTCAGGTCGAATATCGAGGTGAAAGGCCCGCCGGCAGCACGGGCTTCCAGGACGGAATCGAGCGCACTGCGTCCCGCGTTCCGGATTGCGCCCAGGCCAAAGCGGATTCGCTTTTCTCCCACGACCGTGAACTTGTAGCCCGATTCGTTCACGTCGGGCGGGAGAACCTCGATGCCCATGTCGCGCGCTTCGTTGATGTATTTCACGACGCTGTCAGTGTCGCCGATCTGCGAAGAGAGCAGCGCCGCCATGAAGTCGGCGGGGAAGTGCCACTTCAGCCATGCCGTGTGATACGAGATCACCGAGTACGCAACGGAGTGCGACTTGTTGAATCCATACCGGCCGAACGTTTCAATCTGGCCGGCGAGGGTTTCGATGATCTCTTTCTTGAAGCCGCGCGCGATCGATTTCGTGACGAACTTGCCAAGCTCTGCGCGAATCAGTTCCGCGTCCTTCTTGCCGACAGCTTTACGAAGCACGTCCGCTTCTGCGAGCGAAATACCTGCGAGCCGCTGTGCAATCCGCATCAGCTGCTCCTGGTACACGATCACGCCGAAGGTTGGCTGGAGAATTTCTTCCAGCTCCGGCAGCGCATAGCTTACCGGCTCCTCGCCTTTCTTTCGCTTGCAGTAAACCTTGTGCATGCCCGAGTCGAGCGTTCCGGGGCGAAGCAGTGCATTGGAGGCGACAAGGTCATCGAACCGGTCCGCACGCATCGCTCTGAGCATCTCGGTGCCGATCGACGATTCGAACTGGAATACACCCGCCGTCTTGCCGGCGCGCAGCATCCTGTAAACGTCCTGGTCGTCGAGTCCGATCGCGTCCATGTCGGGCGCGGAGCCGGTGCGCGCGCGAATCGATGCCAGGGTGTCGTGGATGATCGTGAGAGTCGTGAGCCCGAGAAAATCCATCTTCAGCATGCCCGCTTTCTCGAGCGCGTTCATGTCGTACTGCGTTACAACGACGGCCTCCTCATCACGCGATCCGGAACCCTTCGATGCCTGCGTGCAGATCGGCACATACTCGTCCAGCGGTCCGGGTGCGATCACGACTCCCGCGGCGTGGACACCCGCGTGGCGTGACAGTCCTTCCAGGGCCATCGCATGGTCGAGGAGGTTGCGGTACCGCTCTTCCTTCTTGTACAGCTGCTTTATCTCGTCGACCTTCTCCACCGCTTCCTTGATGGTCAGCGAATAGTTGGGAAGGTTGGGAATGAGCTTCGTGAGCGCGTCGGTTTCGCCGGGCGTAAACCCGAGCGCACGGCCGACGTCCTTCACGGCCGCGCGCGACTTGAGTGTACCGAAAGTGATGATCTGGCCAACCGAATCGCGGCCATACTTCTGCCGCACGTATTCGATCACTTCGCCGCGGCGTTCGTAGCAGAAATCGATGTCGATGTCCGGCATCGAAATTCTTTCGGGATTGAGGAATCGCTCGAAGAGGAGATCGAACTTCAGCGGGCAGACGTCAGTGATGCGCAGGGAGTAGGCGACGATGGATCCCGCCGCCGATCCGCGACCGGGCCCCACCGGAATGCCGAGCTCGCGGGCGGCCCTGATGAAGTCTGCGACGATGAGGAAGTATCCCGCATATCCGGTCTTGGTTATGACGCCCAGCTCAAAATCGAGACGCTCCCGGACTTCAGCTGGAAGCTCGGCTCCGTAGCGCTGGCGCGCGCCTTCTTCCGACAGCTGAATGAGAAGTGCGGACTCGCTCTCCACACCTTCCGGAAGCGGGAAGGAGGGAACCTGGTACTTCTTCGAAAACTCCACGGCCGATTCTTCGCCGACCCTGATCGTGTTCTCGAGGACGTCGGGCCGGCCAGGAAACGCTGAGGCGATCTCGTCGGCGTTCTTGAAATACAGGCCCTCGTCGTAGCGCATCCGGTCGCGGTCTTCGTAATCCTTGCCGAGCCCTATGCAGAGAAGGATGTCGTGCGACTCGTGGTCTTCCTGCCGGAGAAAGTGCGCGTCGTTTGTGGCGACGACGGGCAGGCTCAGGTCTTTGGCGAGGCGGAATACCTGCTCGTTCAGCCTGCTCTGGCCGTCACTGTCGTGGGCCTGAACTTCCAGATAGTAGCGATCGCGGAAGACATCGGCATACCAGCTCGCGGCTTCCTTCGCCTGCTCGTATTCGTCCTCGAGCAGGTGCGTGGCGACTTCTCCCGCCATGCAGGCGGAAGAGACGATGATCCCCTCGTTGTACCTGGCCAGGAGTTCGCGATCCACGCGCGGCTTCGAGTAGAAGCCTTCGGTGTAGGCGAGCGAGGAAAGCTTGACCAGGTTCTTGTAGCCTACGGCGTCCCGCGCCAGGAGGACCAGGTGGTAGTACGGTTTGGCGCGCGGGCCCGCGAGCCTCTCCCGTGCGCGCCTGCTGCCGGGCGCGACGTAAGCTTCCATCCCGATTATTGGTTTGATCCCCGCCTTTTTCGCCTTTTCCTGGAACTCCCAGGCAGCGTGAAGGTTGCCATGATCGGTGATGGCCAGCGCAGGCTGCTCGAACTCCTGCGCCCGCCTGATCAGGTCTTCAATGCGGTTGGCGCCGTCGAGGAGCGAGTACTCGGAGTGGCAGTGTAGATGGACGAAGGACACTTCTAAGAATATGCGACACGAGGGCTCCACGACAGCGCTTGACAGGACACAAAAACGGGTCGCAAAAGCGACCCGTTCGACCATCAGAGCAGGGCCGTAACTACTGCAGTCTCGAGGTAGTAATGATGATTGCCCCCGCGAGCGGTTCGCTGCCAGGGTCGCGCAAGACCGTCGCCGCCCGGGTTGCGTCGTAATACTGGAGGGTCGTTATCCCCGTGGCGCTGATTCCACGGAGTGATTCCAGTCCGCCCATTCTCGCACCGTCCAGGTAGACTCCGATTATCTGGGTGCGGCCCCGACCACCTGCGCCGATGGACCCCAGCGCCTGCCCCTGCAGCCATCGCGGTCGCAGGCGATTGACCAGATCATAGGCATTGGTAACCGGGGTGTTTGCGATTTCCACGCTGGTGATTAGATCCGGCGAGGCGTCTCGCACCTTGACTGCGGAGGTTGAGGGGGACGAGGCGCAGGCCATACCGGTAAGCAACAGGGCGGACGTCAGGAAGAGTCGGGTGCGTGACATAGGCATATGGTCTAGAGGGATCAGTTGAGGGTCGGTCGCTCCATTCTATCTATATAGTATGACCGCTGATCCGGTCTGTGCAATCGTTAGTAGTCGGCAACAACCTTCTATACTTTCGCCGGTCCCGGTGCGACATTCGATTCGAGTTCAAAGAGGTCGCAATGCTGCTTCCAGGGCCCACTCAGTTGGCAAAGAACGTAGTCGCCCTCACCATCGCGCTGCTATTCACCCTGGTGGATCCGGCCATTGCCCAAGGCAATGCAGTCGTCCGCGGGTTCGTGAAGGACTCCAGCGGTGCCGCGATCATTGGTGCCGAGGTGAGTGCGTCCGGGTTGCCATACCGATCTGTTACAGATGAAAAGGGGACCTTTTATCTGAGCGGACTCACGGCCGGAAGGGTGACGCTGACCGCGAGACGCCTCGGATTTGCTCCGGCCAGCATCCTGGTGAATATCGACGAGAGCGCCCTGCTGGGCGGCGTGACTCTCACACTCAACCGGGTACCCACCGTGCTGACGCCCGTACAGGTTCGCAGCCGTCCGAGCAGGTATACGGGGCGTCTCGCCGGGTACTACGAGAGGCTTGAGCGAAAGAGCGGCGGATATTTCATATCGAGAGAACAGATAGACAAGGAAAATTCACGCACGTTGAGCCAGCTGCTCCTGCATGCTCCGGGCGTGACCGCTTTTCGGGGACGGGCCGGTTTGCAGGGTGTCCGCTTGCGGGGGAGGACCTGCTGGCCACTAGTGTGGATCGACGGCACACCGATGCCGGCTGGGGAGGTGGATCTCGACAGTTTCGCGCCACAAACGATCCATGGAATCGAACTGTACCTGGGATCCACTACGGCCCCCTCCCGGTATACCATGCCCCGGAACCAGAGCAGCTGCGGAACGATCCTCCTCTGGTCGCGGGGGGTGGATACCGATCCGATAAACCGCCCGGGTCCCGCTCCCAAGGACATCAAGCGCCTGCTGGCGTCGCTTGTGGTCTATACGGCTGAGCAGGTGGATCGTCCCGCAGCACTGATTGATTCCAGTCTCGTTGTCCGGTATCCCCAGGCACTTTATGCAGAAGGGGTTAGGGGGTCTGTAGTAGCGGAATTCGTGGTGGACGCCAATGGAGATATCGAGGAGGGAACGCTCGACATAGTGGCTTCGAGTCACCCGCTCTTTGGGGACGCGGTTCGCCAGGCTCTGGAAAGCGCGTCCTTCAAGCCGGCGTACCTAAAGGGGGTTCCGGTGAAGCAGCTCGTCCATCAGCCCGTGTCCTTCGAGCTCAACAGTTCGAGGACGGGCAGCTAGCGGATTGGAGAAAAAGCCGGCCTAACCCGAAAAGTCTCTTGCGGTTCCAAATGCCCCAACCTCATATTCACCCGCGAACGCCGCCCCCCTTCTCGATGAAGGAGGTCGTCGTTGTTTTGCCTACCATTTGGTCAGGCATCCGGATTCGCCTTCGTTGCTTACACCGCACTCAGTCTATACAGAATACGCGTTCAGTTTTCAGAAGTTTCAAATTCCAACAGACAGGAGGAATGATTTCCGGAGCCAAGTCAGCCAGTAAGGGTGGCACGCCTCGCCAGCAGAAAGAAGGCAACAGTAGAAGTCTCCACTGGGACATTCAGAAAACCACAGAGGTACGCATGAAGAGACTATTCCGTTCTACCTGGTTTGTTGTGGTCGCACTCGCGGCCGTAGTTGGATTCACGCCGTCGAACGCAGCGGCTCAGGCAATCTTGAGCGGCCGCGTCCTTGGCGATCAGGGTCAGCCGATTGCGGGCGCTGGTATTCAGGTTGCGGAGCTCAATGTTGCTGTCGCGACTGACCAGTCAGGGAATTTCAGCATCACAGTTCCCGCCGCCCGCCTTTCCGGGCAGACCGTCATCCTGCGCGCCAGAGCAATTGGGTTCAAGCCGCAGACGAGGAACGTCACCCTGACGCAGGGCCGCCAGACAATCACCTTCACGCTGGAGCGCGACGTTGCCCAGCTGAGTGAAGTGGTCGTGACCGGCGTGGCAACGGCGACCGAACAGGTCAAGCTGCCATTTACGGTCGCTCGCCTCGACACAGCCGCGATGCCCGTCACCGGAACGAATCCCATCACGCAGCTCCAGGGAAAGATTCCCGGTGCGACGGTGGTTTCGGCATCCGGCCGTCCCGGCGCAGCGCCCTCTGTGATTTTGCGCGGACCTGTGTCGCTTAACGCGACCGGTCGTACGCAGGGTCCGCTGTATCTGCTGGATGGCGTTCCGCTGCTTGGTGGTCTCCCGGACATCAATGCAGCCGATATCGAGAACGTCGAAGTCGTCAAGGGAGCCGCAGCCGCCTCGCTGTATGGTGCCCGCGCAGGTGCCGGCGTCATCAACATCACCACGAAGACCGGCAAGAACTCCTCGGAGGGAATCCGGTTTGGTGTTCGCACCGAAATCGGTGCCGGTGACGTGGAACGCCGCTTCCCACTCGCAACCCGTACGGCGCTTTTCCTGGATCCTTCGGGACAGTATTTCTGCACACGTGAGGTTGTTGGCGGATCGCCATGCGCCCGGTATATCGATTGGGATCGCGAAGTTCTGCGGATCAACAACTCGGGTGAAGATTTCTCGGGCTCGGCGCAGACCTTTGCGGGAGAGACCAGCCTCGCGGCAGCTCCCGATTACAACCAGCTGACCGGCCAGTTCCTCACCACACCGTGGCCGCGCATGCGTGATCCGATTTCGCAGCTGATCACGCCGTCGGCATTTGCCAATACCAACATCGACATGCGTGGGCGCCTGAACAACACGGGTGTCTATGCAAGCTTCGGAAACCTGGTCCAGCAGGGAGCGGTGCAGTTCATGGGCGGCTTCGTAAGAAATTCCGCACGCGTGAACATCGACCAGCGCTTTGGCGACAAGATCAGCGGTAACATCAACACCTTCTACAGCCAGTCCACGGACCACGGCGCCCAGCTCGATGACGAGGGTGCAGGTTCGGCAAGTCCGTTCTTCACGATTACCCGCGCGCCGGCAATGGCTGACATGGAAGCGCGGGATGCACTCGGCCGGATTATCGTCCGCCACAATCCGCTCCTTCAGGGATTGCAGAACTTCAATCCGATGTACGCAACGCACTACAACAAGCGCGCCGACAGGCAGACGCGTTTTGTAGGCGGAACCACGGTTCGCTACACGCCGATGACCTGGCTGAACCTGGACGGAAACTTTGGTTATGACCGGTCGGTCGGATCGTATCTGCAGATGCGTGACAGAGGATGGCGTACGGTGTCATCCAACCCGGTTGCCGCATCCGGATTTTTCGGCTCGGGTGACTTTGACGACATGCAGATCACGAGCAGCCTGAGCGCGTCAGCTACCAAGACGCTCTTCGGCGACCTGAACACAACGCTGAGCACCAGATATACCTATGGTGAGCAGACGCTGACCTCCATGGACCTGTCTGGTACGGACATCGTGCTCGCTGGTCTCGAGACGGCATCGGCAACGACAGCCAACAAGGCGGTCGGCTCGGCAAGAAATGACATCCGGGATATCGGGTTCTTCACCGGCCTCGACCTGGATTGGAAAGACCGCTACATCCTCACCGGACTGATCCGCCGCGACGGCAGCTCGCTGTTCGGTGCGGGAAACCGCTGGGCAACTTTCGGACGCGTTGCAGGTGCCTGGATCGCGTCACGTGAGCCATGGTGGCCGGCTCCGGAAGCACTGAGCCTCGTAAAGCTGAGAGCTTCGCAGGGAACCACAGGTCAGCGTCCGCGTTTCTCGGCGCAGTATGAGACCTACACCATCGGCACAGGTGGAACACTCAATCCTGCGCAGCTGGGCAACAGGAACCTGCGTCCTGAAGTGAACAAGGAAATCGAAGTTGGAGCCGATCTTGAGTTCTTCTCGAGGATCGGTGCCAACATTTCGTATGCGCGTTCCGTGATTAACGATCAGATTCTGCCGGTGACCAAGCCGGCGGCCTCCGGATTTGCCAGTCAGTGGCAGAATGCCGGCGAGCTGACGAACAAGACATGGGAAGCGACGTTGACTGTTCCAATCGTCACACGCGGAAACTTCAACTGGTCTTCGCGCCTGATCTGGGACAAGACACGCTCGGTTATCACGCGCCTTGACGTCCCCGAGTTTACGGGCGACATCGTGGCCGGCAATACATTTACTGTCTTCAAGTTCCGGAAGGGCGAAGAGATTGGAACGATGTACGGTGCGGCATTCGCCAGGGATTGCAGCCATCTCCCGGCCAATTTCCAGTCGCAGTGTTCCATGAATTCGTCCGATCTGAACGCTGCTTTCCGCCCGAACTCCGATGGCTGGATTGCGTGGTTCGGACAGGGCAACCAGATCACGGAAGGAATCACGCGCAACCTCTGGCGTTCGCAGCTTCCATTGGGCCAGGGCCCGTGGGGCAACCGGACCAACTGGGGAATGCCGATCGCGCGGCGCGATTCTACGCTGAACATCGGTAACTACGCGCTCGGCAGTGGACTTCCGAAGTACCATATCGGACTGTCGAACACGATCGACTTCGGTCGCTTCAATCTGTACGGACTGCTCGATGCAGCCCGCGGCCAGAAGTTGTTCAACATTCAGCGCGCATGGTCGCTCGCTGACCTGCAGGTTGGTGAGGCAGACCAGAACGGCGTATCCGTCGAAAATGCGAAGCCGGTAGGGTACTACTGGCGCCAGGGTCCGTCCCAGGCTCCGACTGCCGGAAGTACGGCAGGTGTCGGCGGCTTCTATGACGCACTTGGTCCGAACAACTACAACGTTGAAGACGGCAGCTACGTTAAGCTCCGCGAGATTGCGCTGAACTATCGCCTGGGTGCAATCGGCGGAAGTGGTGACTGGAAGGTTGGCGTTATCGGCCGGAACGTGAAGACCTGGACGGACTTCAGGGGCTTCGATCCGGAATCCGGAAATACGAGCGGGCCGTTGGGTTCGGCCGCGCTGACCGGTGTGGCAGGGTATCGCTATCCGAAAATGCGCACGTACACAGTTCAGCTTTCAACTTCGTTCTAACAGAAAGCCAATTTTTCAGGGGACATGAGCAGCAAGAGCTGCTCATGTCCCAAACCCCTTCATTTGGACCAGTGAGGTTTTGATGCATAGCAGAAATCGTATTACGCTGACGGCGCTCGCGTCGTTGGTGGTGCTGGCCGGGGCCGCGTGCCGCGATAACCCCCTCGAGGTTCTCAATCGGAACCAGCCGAGCGTGCCTCAGAGCGCCAAGGAAACCGAGACTTTCATTTCCAAGCTCATGCAGCAGCTCTGGAACGGAAACCAGGGTGCAACGGGACAGGTTGGTGTTCAGATGTCCGTGATGTCTCTCGAGAGCCACTCGGCCCTCGCGAACTTCGGAATGGGCGCACGTGCTGCCATCCCGCGCGGTACCATCAGTAACGCACTCGGCAACTCAACGCAGACTGAAAATTTCCGTGACTTTGATTTCTTCACGCGAAATGGACGCAGCGCGGCGAACCTGATTGCGAGCCTCCAGGGCCATATCAAGGCTGGCGGCAGCACGGGAACGACGGGGACGGATAACAGGGCGCTGTCATTCGGGTTCCACAATCTTGGATACGCGTTGGGTTATCTCGCGCTGATCTATGATTCGGCTGCGATACTCACACCTGCGATTCAGGCGGGTGAGGTACCACCGTTGTCGAAAGCAAGTGATGTGATGAAGGCGGCAATCCAGATGCTCGATTCCGCTGAAAAATATTCGGTTGGAATGACGGCAATTCCCACCGACTGGGTTTCCGGCACTTCCACGGTTTCAGCTGCACGGTGGGGACAGATCATTCGGTCTCACCGGGCTCGTTTCCGTGCGGGCGTCGCACGCACCCCGACCGAGCGCGCGGCCGTGGACTGGAACGCAGTCATTGCTGATGCGACCACCGGAATTACTTCGGATCACATCATCCAGTTCAATACGACGACCGGTTGGAATGCTGGTTGGCGGGCTCAGTTCGCTGTAGAAGCTACATGGGGTCAGATGACGCCTATGATCCTGGGAATGGGCGATACGACCCGTGCCTATGATGCATGGCTCGCGACTCCGCTGGACAGCCGTACTCCTTTCCTGATGCGCACCCCGGACAAGCGCTGGCCGTCCGGTGAAACACGAGCTGCGCAGCAGGCAGTCACCGGGAGCAGCCGCGCAGGAACGGCGGCAGGAAGCATTCTCTACTTCCGGAACCGGCCATCCGGTGAAGACAGCCCCGCGTATCCGTGGGGTAACTGGTACTACGACAACTGGCGCTTCTGGGATGTT
>JAKFCC010000154.1:0-13485 GCA_036676795.1 Gemmatimonadota bacterium
GGTCAAGGTAGGCGAGGAAGTGTCGATCATCGGCTTCAACTCGGACAAGAAGACGGTCATCACGGGCGTCGAGATGTTCCGGAAGCTGCTGGATGAGGGACAGGCTGGAGACAACGTCGGCCTTCTGCTTCGCGGAATTGCGAAGGAAGAGATCGAGCGTGGAATGGTGCTGGCCAAGACGGGAAGCATTAAGCCGCACACGCACTTCAACGCCGAAGTTTACGTGCTGACGAAGGAAGAAGGCGGACGCCACACCCCGTTCTTCAAGGGCTACCGCCCGCAGTTCTACTTCCGCACGACTGACGTGACTGGAAGTGTCGAGCTGCCAGAGGGAATGGAGATGGTGATGCCGGGCGACAACGTGCAGATGACGATCGAGCTGATCACGCCGATCGCGATGGACGAGGGACTTCGGTTCGCAATTCGCGAGGGCGGACGTACCGTCGGCGCGGGTGTTGTAACGAAGATCATTAAGTAGGAAGGAGTTAGAAGCGCGTTATCCGTTGTCCGTCAGCCGTTTCCGTTATCCGTAACGGCACAAACGGGAAACGGACAACAGAAAACGGAAAACGCGCAGTTAGCTCCATCATTTGAGACCAATAAAAGATGCCCAGAGAAAAAATCATCCTTGCCTGCGCGGACTGCAAAAACCGCAACTACTTCACCGACAAGAACAAGCGCCTGCATCCTGAGCGCGTCGAGTGGAAGAAGTATTGCCCGCGCTGCAACTCGCACAAGCTGCACAAAGAGACGAAGTAACTGATGGCAATTGAAGTAGCGCAAAAGAGTTTCCCAGCGAAGGTCTCGACTTTCTACAACGAAGTAGTGGCCGAGATGCGCAAGGTTACATGGCCGGACCGGCCGCAGCTTCAGGACACGACGGTGAAGATCATCATCTTCGTCCTGATCCTTGGCGCGATCATCGGTCTGATCGATGTACTCCTGCAGCTCGTGCTGGTTCGCGGCATTCCCTCGCTGTTCACAAGGTGATCGCCGTGGACCATCGCTGGTACGCGATTCAGACGACCTCCGGGCATGAGAACAAGGTGAAGAATCTCCTGCTGCGGAAGATCGATGCCGATCCCCGCGCGCCGGAAGAGCGTCCGATTCGTCAGGCGCTCGTCCCGACGCAGGAAGTGGTCGAGATCAAGAACGGAAAGAAGGTGACTGTAGAGCGGAAGATTTTTCCGGGCTACGTGCTGGTAGAGATGGTGATGAACCAGGAAACGGCTCACATCATCAGTGGCATTCAGGGAGTGATCAAGTTCGTCGGCCATGAGCGACTGCCTCAGCCGCTGCGTCCCGAAGAGGTCAACAGGCTTCTCGGACTCGCGGACGAGATGGAGCCCGAAGAGCCGAAGGAAGAGATCCCGTTCCTGGTTGGACAGGCAGTGGCGATCACGGAAGGACCGTTCACGGATTTCAATGGAACGGTTGAAGAAGTGTTGGCTGATAAGGGCAAGGTTCGCGTGTCGGTCTCGCTTTTCGGCCGGCCTACCTCAGTCGAGTTGGATTATTTGCAGCTGAAGGGGTACTGAGCAAGTCACGCCGCAGCTCACGCGGCGGGTATCAGAAGTGCCCTGTATGATCGCAACTCAAGGTTCTTAGCGCCTGCTCCTGTCCTTATCGCCAGGACTAACCCGACTTCCGGTATTTGCCCTCCGGGTACGTGCGAACCTGGGCACGACTCATGATGCGAGCAAGTGGAAGGAGCGCGATACTTGCCAAATGACCGCGCCGCGTTTCATTAGGGCAATCCCAATTGCCTTGCGCTTGGTCGCCACCTCGACAATCGAGAGCCATGACTGATATTGCAATCACCTCCACAGATCTGCTTGGCGCCGAGGCGGGTGATTTTCTCGGAGCGGAAATCCGAAAGCAAATTGGAGGAGTTCCGGACGCCATCATCGTTTTTGCAGCGCCACAGGACGACTATGGCTCACTCCTGTCCCGTCTGAGTGACGCCGCGGGCACTTCTACCATCGTGGGCTGTTCTTCAGCGGGGGAGTTTACCAACACCGGTTCGGGCAACGGATTGAGCTGTGCCATCGCGCTGCGTTCCCCGAAAATGGCGTTTAAGGCGAGTATCGGAAAAAATCTTTCTGGCGATCGCAAGGACGCTGCGTTCCAGATGGCTTCGCAGTTTGGGGGAATAGATTCGCCCGGGTTCAAGAATCGGGCGGCAATCGTGTTCGTGGATGCACTTGCGGGTCATTCCGAGGATCTGATCAACGAGCTTACGATTTGCACCGGGGGAACCTATCGCTTTGTCGGGGGAGGAGCGGGGGACAATGCGAAATTCGACAAGACATTCGTGTTTTTTGGAAAGGAAGCTTTCGCGAATGCAGCGGTTGCGCTGGAACTCCTGTCGGAAAAGCCTCTCGGAATTGGTGCAAGGCACGGTTGGACCGCGGCAGGCGCCCCAATGCGTGTGACGGACAGCGACGCCAGTGCGGTCAAAACCTTCAATATCGCGCCGGCGGTCGAGGCTTTTCAGGATCATGCGGATACGACCGCTCAGGCATTCGACCCCGCTAACCCGCTTCCCTTTTTCCTTCACAACGTTGTGGGAGTGAGGACGGAGCAAGGCTACAAGCTCCGAGTCCCGCTCGGAGTGTCACCTGAAGGGGGCGTTATTACGGCTGCAGAAGTTCCATCTGGGTCATCAGCATGCATCATGTCCACAGGGCCCGACTCAGCGGCAGTGGCGGCCGCAGCCGCTACACGCGATGCAGTCCAACAGGTGAAAGCAAGCGGCAACGAGCCAAAGGCCGCGTTGTTCTTTGACTGTGTCGCGACGCGCCTCCGGCTGGGAAGCGGCTTCGACGATGAGCTGGAAGCTGTGGGCAGGGAACTGCACGGAATTCCGTTTACGGGATTCAATTCATATGGCCAGATTGTGAGATCGGAGGGGCAATTCAGCGGGTTCCATAACTGCACCGCAGTGGTCTGCGTATTTCCGGATTAACCGACGGTCCCGCTGCTTTTCTGGAAAAGGCAGCCCGCCTCGCGGATCTACATGACCGCTCCACGGCCGCCGCGGAATTTGCGCGCATATTGGGCGGAACGGACCTCATATTTTTTATTCGCGACCCGGAAATCGAAACGTTTGTGCCCGCTCCAGGCTTTAGAGCGGCGATTCCTTCGGGCAGGGAATGGAAGAGTTTCCTGGACGAGTGTGTAAATAAAACGGAACATGTGGGAACGCTGCCCTATAAGGAAAAACAAAGCCGTCACAAAGTGACTGGGCTTGCAAACGGCCAGGGGGTAGTGGTCGTAATCGATACTGAGAAAATTGCAGGAGGCGATTGGCTGCACCCCCTCCTCCCATTATTCACGCAGATGTTTCGAGCGGAGCAATCCGCAGCCGTGGCGTCTGCCCACTCTCAGCTAACCCGGGACGCCGCAGCAAGTGCCGAAGCCATGGCGAAAGTCCTTTCACACTCGCGGCGTCAGCTCGAGGAGGCACTTGCCGACGCCGAAAACGCGCGGAATGCCGCACTGAAAGCATATCGCGTAAAATCCGAATTCCTGGCAACCATGAGCCACGAGCTGCGAACCCCGCTTAACGCCATCGGAGGCTACTCGCAGCTTCTTGCAATGGGGGTTCATGGAAGCGTGACGAAGGAACAGAAGGAGACGCTCGAGCGCATCGATCGAAGCCAGCGCCATCTGCTGGCGCTGATCAACGATATCCTGAATCTTGCGAAGCTTGAAGCCGGAAAGATCGAGTACGACCTTGGCGCAGTGGACGTCGCTGAACTGATGCGCGACGTGGGTCCAATGATTGAGCCGCAAGTTCTCGCAAAGCGGATTGCCTACACCGTGCGGATCGAACCAGGAACCTGGGTTCGGGCCGACCGCGCAAAGCTTCAGCAGGTCTTGCTGAACCTCCTGTCCAACGCTGTCAAGTTTACCCAGCCAGAGGGAGCGATCGAGGTGAGTTCCGGAGCTATCCCTGAGGAGAAAGTTGTCTTGATAACGGTGACTGACACCGGCCGCGGGATCCCCAGTGAGAAGCTGGAAGCCATTTTCGAGCCCTTCACCCAGGTCGATGCCCGGCATAGCCGTGGCGAGCAGGGCGCCGGACTTGGCCTTGCAATCAGCCGTGATCTTACGCGCGGCATGGGCGGTGACCTTCACGCTACCAGTGAGGTCGGCTCAGGCGCGACCTTCGTGGTCAGGTTACCGGCCGGGACTGAGGAAGTGCTGCAGGCGTGATCATGGGTCTGGACTCATGTCTGCCCACTCTTTACCTCCATTGACCACCGATGCCTTGCCCTATTATTATTCTAGGCTGCGCCAGAACTGAGGCGCATTGGGCGTTCGCACGCCCAGCCACAGCGACCTAACTCCTGGTCCGGGTGGTGGCCCTTGCGCGGGGCGGCTCAATCAGAGCGAGGAGCGCACGGACGGATACCACAACGTCCTTAAATACACCGTGGGAGTAATACGGCAGCACCAGAGTGGCGCTGTCCGAATTAACGCTAAGGAGTATCATGGCAAAAAAGGTCACTGGTTTCGTCAAGCTGCAGATCCCTGCAGGTAAAGCGAATCCGGCGCCCCCCGTTGGGACGGCCCTCGGCCCACAGGGAATCAATATCATGGCATTCTGCAAAGAGTTTAACGCTCGGACGCAGGGCCAGGATACGATTCTCCCGGTCGAGATCACCATCTTCGCGGACAAGTCCTTCACCTTCATCCTCAAGACGCCGCCTGCGGCCGTCCTGCTGAAGAAGGAAGCTGGAATTGAGAAGGGATCCGGACAGCCTAACCGCAACAAGGTTGGATCTGTAACTCGGGCACAGGTGCGCAAAATCGCCGAGCTCAAGATGCCCGACCTCAACTGTGATTCCGTGGAATCGGCCATGGCGATGATCGCCGGCGCCGCACGTTCCATGGGTCTCGAGGTGAGGGACTAATGCGCACACACGGAAAGAAGTTCCGCGCTGCCGCTGAAAAGCGTGACATCGCGATGCAGTATGAGCCGCGCAAGGCGATCGAGCTCGTCAAGTCGAGCGCGTTCGCCAAGTTCGATGAGACCGTCGAAGTCGCAGTGCGACTCGGCGTCGATCCGCGTCACGCCGACCAGGTGGTGCGCGGTACCGTCGTTCTTCCGGCTGGTACTGGTAAGACAGTTCGCGTCCTCGTGATCGCCGCCGGTGAAAAGGCGCGCGAAGCAGAGGCAGCGGGCGCTGATTTCGTCGGCACTGAATTCCTTGCCAAAATCAAGGAAAACTGGCTGGACTTCGACGTCCTGATCGCAACCCCGGATCAGATGGGACAGCTCGGTCAGCTCGGACGCATCCTCGGTCCGCGTGGACTCATGCCGAACCCGAAGGCAGGCACCGTGACGTTCGATGTCGCGCGCGCCGTGAAGGAAGTGAAGGCTGGTAAGATCGAGTTCCGCGTCGACAAGAGCGGCAACGTCCACGCGGCCATCGGGAAGGTTTCCTTCTCCGAAGACGCGCTGGAGACCAACTACACGGCTTTCATCGATCAGATCGTCCGCTCCAAGCCCACCGCAGCCAAGGGCGTGTACGTGCGTAACGTCACGATCTCGAGCACGATGGGACCTGGAATCAAGATCGACACAACTCCTTACCGGTAACCAATAATGAAAAGAGCCGACAAGGAGCAGATCGTCAGCGACCTGAGCGAAAAGCTCAAGGGCGCGACCTCGCTTTATTACACCGACTTCACCGGTTTGAACGTGAAGCGCATGACCGATCTCCGCCGCCGCCTGAAGAAGGCCGGTGTCGAGTACGTCGTGATCAAGAACACGTTGGCGCTTCGTGCGGTCAACGAAAGCGGACTGGTTGGGGAGAAGCTCAAGGGCCCTACAGGTCTCGTCGTAGGAAAGGATCCGGTTGCAGCCGCGAAGGTGCTGGCGGATTTCGCGAAGGAGTTCGAGCAGAAGCCTGAAGTGAAGGGCGGAATGCTCGATGGACGTGCGCTGAACACCAAGCAGGTGAAGCAGCTCGCATCCATGCCGTCGCGAGAGCAGATGTTGGCCGACCTTGGTGCCGGCTTGCAGTCCCCGATGGCCGCCTTTGTGGGCGCGCTCAACGGTCTTCTTTACATGTTTGCAGGCGCGCTCGACGCGCTCAAGTCACAGCGCGAAGGCGCCTAATTTCACGGAGAATAAACACAATGGCGAACGCAACTCTCAGCAAAGACGAGATCCTCGAAGCAATCGGCAACATGTCGGTCTTCGATCTCGCCGAGCTCATCGAAAGCTTCAAGACCAAGTTCAATGTCACCATCACCGCAGCGGCCCCGGCAGCAGCGGCAGGTGGAGCAGGCGGCGGTGCAGCGCCCGCAGCAGCAGCTGAAGAGCAGACCGAGTTCACGGTCACTCTGAAGGAAGCAGGCGCGAAGAAGATCCAGGTCATCAAGGTCGTGCGCGAGCTGACCGGACTTGGACTCAAGGAAGCGAAGGATCTCGTCGATGGCGCACCGCAGGCCGTGAAGGCAGGCGTGACCAAGGACGAAGCAGCTTCCATGAAGACGAAGCTGGAAGAGCAGGGCGCAGTAGTCGAAGTCAAGTAAGCGTTGTCTTGGGTCGAGCGGCCGGATTTCCGGTCGCTCCCCCAAAACTTCCTTACTCTGACTCGATTACATGCATACGAAAAAGAACAGCCTCAGCAGATACAACAAAATTTCATATTCGCTCCTCCCGGTACCGCGAAAATTTCGCGGAAAACCCGGCGTGGGGCTCTTTGTGCCCTCGGGTGATAAATGCCTGAATTGATGAATCAGATTTCTTTCGCGAAGCTCGATCAGGGGATGACCATGCCTCATCTCCTCGACATCCAGACGCGGGCTTTCGAAGCCCTGCTCCAGCGGGATGCAGCTTCCAAAAATGTTGAAGACATCGGCCTGGAACGTGTCTTCAAGGACCTTTTCCCGATCTCCGACGTCCACGAGAACTTCTCGCTCGAGTTCAAGAGCTACACTCTTGGCGAGCCGAAGTACTCGGTAGCGGAATGCATCGAACGCGACATGACCTACTCGGCGCCCCTGAAGGCGACGCTTCAGCTCATCGTGTTCGAGGAAATTCTCGCGACCGCGGACCAGAAGCCCGGAACCGGCGTAAAGCGGCCGAAGAACATCATCGAGAAGGAAGTCTATCTCGGTGAGCTTCCACTGCTCACGCCGCTCGGAACCTTCGTCATCAACGGAGCGGAGCGCGTAATCGTCAGCCAGCTGCACCGGTCGCCTGGTGTCGTCTTCGAAGAGTCGACGCACCCGAACGGACAGAGGCTCATTAGCGCCCGCATCATTCCGTTCCGCGGATCGTGGGTCGAATTCACTGTCGACATTCATGACGTTGTTTACGTCCATATCGATAAAAAGAAGAAGTTCCCGGCTACAGCGCTGCTTCGCGCGTTCGGCTACGGAACCAACTCCGAAATCCTCCGCCTGTTCTTCGCGGTCCGCGATCTCGATCTCGTTCGCAAGCGCGAGACACGCATCGACCAGAAGGAAGTTGTCGGCGCAATCATCGCTGAAGACGTAACCCTCGCGGGTGAAGTCCTCACGGTCGAAGAGCCCACGGACGGAAAGAAGAAAAAGAAGGAGACCAAGAAGGCGCGCCTGCAGCGTGAGCGCGACGAAGCGGATCTCCTGGTCAAGGAAGGCGATGAGCTGACTGAAGAAGTCCTCACCCGCCTGATTCGCCACAAGGTTCCGAAGATCAAGGTCTTCGCTTCCTACACGACCGTGGATCTCCGCAGCGAGCTCGATGCAATCGATCGCGGCGAGCGCGAGACCAAGCGCGTGCTGGCCATCGATGCGATCGCCCCGGAAACGGGCGAAGTCATCGCCGAGCTGGGCGAGCAGCTGAACGAAACCCGCATCAACAAGCTCCGCAAGAACGGAATCATGCGCGTGCAGGTGTTCGTCCCGTCGGGACGCGCCGAATCGATGCTGATTCGCAACACCCTTGCGAAGGATCCGACGCACACGGACGAGGAAGCACTCAAGCAGATCTACTCGCTGCTCCGTCCCGGCGATGCGCCGAACCGCGAGACAGCCAAGCAGGCGCTCGAGCGGCTCTTCTTCTCACCCAAGCGCTACGATCTCGGCCGCGTCGGCCGGTACAAGATCAACCAGCGCCTTGGAACCAACCGCCCCGCAGGCGAGACAGTTCTCACCCGCGAGGATTTCATTGCAATCATTCGCTACCTCGTAGAACTCCACGAGGGACGCGGCTACACGGACGACATCGATCACCTGGGCAACCGGCGCATTCGCTCGGTTGGCGAGCTGATCGCGAACCAGTTCTCCGTCGGTCTTTCACGCATGGCGCGCCTGGTAAAGGAGCGCATGTCCATCAATACGGATCCCGAGAAGATTTCGCTCGACGATCTCGTGAACGCGCGCACGGTCTCCGCGGTCATCCAGGCATTCTTTGGATCATCGCAGCTGTCGCAGTTCATGGATCAGACGAATCCGCTCGCAGAGCTGACGCACAAGCGTCGTCTGTCGGCACTCGGACCTGGTGGCCTTACGCGTGAGCGCGCGGGCTTCGAAGTCCGCGACGTGCACTACTCGCAGTACGGCCGCATGTGCCCCATCGAGACGCCTGAAGGTCCGAACATCGGACTCATCACGTCGCTTGCCTGCTACGCGCAGGTGAACGACCTCGGCTTCATCGAGACTCCCTACCGTGTCGTGAAGAACGGGAAGGTGACCGGTGAGATCGAGTGGCTCGACGCAAACCGTGAGGAAGACATCACGATTGCGCAGGCAAATGCACCGCTGAATCCGGATGGGACCTTTGTCGACGAGCTGGTGCTTTGCCGCCAGCGCGGTGACGTACCCCTGCTCGCGCCGGACCGCATCGATTACATGGACGTAGCACCTGAACAGCTGGTCTCGATCGCCGCCGCGCTCATTCCGTTCCTCGAGCACGATGACGCGAACCGCGCACTCATGGGCTCGAACATGCAGCGCCAGGCCGTGCCGCTTCTCAACCCCCGCACTCCGTTCGTCGGAACCGGGCTGGAAGAGAAGGTCGCGCGCGACTCAGGCGCAGTCGTAATCGCCAAGCGCAACGGTGTCGTGACCAGCGTTACGGCAGATGAAATCATCGTCGATACGGGCTCGGCAACAGGCGAGCGTCCGAAGAAGAGCGATGAGGATCGTCCGCTTGCACGCCTCACGCAGCACGACCGCTACCGCCTTAAGAAGTACTGGAGAACCAACCAGGACACCGCCCTCAACCAGCGCCCGCTGGTGAAGCGCGGACAGAAGGTGAAGGCAGGAGAAGTTCTCGCCGACGGAGCCTCGACCGAAATGGGTCAGCTCGCACTCGGAGCGAACGTCACCGTCGCTTTCATGCCCTGGTACGGACACAACTTCGAAGATGCCATCGTGCTCTCCGAGAGACTGGTGAAGGATGACGTGTACTCGTCCATCCACATCCAGGAGCTCGAGCTGCACGTACGCGACACGAAGCGTGGACAGGAAGAAATCACGCGCGAAATTCCGAACGTATCGGAAGAAGCGCTGCACGACCTTGATGAACGCGGAATCGTCCGCATCGGCGCGCACGTGAAGCCGGGCGACATTCTCGTTGGTAAAATCACTCCGAAGGGCGAGACAGAGCTCTCCCCCGAAGAGAAGCTCCTCACCGCGATCTTCGGTGAGAAGGCGAAGGACGTCAAGGATTCATCGCTCAAGGTTCCGCCTGGAATGGAAGGCGTTGTCATCGACGTGAAGATTTTCTCACGCGTCGAGGATCAGGTGGTTGAAAAGGACCGCGGCGAGAGAATCGGAGACATCCGCAGGCTCGAGGGCGAGGAGAAGATCCGCGTCAACGAAGTCCGCGACGCCGAGCTGTTCGACCTGCTCGAGGGTGAGACCGTCGGTCTCGCGCTCAAGAATGGAACGGTTGAAGAGGCGATTCCTGCCGGCACCAAGCTGACGAGAGAAGTGCTCGACGGCCTGAAGATGACGCAGATCGATCTCAAGACCTTCCGGGTCGAGAACAAGAAGCTGAACGAAAAGCTGCGCACGATCATCGACGCGGCAAACGACGAAAAGGCAAAGCTCGAAGAGAAGGCCGAAGAGCGCATCGATCGCGTTCTCCAGCCGGACGAGCTTCCGCCCGGAGTGATCCAGCTGGTCAAGGTCTACATGGCGGAGAAGCGCAAGATTTCCGTCGGTGACAAGATGGCCGGCCGTCACGGCAACAAGGGTATCGTCGCCCGTATCGTCCCCGAGGAAGACATGCCGTTCCTTCCGGATGGACGCCCGGTAGACATCGTTCTCAATCCGCTCGGCGTACCGAGCCGAATGAACGTCGGCCAGATTCTCGAGACACACCTCGGGTGGGCTGCGCGTTTGCTTGGCTTCTACGCGAAGACCCCGGTCTTCCAGGGCGCGAATGAGCGAGAGATTGGACTGCTTCTCAAGCTCGCGGCCGTAAGCTGGGTGCGTAATGCGCTTCAGCTGAAGACCGAGGGCGTGACGATCAGCGACGCCGAGATCAAGATCATCCTCAACGATCTGCATCCCGACGACGCTCCCGATCGCGTGGAGCTGCTGGCCGACGCGTCGATCAACGACCTGTCGAATCGCGGCGTGTCACCTGAAACCCGCGATGTATTCAACCGTGTTCGCGAGTTCGTCACGAATGCGGCAAGAGAGCTCGCGGAACGCGAGATCGAGGAAACCAACAGCCAGGTCGCGTTCCATGCGGCCGCGGCTGACGACGAGGAGTACACGACGGGTGAGCGCAGCCGGTTCAAGTCGGCTGTGTCGTCCATCGAGCGTCGTCGTGAAACGGATCCTGCAACCATCCTCACGAGCATCGAGCTGCCGTCGCTTGCGGCTGCACTCGGCAAGAAGTCGGACATCGATGTCGATGCCTCGGCCATGGAGCTCATGCGGATTGCGGGAATCTCGGCAGGCGGAAAGCTTCGCCTCCGCGATGGTCGCACGGGCGAGACGTTCGCAAACCCGGTGACAGTCGGTGAAGTGTACATGCTGAAGCTGTCGCACCTTGTCGATGACAAGATTCACGCGCGCAGCATTGGACCGTACTCACTCGTCACGCAGCAGCCGCTCGCCGGAAAGGCGCAGTTCGGCGGCCAGCGTTTCGGAGAGATGGAAGTGTGGGCGCTCGAAGCATACGGAGCCGCACACACACTCCAGGAAATTCTCACCGTGAAGTCCGACGACGTGAACGGACGGAGCAAGGTTTACGAGGCAATCGTGAAGGGTCAGAACCTTCCGGAGCCCGGTACGCCTGAATCCTTCAACGTGCTCGTTCAGGAGCTGAAGGCGCTCGGTATCCAGGTCACCATGGGTGCGAACGAAATACCAGGCCGTTATGCCAGCAATGGCACGAGCGACTCAAACGGCAACGGGAGCGAGGGTTAATACATGATTGATTTCCGAAGCTCGCGCGATTCACGCGCGTCTACTTTTGACTACATCCAGATCCGCATCGCTTCCCCGGAAGAGATGCGCGGTCCGCGCGACCCCAAGGAGCGCGAGCGCCTGGCAATGGGCGGCTTGCGCAACTGGTGGTCATGGGGCGAAGTCCTCAAGCCCGAAACCATCAATTACCGCTCGTTCAAGCCGGAAAAGGATGGTCTTTTCTGCGAGCGCATTTTTGGTCCCGTAAAGGACTGGGAATGTCACTGCGGTAAATACAAGAGAATCAGATATCGCGGCGTCATCTGCGATCGCTGCGGCGTCGAAGTAACCCTGTCCCGCGTACGTCGCGAGCGCATGGGCCACATCGAGCTCGCCGTACCCGTCGCCCACATCTGGCTGTTCAAGACTCTCCCGAGTCCCATGGGCAACCTGGTGGACCTGACCCTGCGCGATCTTGAAAAGGTCATTTACTACTCGAACTACGTCGTCATCGACGCCGGAAAGCAGGAAGTCGAAGTAAACCAGCTTCTGGACGAGGACGAATTTCTCACACTGAAGCAGAAGGCGAAGGAAGAAGGCGACGCGGCATTCCTCGCCGACATCGGCGCCCCGGCAGTGCGCGAGCTTCTCAAGCGCATCGACGTGGACAAGGTTGCGGCGGAACTCCGTCATGACCTGATCGACGAAGGCTCACAGCATCGCAAGAAGCAGATGCTGAAGCGCCTCAAGATCGTTGATGCCTTCCGCAACTCCGGTGACTCCGGCCAGACACGCAACAAGGCCGAGTGGATGATCATGGACGTTGTTCCGGTCATTCCTCCGGATCTTCGTCCGCTCGTTCCGCTCGACGGTGGGCGTTTCGCGACGTCGGATCTCAACGATCTGTACAGGCGCGTCATCAACCGCAACAACCGGCTGATGAAGCTCATCTCGCACCGCGCTCCCGAGGTCATTCTCCGCAACGAAAAGAGAATGCTCCAGGAAGCAGTTGACGCACTCTTCGACAACGGCCGCCGCTCCAAGGCGATCCGTGGCCGCGGCAAGCGTCCGCTGAAGTCGCTGTCCGACATGCTGAAGGGAAAGCAGGGCCGCTTCCGCCAGAACCTGCTCGGAAAGCGCGTCGATTACTCCGGCCGTTCGGTAATCGTCGTTGGTCCCGAGCTGAAGCTTCACCAGTGCGGTCTGCCCAAGGCGATGGCGCTGGAGCTGTTCAAGCCGTTCATCATCCATAAGCTCGTCGAGAAGGGAATCGCCGAGACGGTGAAGCGCGCCAAGAAGATCGTGGAGAAGGAATCTCCGGAAGTTTACGAGATCCTGGAAGAAATCATTCGCGACCATCCGGTGCTCTTGAACCGCGCTCCGACCCTGCACCGACTGGGAATCCAGGCTTTCGAGCCCGTTCTCGTGGAAGGAAAGGCCATTCGAATTCACCCGCTCGTCTGCGCAGCGTTCAACGCTGACTTCGACGGTGACCAGATGGCCGTGCACGTACCGCTTTCGTTCGAAGCACAGCTCGAGTGCAGGGTGCTCATGCTGTCCTCGAACAACATCCTCAAGCCGTCGGACGGTCGCCCGGTCGCGGAGCCCAGCCAGGACATCGTGCTCGGCTGCTACTTCGCAACCAAGGCTCCTCCGGGTTTCGACCTGATCGGTACCGGCAAGAAGATGACGGCTCTGGCGTCCTACTCGAGCACCGATGAAGTCGATATCGCGCTCTCGCAGGATCGCGTCAGCTTCCACACGCCAATTCGTTTCTTCATCAAGGACGTGAATGGCGAGCGCTGGGAAACGACGACGGTCGGCCGTGTGCTGTTCAGCACGATCGTACCGAAGGAGCTTCCGTTCCAGAACCGCGAGATGAAGAAGAAGGCACTTGGTGAATTGGTTTTCGAGTCCTACAGAAAGACCGGACTTCAGGGAACCGTGCCCTTCCTCGACCGCCTCAAGGAATTCGGGTTCAAGTTCGCTACACGCGGTGGTGTCTCGATCGGAATCGAGGATCTTCACATTCCGGCAGAGAAGGAAACACTGCTCGCGGAAGCCGAGGAGCGCGTCGAGCGTTTCCAGAAGGCCTACAACAGCGGAAACATC
>JAKFCC010000155.1:0-2095 GCA_036676795.1 Gemmatimonadota bacterium
GGGGGAGCAGTGGTACTCGATGGCGACCTGTATGTCGTCGGCCACGGCCGCCTGGCCGAGGACGCTGGAGAAGCGGGCGTAGTCCGAGGCCCAGCCCATGCGGTCGGACGGGATGGAGCCGGTTTTGCGGAGGAAGGCGGCTTCGAGGCGGGCCTGGAGGTGGTTCTGGGCGACGTCGTGGAGGAAGCCGGACTTGGACTCCTGGTAGATGATCACGCGAGGGAAAGCATGCAACTTTTTGGGGGGGTCGATCGTCTGGTAAGTAGGGGGAGGGATTATGGGGGATCTTGAAAAGTCTCAAACACTTGACAAAGTCCATAATTGGACTTATACTGAAGTAGTTGAGGAGGTTCCCGTGAGCTCGACCCAGGCGCTAGCCCGCAAAGTGGACCCGAAGACGGCTTCTAAGCCGGCTTTGAAGGCGTTTTTTCGAATCGCAGAGCGATGGAAATTGGACGTTGAGCAGCAGTTGACCTTGCTGGGCGCGCCGGCTCGATCGACTTTCTTCAAATGGAAGAAGGATCAGGACGGACACCTGTCGATGGATACCCTGGAAAGGATTTCTTATCTGCTGGGGATCTTCAAGGCGCTGCACATCCTGCTTCCGGACGAGGACGCCGCGGATGCTTGGGTCAAGAAGCCCAACACCGCGCCGCTCTTCGCGGGCAAGGCGGCGCTGGATCGAATGCTTTCTGGGCATGTCAGCGACCTCTATGTGGTTCGGCAGTATCTGGACGCTCAGCGAGGTGGGTGGTCATGATCGAAGTTCGCGCGGTGAGATGGTCGCCTTCGTGGAGGGTCATCCCGACCCGTTACACGGAGGACCGCGTTCTGGGCAAGGTGGCAGACGCTGAGGATATGGAGATCACGTCCGGCGTGGAGCAGATGACCAGTGACGGTCGTCGCCAGGATGACGAGGAAGTGGCTTTCGTTCCGATCCGGGAACGAGTCACGGGAGCGGGAAGTCGATACATCATGAGGCCGTTCATTTATCGGAACCCGGACGGCAGCCGCTTCAGCGACGGAGAGCACGGCGTTTACTACGCGGCCCGTACGCAGGCGACGGCCGTCGAGGAGACGCGTCATCACCGGGCCGTGTTCATGAGCCGGACGAAGGAAGGTCCGATGCGGCTTGAGATGCGCGTTTTAACGGCCGACCTGGACGGCGACCTGCACGACGTTCGCGGTCAGCAGAAGAAGCGCGCGGCCCTCTATCACCGCACGAATTACTCGTCGTCGCAGGACCTGGCCCGCGAGCTGTTGAAGGAGGGCTCGTCCGGTATCGTTTACGACAGCGTGAGGCACAAGGGCGGGCAATGCGCGGCGGTGTTTAGGCCCACGGTGCTGAGCCGGTGCCGGTCGGCGGGGCTTTTGGTGTTCGACTGGGACGGCAAGGAGGTTTCAAGAATTTATGAGTTGCGCGAATATAAATAAGAAGCCGCGCCGGAGCTTCGGCTTCGCTTGGGCCGTAGGTCTGGTTTCCTGGCTTGTCGCCCCGACTGTTGTTCATGCCGGGCTCGGAGACTTTTTTGGAATTGCGGGCGCCGTCACCGCCGTCAGTGATGTCACGTGGAAGATTTATGCGGTAAAGACGATTGCCGCGATGGGCCCCCTCATTCTCTTGGTCATTGCGATTATCGGAACAATAGTCGCCGCATGGGCTATCGTTCACATTGGGAACAGTTTTTCTGAGACGCTGCGGACGACAATGCGGGATGAAAAGGTGACTAAGGCGGAGTGGGGGATTATTCTCATACAGGCGAGTTATACGGTTCCTGTAATAATCCTGCTGGGATTTTTGACGCTCAATTTAGGGAGCATGGTTTACCATAGCTGGCATACCATGCAGAATTTTAGTCCTCCGCCCGTGGAACAGGCACCCGTAATTACGAAGCTGAGGAAGACCTAGCCGCCGCAGACGCTAAGCATTCGGCGCGACGAAGACATGGCGCCGGGACCGGTCCGCCTCATTGAGGACCTGGTGGCGGATGATGCGGAAGGCCTCGTCCTGCTCGTCGATGAGCGTGAACTCCTCGTTGCCCTCGAGCATGCTGCCCACCCGGCTGATGAGCTCGTCCGCCGGGCGCCATTTCCC
>JAKFCC010000156.1:0-11285 GCA_036676795.1 Gemmatimonadota bacterium
AGTGGCAGTGTGTCGCGATTCAGCTGCCGCGTGAGATCTCCTCCAAGACGCTCCCACGCGTCACCGCGTGACGTGCTCTTGAAGAGGATGTTCGCGCCGAAGTAGAGCGTCTTGTGGTCGTGCGGGGAAACCAGTATCGGCGCATTCCAGTTCCACCGGAACGGCTTTTCGCCAAACGCGGGCTGCGGCTTGATTGTCTTCTGCTCGCCGGTGCGCACGTCGTAGCGGAGAATCGATCCCTCCTGCCATTCGCCGTAAACCACGTTGTGGTCAGTGGGATCGATCGCAGCCTGGAATCCATCACCGCCTGTAGTTCTGTACCAGTCATTGTTGGTGATGCCCTGCCGGTTTCGTGTGCGGCTGGGGCCGGCCCAGCTGCCGTTATCCTGCAGTCCGCCGTAAACGTAGTAGTATGGCTCGCGCAGGTCAGTCGCAATTGCGTAGTACTGGCTTACGGGCAGATTGGGCGACCAGTCCATCGTCGCACCACGGTCACGGCTGATATACACGCCGCCGTCATTTCCGTTTACGAAATGATCAGAGTCGGTCGGGTCGATCCACATCGCATGATGATCGACATGCGCACTGGTTCCAGTATTCCTGAAAGTGCGCCCGCCATCCTCGGACACCTGCAAGGGAACGCCAAGGTGATAGACACGCTCGTGATTCCTGGGGTCTACGCGGATCTGTCCCATGTACCATGGGAACGAGCTTCCATTCCCCATCTTCCGCCAGCTCGCACCATAATCATCCGACCGGTAAATCTCGGCGCCCTTGTTTTCGATAGTGGCGTAGATGGTTCCCGGACGCGAGCGGCTCACATCGAGACCGATGCGGCCTACATCGACCTTTGGGAGGCCTTCGGTGAGCTTTGTCCAGTTTTCTCCACCATCGGTCGACTTGTAGATCGCGCTTTCCGGACCGCCACCCACGAAGCTGTACGCCTTCCGCTGGCGCTGGAATGCCGCGGCATACATGACGTCGGGATTGCCCGGCTCCATGATTACATCCGTGACGCCGGTATGCTCACTGATCTTGATGACGGCCCTCCAGGTCTTTCCGCCGTCGGTCGTCTTGTACAATCCCCGTTCGCCGCCCGATGCCCAGAGAGGTCCCGCCGAAGCAACGAACACGATGTCCGGCTTGGTGGGATGAATGATGATTCTTCCGATGTGCTGCGAAGTACGGAGACCCATGTGGGTCCATGTCTTTCCGGCATTCTCGGACTTGTAAACACCATCTCCCCACGAAGAGCTGCGCTGATTGTTCGACTCGCCGGTACCGACCCACAACAGGTCCGGATTCGACGGAGCAACTGCAATGTCTCCGATTGAGCTGCTTCCGTACTTATCGAAAATGGGATCCCATGTGGTTCCACCGTTCCCGGTGCGCCACACACCACCCGATGCCGATGCCGCATAAATGATTTGTCCGGGGCGGGAAATCCTGTCCGCCGGTCCCTCAGGCACTGCGAGATCCACGATTCTGCCGCTGGTGATAGCCGGTCCAATCGGGCGCCAGGCAAATTCACCCAGCAGCGTCGAGTCATACGCTGCCTGCGTTACCACTGTTCGCGTCGCATCGCCGCGGGGAACCGTCGCTCGTCCCTGTGAGAACAGAGATGCAGGAGTAATGAGCAGCGCGAGCACGGCTGCGCCGCGAAGAATATTTGATGTTGGCATCGGAGTCAGGTCACTGCGGGGTTCAAGGAACCCTGAATTTACAGCCTGACTGCAGCCTTTCGGGAGAAGGCGCTACCTGCCGATTTCAGGGTATGGGCGGTGACACGTATGCGAGCACGCCACCGAGGACCGCCACCAGCGCCATTATCGAAATCTCGTTTCTTACCGTTCTTTGCAGGTCCCGGCCTGATCCTCCGGCGACGAGCCGCGGCAGAACACTGAACCTGTTGTATGCTCCGAATCCAAACAGCACGAGAATGCCGAGAAGCTTGATCGCCGCGATCCTTGCGTAGGTCGAGCCCAGAGCGGTGACGTCCCAGGACAGAACCGCGCCTGCTTGCAGCAGTCCGGTGACGAGCACGGCGATCGCACATGCTCCAGCCGCACCGGAAACCTTCCTTGCCTCGCGCAGAAAATTCTGCACGCGTTCACGGTCGAGTATCAGCAGCCAGAGAATTCCCCCGAACCACACTGCTCCCGCCAGAAGATGGACAATCTTTGAGGTGATCGAGAGAACCGGGTCGATCGTTATTGCGTGTCCTATGAATGCGCTAAGGAGCACCGCTGTGCCGGACACGGCCAAAACGAAAGGAACCCGGCGTGCAGGCCAGCAGCACACGAGAGCGACAAGAGCAAGCAGGGAACGCAATGCTTCGCGGCGACCGACACTGGTGTGCAGGGCAGTAGAAAACCAGTTGCCGGAAAACCCGGTCGCGGAAGCCTGGAATATCCACAGCAGGAAATGAAGTGCGAATGCAACTGCGGCAACTGACGCAACGCGCGTTGCTGTCACCCAGAACTTCTTTGCCGATTCCGGCTCGGCGAGGAGAGCAAAGAATGCCACTCCCGTCAAGGCGAGCAGCGCCGCCATCCCGATGCCCCGCGCCAACATTGCAAACCGTTCGATGGCCGGCGGCTGAACCTGCGATCCAGGGTCTTCCTCACCAATGGTTCCTCCTGCCGGAGGCGCTGCGCTGTCAGCGGCTGCGGAAAGAACCGAAAACGAAAAGGTTCCCGTGATCGAATGGCCGTCCGCGGATAGCACATGCCAGCGTACCTGATGCCGGCCACTCGCCAGCGGGGAAAGAGGGGCCACAAGTGCGCTGACGTTCCCCGGCTCGTGTGTGACCGCCACCGATAATGAGTCACCGCGCGGTCCATAAAGCACGATTCCACTCATGGCTGCTTCAATCGGCTCGCTGAAAAGCAGCCTGATTTGCGGCGGCGAAGTAGATACCCGGCTTCCCGGCATCGGATGCGACGAAACCAGCTTGACGTGAGCCAGGGCCGGCATAGGGGAGAGCATGGCCAGCAGCGCTACCAGGGCCGCCAGCCTGCAATGGCGACGCAAGAACATGGAACCCGGCATCTATTTCGGCCGAGCGAGGTGGCTCATCTCGAACTTTTCCAGTAGGTCCTCGGGGTCGTCATATACAGCGACCGCGCCCGACAGGTCGCGATCATCCCAGCCTCCGCATCGAACCGCGATGATGGGAACGCCTGCCCCTTTTGCAGCCGTCACGTCGTATGGCGTATCTCCGATCATTATCAACTGTGCAGCCGCCAGCCCCGTCCTGCGAACGGCCGCCTGCACGATATCCGGATCGGGCTTGGATTCGTCCGCGTCGTCAGATGATGTTGTTGCATCCATTAACTCGTCCACTCGCGCGAGACGCAGCAGGGGCTGAAGCTCCTTCTTGTTAGCCGATGACGCGACGACAGCAAGCATACCCTCGAGCTTGATTCGCTCGACAAGCTCGCGCGCCATTGGAAATGCCTTCAAGTGCGGCAGGTATTGCCCGAGAAAGATTTCCTTTCGGCGTTCCAGCAGTCTCTCGGCGCGCTCTTCATGCTCGGCGAGTCCGGTGAGGGCGGGCAAAATCTTGTCCCCGCCCATTCCGATCATTTCGCGGACTGTCTCATAAGGAACGTCTGAGAATCCAAACTCTTTCAGAGCGTCAATCCACGCGGATGCGTGCGCGTCGTTGCTGTCGACCAGAGTTCCGTCGACGTCGAATATCACTCCGCTTGGCAACTGTTATTTCTGCAAGTCTTTCTGGACAGCCTGGGCCCTGTCCAGGTGGGCCTGAAGCATCGGGGCGACGTTCTGGATCAGGTTTTTAATCTCGGAGTTTTGCGTGCCACTCATTGCAGCTACTGCAATGGTAAGCAGTTCGCGATGTGAGGCTACTTCATGATCGATGTATGCCTTGTCAAAATCCCGGCCCTTGGCCGCAGCATTGAGCCTCGAGAGAGCGCTGTCGAGCTTCGCTGGCAGGCTGTCACCCGGAGGCGGAGCCGCCTGGATTCCCAGCCGCTTGGAGAGAGCCTGTCCCTGCGCGCGCATCGCGCCATGATCGCGCACCATCATTCTGGCAAAATCCCGAACCTCGGTGCTCGTTCCTTTTGTGGAAGCAAGCGCACCTTTGGCACTATCGCCCATGCTGGCGACATCCAGGACATAGAAAATGCTCGGATCGTTCAGACCACCGCCAGCACTGATTGTGCTCTGAGCTCCGTCCGCCCGGATTCCAGCCTCGGTGCCGTCATTAGTCGTGGCCGCGCCATTGTCGCCCTTGCTGCAGCTGGTGATTAACGCCGCGGCAGCAGCAGCCATTGCGATTCGACTGATATTCAGGGTCATCTGTTTCTCCGAGTCCGGTGGGGTATCGGGTATCTGGAGTGGCAAAAACCGGTCTCGCCGATCGGTATACTATAGTATTGTCCGAAATGGTCAAAGCGGTCCACACTTCTGGAATAAATCATGGGGTGCGTGTTCATTGCGTAAATCAATATTTGCTTCCCTTCTCCTGGCGCCCGCGCTTGCCTGTGCGCAGCCCTCGGTGTCAACGCCAAAGCCGGTTGCCTTTGTTCACGCAGACACCGCTGCATTGCGCCGGACCCTTGATTCGAT
Organism: Gemmatimonadota bacterium; assembly: GCA_036676795.1. GTDB lineage: Bacteria > Gemmatimonadota > Gemmatimonadetes > Gemmatimonadales > Gemmatimonadaceae > UBA4720. The sequence continues at coordinate 4,597 of JAKFCC010000156.1, forward strand.
CGCGGGCGCACACCGCGGAATAGTCGGGTACACCATCATCGACGTGGAAAACGGCGACAGGATCTCACTTCGCGGCGATGAGAAATTTCCCACGGCCAGTCTCATCAAGGTTCCCATCCTTGTGACAGTTCACGATCTGGTCAGACGCGGGATGCTCTCGCTCGACGATCCGATAAGCATGCTCAAGATAGACCAGGTGCCCGGGACCGGAGTTCTTCAGTACCTGCACAGCGGGCTCACCCTCACAGTGAATGACGCTGCTGCCCTGATGATCACCATCAGCGACAACACAGCGACCAATCTTCTTCTCGACCGGATCATCATTCGTCGCGTGTGGGACAAGATGGATTCGCTGGGACTCAAGCAGACCCGTGTGCACTCCAAATCTTTCCTGCGCAATTCCAGCATTGCCATGGACAGCTCCGTGAAATACGGGCTGGGCGTTACCACGCCCAATGAAATGGCGCGGTTGTTTGAGCTCCTCGCGCGAGGCAAGGCCGTGAGTCCCACAGCCGATTCCGTGATGCTGGCGCTGCTCGAGAAAAACACCTACGATCGAATGCTTCAGCGGTATGCGGGCGGCGTGCGCGCCGCGCACAAGGACGGTGAAGGCAACGAGGTCAGGACCGAGTGTTCGCTCTTCTACCTTCGCAATCGGGTGGTTGCCTGCGTGCTAACCCAGAAAAATGTCGACCAGCGCTGGGTAGTCGATCACGAAGCCGAACTCACCATGGCCCGGATGGGTGAGGCCATAGTGAAGGCGTGGGGGCTTCCGCCGGAAAAATAGATTCCGGCGAAGCTTACCGTACGAGTTTCTTGTATGCGATCCGGTGGGGCTGATCCGCGTCGACGCCCTTCCGCTTCTTGAGATCCTCGCGGTACGCCTGATAGTTGCCCTCGAACCAGACCACTTCCGAGTTCCCCTCGAATGCGAGCATATGGGTTGCAACGCGATCGAGAAACCAGCGATCGTGTGAAATCACCACTGCGCATCCGCTGAAATCGAGAAGCGCCTCCTCGAGCGCGCGCAGAGTATCCACGTCGAGGTCGTTTGTCGGCTCATCCAGCAGAAGAAGATTTCCGCCGCTCTTCAGGAGCTTCGCAAGGTGCAGCCTGTTGCGTTCTCCCCCTGAAAGCTTCCCGACGTTTTTCTGCTGATCGGCGCCCTTGAAGTTGAATGAACTGAGATAGCCGCGTGCGCTGATCTCCCGCTTGCCAACCTGTATCATGTCCAGCCCGCCGCTGACTTCGTCGTAAACGGATTTCGACGCATCCAGTCCGCGGTCCTGGTCCACATACGCCAGCTGTACGGTCTCGCCGATCTTGAGGCTTCCTGAATCCGGTTTCTCCGAGCCGACGATCATCCGGAAGAGCGTTGTCTTACCCGCGCCGTTTGGCCCGATCACTCCGACGATTCCACCGCGCGGGAGCGAGAACGAAAGGTTGTCGAAAAGGAGTTTGTCCCCGAAGCTCTTGGAAAGGTCCTTGGCTATGACGACATCGTTTCCAAGTCTTGGAGCCGGTGGAATGATGATTTCATTCTGGGCAATCTTCTCGTTCTGTTTTTCGCTCACCAGTTCTTCGTAGTGCTGCAGCCGGGCCTTGCTCTTCGCCTGTCTTGCGCGGGGTGCAAGCCGCACCCATTCCAGCTCCCGCTCCAGGGATCGCTGGCGGGCTGACGCCTGCTTTTCTTCCGTTGCCAGTCTCGTTTTCTTCTGGTCCAGCCATGAGGAGTAGTTGCCCTCCCACGGAATTCCGTAGCCGCGATCCAGCTCCAGAATCCACTTCGCAACGTTGTCGAGGAAGTAACGGTCGTGTGTGATGGCTACTACTGTCCCGGGGAAGTCCGCCAGGAATCTTTCGAGCCATGCGACGGATTCTGCATCGAGGTGGTTCGTGGGCTCGTCCAGAAGCAGCATGTCCGGCTCTTCCAGCAGCGTTCGGCAAAGCGCAATACGCCGCTTCTCACCGCCGGAAAGCTTCGACACATCCGCATCTCCCGGCGGAAGTCGAAGCGCGTCCATGGCGATCTCGATCTTGCGATCCAGCTCCCACGCGTTCAGCGCGTCGATTCTCTCCTGCACCTTTCCCTGCTGCTCGAGGAGCTTCGTCATTTCATCATCTGACATCGGCTCCGCGAACTTCATGGAGATGTCCTCGAACTTCTTCAGGAGGTCACGCGTTGACTGTACCGCTACCTCGACATTCTCCTTGACGGTCTTCGTTTCGTCCAGCTCGGGTACCTGCGGCAGGTAGCCGATCTTGGTGCCCTCACGTGCCCACGCCTCGCCCTGATAATCCGTATCGACACCTGCCATGATCCTCAGGAGAGAGGATTTGCCTGCCCCGTTGGCTCCCAGAACTCCGATCTTGGCGCCATCATAAAAAGAGAGCCAGATCCCACGCAGAATTTCGCGGGACGGTGGGACGACCTTTCGCAGGTCCTTCATTACATAGATGAATTGCGGCGGCACCTAACATCCTCGTTCGGGCGGGTTCAGATCTTCAGCAAGCCTAAAGATACCTTGAAAGACGGTCAGATTGTCTTTGCGGCGCCGAACTCTGCGAGAACCGAGTTCAGCTCGGAAAGCACTCGCTCATAGGGCAGCTTGCCGATCTCGTTCTCGTTCCATAGAAGCACTCGTCCCGGAGTGTTGTATGGGGCGTAGGGCCGGTGCTCGCGCTTGAGAAGCACGAGTGACGGTTTTCGGAACGCAGAAGCTGCGTGCGAAATACTGGTGTCCGGCGTAAAGACTATGTCCGCGCGCCCCACGAGTGCGAGTGCATCGCGCAGCAACGGAGTCCGTACGGGGAGCGCCCCGACACCCTGCGCCACAGAGCTCACGCTCTCCCATTCCCTTGGGAGTCCGATGACAGCGATTGGCATTTCCGGATGATTTTCGCGAACGCTTTTCAGCACCGCACTGAACTTCCCATCTGGCCAGCGGCGCTTCTGCTCAGAAGCCGAGAGATTCACCAGCAGCCGTTTCCCGGTGCCGGGGGCGGCAAGTGACGCGGCGTTTCGCCAATGCTCGTCGGCGCTGTCACTCTCCTGAGCACTCAGGAAAATTTCGGGCTGCCAGTCGGTAGCCGCTGCATCGATTCCAAACGGAATCCCGAGGTCCTTCGAACCTTCGACGTAATGGGTGTTCCTGTCATAGCGGGGAACACGCAAGTTGTAGATGAGATCATTGTTGCCCCCGCCTGCACCAATTCGGTATCGCGCCCGCGACGCGAGCATGAGCAGTGGGGTGGATGTAAAAATGGGCGGATTATTCAGGCGTCCGTCCACGATTACATCGTAATGCCCAGCCCGAACCTGCATGATCGTTTGCTGATAACTGCGTAACGACCCACGATTCAGGGCAAACGCCCTGTTCACGTATGGGTTGTTCTCCAGGACAGGAAGCGCGGCAGGATTCGCGAGCACGTCAACCTTGATGGTTGAATGCGACTGGGCGATTGCCCTGATAACGCCTGTCGACATTATCATGTCTCCGATTCGCTCGTAGCGAAGGAACAGTATCCGCCATTCCCGCCCGCTCCAGTCGGGCGCGCTCGCATCTCTCTCTCCTGGCAGAGAGCGCGCGATCGCACGCATCCACAGGGCGCGCCATGCACGCTCAATTCCCTGGAGCTTCACCAGTCAACGGGAGTTCGAGAAGTTTGCGCGCCGGCTGCGGATCGTTGGTGTGATACAGGTCAATTCGGTCGATTGTGACTTCGTCATCGATTCGCACCGCAAGCAGGTGTCGTGCCGATTCAGGCGTAAGCGTCGGGTACAGGCTCAGTGTACAGTGGGGCGTGAAGGTGAAACGCGCACGCGTAAATGGGATGCCGCTGCTCACTATTCTGTCGTGAAGCCGGCGGAGTTCACCGTGCGGGTCGAGCGGCAGAACCACGATCTCACTTTGAAGAAATCTCTGCGGTCTTCCGAATTTCAGCCGCATCGGTGCCGTCGTCTGTGCGATGGGCCTAAGCTTTTCCTCGATTTCCGCAATATTCACGTGCGGAGGGATTGGGCCCGCTCCGGACGAACCGGTTATCGTGACATGTGGTTGACGCGAGGCCGCGAGTTTTGGGTCGAACTGCGCATTGATATCGCGAATTTTCTCTGCCACCTCGGCATTGAGATCGGCGACGATGAACAACCCGTTGAGCTGCATCCCTACCGGTGCTGTACCGAAAGAATCGGCGACAGCCCGGCGCTCGACTTCGTCACTCCCACCGTCAGGAACTTTCGGTCGAGCCAGTTCCCGGGGTGTGAATGCTGGTAGCGCACCACCTTCGTACCCACGAATGTCCCGATCGCGGCGCCGGCCAGCACGTCGCTGGCCCAGTGCTTGTTGTTGTACATGCGCGACACGCCGGCGAGCGTTGCTCCCGCGTACAGTACGGGTCCCACCGTCCAGCGCGTACCCGGCTGCCAGCGCACAAGCTCGGAGCTGATGGCTGTCGCAAATGCAAATGCGCTGGTCGTGTGCCCCGATGGAAATGACTGAAATTGCCCGCCCTTCAGTCCACGAAAGAACTGAAAGTCTCGCGGATTCTCGACATCCACCTCCGGCCGGGCTCGCCCCGCAATGACCTTGATTCCACCAGAAACGAGATTTGCTATCAGAATGGCCTCGGTTGCATGGAGGCCCATATCCTCGATGCGCGCGTGGTCAGTGCCGCGGCCAATGGCATATAAGCCTGCCGCCACACCGATTGACCCGGGTTGGCCAATCCAGCGAAAGCCCGTGGCCGCCGTTCGCAGGAACCTGTTCTCCTGGCTGCGCGGTTGCTGAATTTGTCGCGCAAGCTGTTGATCGAACGGCCACGCCAGAGCGGTTGCCGCAGAGAATCCCCCAATGGTCAGGAGATCCCGCGGCACGAATAAGGGCGTCGATCTGTTGATCGTATCGCCGGCCTGCGCCTGGACAGCTGTCGAGAACGTGGCCAGCAGCAGCAAAAGTCGGAACTGTTTCATGGCTTCAACAATATGCAACTCTCCTACCCCTTGCTTCGGGGGGTATAATCGGCGACAATCAGCATAATGTTAGGCATCGACCTTAAGGGACGCCGGGCCCTGGTAGCCGGGGTGGCGGATGACGGCGGATTCGGCTTCGCCATCGCAAAATCGCTTGCGGAGGCGGGTGCGACGGTTGTGGTGGCAACATGGCCTCCCGCACTAAACATCTTCCTCAACCTGCTCGAACGCGGCAAGATGGACGAGTCGCGTAAGCTATCCGACGGCTCGATGCTGGAATTCGAGAAGATCTATCCACTCGATGCCGCCTACGATACCATCGATGACGCCCCTGAGGATGTCCGTACGAACAAGCGGTATCGGGAAAGCGGCGATTTTTCAGTTTCGGGGCTCGCTCAAAGGCTCGTAGCGGACTTCGGACCAGAGCCCATCGACATCGTCGTTCATTCCCTTGCCAACGGCCCCGAGGTAAAGAAGCCGCTGATGGAAACAAGCCGCAACGGATACCTGACTGCGGTGAGCGTCAGTGCCTACTCACTTGTTTCAATGGTGGCGAACCTCGCACCACTGATGAGGAAGGGTGGCTCCTTTGTTTCGCTGACTTACATGGCGAGTGAGCGGGTAATACCCGGCTATGGTGGCGGCATGTCGTCCGCCAAGGCCGCGCTCGAAAGCGACACGCGAACCCTCGCGTTCGAGGCCGGTCAGAAATACGGGATACGGGTCAATGTCATCTCTGCGGGACCATGGGCCTCCCGTGCAGCCAGCGCGATCGGAATAATCGAGAAGATGGTCGAATACTGCTCGACGAATTCTCCGCTGCCCGGCGCACTTCAGCCTGAGGAGGTCGGGGCGGCTGCCGCGTTCCTGTCCAGCTCACTCGCCAGTGGAATCACCGGAACGACTCTTTATGTCGATAAGGGATACCACTCAATGGGGATGGCAGTAAAGCCGCTGTGATGTTCTCGCGCGTCATCGCCTTTGTTCTTCTCGGCGCGGCGATGTCCGGATGCACATTTCTTCCATTCAACAGACGCCCGGCCGAGTCGGCGCCTGTCACGCCTGCGAAACCAGCTGGGGCCTTAAAACCCTACTCGGCGGTAATCGGCGCATCGGCCAAGACCCGCTTCGGCCTCTTCATCACACATCGCGCGGGCGACACTCTCTACTTCGAGATCCCGAAGTCGCAGCTCAACCGCGACATGCTTCTGGTTGGCCGCTTTGCGAGGACTGCGGCAGAGGCAGGAAGAACCGGTGACGAGTTCACACAGCGGGTCCTGCGATGGGAGCGCCATGGTAACCGGGTACTGCTCCGCTCAGTAAGCCATGAAATAACTGCGGACAGCGCGCTCCCTATCTATCGAGCGGTCATCGAGTCGAACCATCCACCCGTAGTGGCGGTCTTCCCAATCGAGACCTTCGGTGCCGACAGTGCGCCTGTCATCGATGTGACGAAACTCTATACGACGAGCGTCCCCGAATTCGTCGGGGCGCGCGGAAACCTGGACGAGCGGCGCTCGTTCATCGAGCGCGTTGCGTCTTTTCCCAACAACATCGAAATAGAGGCAACGCAGACCGCGACTCCCGAAGCTGATGGCAGGACGGGGCCCATTCCCGCAGTCAGCGTGGTTGCGCACTGGAGCATGATCCGGTTGCCAGAACCTGCGATGCGGCCGCGCGCTTTCGACGCGCGTGTCGGATTCTACTCCGTGAATCG
>JAKFCC010000157.1:0-2111 GCA_036676795.1 Gemmatimonadota bacterium
TGTGTCTTGTCTTGGCATGTGTGCACCTGTTGCGTTAAGTGCACACCATCCTTCGGCGGGCACGATCGGCGATCGTGCCTATACAGTGGTTCGATTTCTAGAGGGCCTTGGCCGCACGCTTACGGAAGACGGGCAAGATGAGCTGCCAGGAGTCTTCCGTCAGCTGCTGCACCGGCTCGGAGATCACCTGAAAGAGCTCGATCGTCACGTGGGTGAGCTCGAGTTGCAGATTCAGCTATGGCATCGACAGTCCGTCGCGAGCAAGAAGCTCGCAAGTATTCTTGGAGTGGGCGCGATTACCGCGAGCGCTTTGGTGGCTTCGATTGGAGATGCGCAGTGCTTCAAGGACGGCCGTCAACTGGCAGCTTGGCTTGGACTCGTACCGCGTCAACACTCGAGTGGCGGGAAGCAAACGCTGCTGGGAATCAGCAAGCGAGGCGACGCCTACCTCAGAACGCTCCTGATTCACGGCGCCCGGTCTGTGATCCGCGTGGCCCAGCAAAAGGCCGATCACGCGGGCAGTTGGTCGCCCCGGTTTGCCAAGCTTTCACTCGCAACTTGCAAGAAGGTCGATTGCAGCCATAGATTCGGACTTCGATCGAGGCCGCAGCCTCTGTCCCTGATGGAATGCGCTGGCAGGTTCCTGATCAGCCTCACGAGCTTTTCGCTCCCTGTGTGAAGTAGGTTTGGCCTGCCCGGGTCTTACCTGTCTTGCCATCACTTGTGATCGCCTGAGCAATCGGTGGAGTCCTCCTGTGCTCCTATCTGACTCGCTGCTGCAGTACCGTGCGTCTATGGCGCCACGTATTCAGTGTCGTGGGCGAGTAGCGCCCACGCAACTCTCGCGTTCTTGTTCGCGAGCGCCACTGCGGCAATGTTCGTGCTTCGCCGCTCCAGGAGCTTGGATAGCCATCTATGTACCTCTGTCCTACATCGCCGAGGACAACACGGTGAGAGTTGTCGATGCGTTCGTAGAAGAACTTGACCTAGCAGCTCTCGGCTTCGCGCGAGCAGCGCCCGCCGACACAGGCCGTCCGGCCTACCACCCCGCGGGGCTTCTCAAGATCTTCATGTACGGCTAAGCGCAAGCTGGAAGCCATTGCTGATCGTGGCTACTTCAGCGGGCCGCAGATCAAAGCCTGCGAAGAGGCGGGCATCACGGCATACGTGCCGAAGCCCATGACTTCGAACAGCAAAGCCGAGGGTCGCTTCAGCAAGGCAGACTTCATCTATATCCGCAATGACGACGAGTACCAGTGCCCAGCGGGCGAGAGGCTTCGATACCGCCACACCTCACTTGAGAAAGACCAGAACATCCGGATGTACTGGGCTGATGGCTGCGGAAGTTGCGCGATGAAGGCCGACTGCACCACCGGCAAAGAACGACGGGTGCGACGCTGGGAACACGAGGAGATTCTTGAGCGGCTACACGCCAGGCTGGAGAAGCGACCCAAGCAGATGACGGTGCGGCGACGCACCGTAGAACACGTGTTCGGGACGATGAAGCACTGGATGGGATCGACGCACTTCCTGACTCGCGGACTCGCCAACGTGAGCACCGAAATGATTCTCCAGGTGCTCGCTTACAACCTCAAGCGCGTGTTGAGCATCTTGGGTATGTCCAATACGATGAAGGCGATGGAACTGGTCGGGGCATGAGCCTCTTTGCCTGCCTCACGGTGCTCATGAAGACCTCAGAAGCACCAATATCGTCCTGCAGGTGTTTCTGAACGACCTGTATGAACTCGCCGTGAACCGGCCACCTACGCCATCACGATTGCATGCAACGCGAGCGTTTCCACACAGCCTCGGCCAGAAGCGGAACTTCGGAGGGGGTGGCCATGATGGGAAGCCAAGGCGCAGGTCAAGCGCCGTTGTTCTACGCGTTCAATCTCGAAGACCGCGTTCCCGGCGATCACCTGTTGCGCGGCATCGACCGCTTCATGGACCTGAGCGAGCTGCGGCAACACCTCGCGTCCTTCTACAGTCACACCGGCCGACCGTCGATCGATCCCGAGTTGATGATCCGCATGCTGGTCATCGGCTATTGCTTTGGCATCCGCTCGGAGCGGCGGCTGTGCGAGGAAGTGCACTTGAACCTGGCCTATCGC
>JAKFCC010000158.1:0-1972 GCA_036676795.1 Gemmatimonadota bacterium
TCCTTTGCCCGCCTCAAGCGGTAATACTGTCCGGCACAGGCTCAACAGGGGCGGTGACAGGCGCCTCAACCGAGCCCTGCACACCATTACGATGACCCGGATGGTCCACGACCCCGGAACACGCGACTACGTCACCAAACGCACCGAAGAAGGCCGCAGCTACCGCGAAATACGCAGATCCCTTAAGCGCTACATCGCCCGAACCCTCTACCGCCAGCTCAACACCCTTTACGCCACCGCGGAACCGGCCCCATCCCATGCAGGGCCCTTGCCGGGAATAGGAGCATGAGACCAGCATCCGCAATTCTGGTCTCGAATTGGTAGGGCAAGTCCCCTGGATTGCTCCGCTGCACCGCGAAACGGACCTCGCTGCGCTCGGCCTGTCCTGAGCGTCCCGTGTTCGGTCCCGCAGGCCGTGGCGCAGAACCTCCGACTAGGAAGGCAGCTGAAGCGGGATTTATTAGCACCCCCGCAACAGAACCTGCCGAACCTTGGCTGCCAAGCTAGGGCCCGTCTCATATCCATAGCGTTTTGAGGCACTAAGGTTTCGAGACACCGTCTTTGAGATGGGAACCCACTTACGGGCGATCCCGGTAGCGCTGGGTGTACCAGGCGCAGCAGTGACCGCCCTCAGGGGGTGACTGTGGTTGCGGCTAGTGGGTCGCTCCGAGTTCGATGAGAAGGACGCCGCCGATGATGAGGATGATGCCAAGGCTCATTAGCCACGTGAGGGGATCTTTGAAGAGGAATTTGGAAAGGATAGCGGTAAGGGCGACGCCTGCTGCGGCCCAGATTCCGTAGGCAATGCCAATGGGCATCCCATGAGCGAGGGCGAGGCCGAGCATGCTGAAGGACACTACGTATCCGACCGCAACTGCTGCGTACCAGCGTCTGTTGTCGATGGCTAGGCGGAGGCTGATCGTGCCGGAGACCTCAAACAGGATGGCGCCGATGAGGAGAAGGTAGGACATCAGGCAATCTCTGCTTTCTTGTGGGCTGCCTGGGCTCCGAGCTCCACACACAGGACGCCTGCGATGACGACGATGATTCCGATGCCCATGAGGGCGGTGATCGGTTCTCCGAAGAGCAGGAGGGAGCCAACGGCAGTGAGGGCGACACCGGTGGCTCCCCAGATACCGTAGGCAGCCCCGAGGGCCATACCCGTGCGGAGTATCGCGGCGAGCAAGACGAATCCGCTGAGGTAGCCGATGACAACGACGACGTAGAGGGCCGGGTGCTCGAGTGCGCCCTTGAGGGCGAGCGAGGCCGTCACTTCGACCAGGATGGCGGGAATTAAGAGTAGCCAGGCCTTAGTGGTGTTGGTCATGGGGTTGGTTCCTTGCGTGAGGAGCTACTGGGTGGTCTGCGCGACGAGGTGGCTCTCGTATCCACAAACGAGAGAAAGAGTATGTCTGCGCAAGTCAGGCGAGGATCCGTCCTTGAGCGGCAGCAAGAAGCTAACGGTCGCGTAGATCCCTATTCAAGATGATTTGGGCTTAGAGGGAGGTTCTGTAAGCGATGCGTTCCCTTCAGAATGCATCGCTGGGGTATGCCCGCACGCCTGGTTCGGCTGCCCGCCGACGGTGGTCCGCCGGCGGGCTCAATGCCCACTGAGCGAGCGGTGTGCGGCCGGTCCTAGCTCAAGATAGTCCGGGCATGCTGAGTGCATGATGGCCACCGCCGTGGTACTTCCTACCTGGTACTGCGGCCCTGTGCGGCGGAGGTGACAAGGTCACTCTTGGTCAGTGCCGCGCCCGTACGCAGTGCTTCGGTCCAGGTCGCGGTGTCGGCGACGGCAGCCCAGTTTGAGTGCAGCAGGGCCATGAGGGTCTCGTGGACCTGGCGTGCTGGTGCGGTGCCGGCGTCGTTGGCAAGGTCGATTGCTCCCGTCGCGTCTGAGAGGACCTCGACGGCGAATCCAAGAGGCTCGGCGGCCGCGGCGGAGGCGATCACACAGTTGTTGGTCATGTAG
>JAKFCC010000159.1:0-54036 GCA_036676795.1 Gemmatimonadota bacterium
CAAAAGAGATATTGCGGATTGGGATGTAAACGGGCGGATACACATAACCCTGGCCATCGACGTAGTGCCCACAAGTGGCCGTCAGTTTCAACATCACTCAGCCTCCAACGCGGCGCGCAGGCGGGGGAGAAGGGGGGCTACCTTGACCATCCACGCGGTAGGCATGTACCACGTTCCATCCTTTTTGTCGTATCCGACGCCGTGAAGGTGCGAGAGCATATCCATCGCCTCTCTCAACGCCTCCTTCACCGTCAGTTGAGGCTCGGGTGGCGGAGGGAGAGGCATCCAGTGAGTCGGTTCACCTTCAAGGTCGTACCAAGACACCAGATGACTCCCAACCTCAGCCCGGCCAATGCGAGTTGTGACGCCATCCGTTCCAAGAACGGCTTGAGATATCTCCGGCAACCGCTCCTGCACCGAGATCCACTCGCTCGACATCTAATCACCTATCCACAAGGGTCCAAAGGGGGGGAGGACGGTTTCAAAAGATTACCGGCGTCAAGGGGGGGTCCCTGCGGTCAATCGTGATCTCCGTCCACCTCATCTGCTCCAACGTCCGAACTACGCGAGACGCAGTAAAGCATCCGCTCGCGGCAGGGTCCATAAACACTGCCAGCTCCTTTACAAAAACACGCTCTATCGCACGCGTCCCAGGACGAAGCGTCGACTTGTACATCCGGATCTCAGCCGACTGGCGAGAAGCGTTCGGCTCAACGGCGCACAAGCCCCATAAATCAGCCGCCTGATAACCAGGACTGCCAGCGCGACCCGCCGGATGAAGGTAGTGAAGGCCCCAGTAAGTGAGCACCTCATGGAACTTCTCGACCCGGGCCTCGAAGTCATCGCTCACCGCCGGAAGGGGCAGGAACGCCACCGGGGAGACTGCAGCCAACTTCAGCACGTCGCGTCTGTTCATCTGATTCCCGTTCGGTTTGTGTCCAGTGAGGGGAGGGTTGGTGACGGGGAGACTAATCACTTATCGATGGAGACTCGAAGCCCCCATCCGGCTTTCAAAATCCTGCGTCTCGCGTGTAGGGGGCCCCTAAACAGTGAGGCGCGGTTGCTTGCCACCATGTCACACCCACCTAACTCGTTGACACCAATACACTTAGCGTAGTTGCGTCATCACATTGACTCATGCTATGCACAGGGGGTGGAGGGGGCGGGAATGGGCTAATCGTATACCTCTGGATGTAGGTTATCGCAGGGCGGGAGACTAGCGCCCCTCTCGTCTAGCACCGCTTGCATGTCCAGAACCAGCAACTGCATCCTCTCGAAACCTCGCTGCACTTCCCGCAAGTGTCTGGCGCACCTGACTAGCGCCTCGACTCGCGCCACGCATAGATTAAGCCTGTACAGTTCGATATGCTCGTCGATGGCCTTCGACCAGAACCGTCCGGCTTTTGCTATTCGCTTGCGAGCGAAGTAATTGAACATCGCATCCTCCTGCCCTACCCGACTGTAGGCGCACGTTGCCCGCGCTGGCCGTGGCGTTGTTCTATCTCCACACTGCCCCCATACCCCCACGCACTTGATCGTCGCAGGCTTTGGGGACAGAACCCACCGTACTGGTCGAGAACCCGCAGGCGACAATCTGTTGATTGACTTGCTCCTAGTGAGCTTGCTGCATGCCTCTGCGACTGACGAACAGGACCGCAACGCCTGCGACACAGCAATCCAGCCAACCGTCGCTCTCGCGTCTGTGCTTTCGCCTTGGACTCGTTGCCGGGACGGTATGAACCGCCTGGCTGGAGCTTAGCGGTCTGTTGCCATTCTAGCAGACTGCATGAATTCGCGTAGCGTTTGTGATGAATCTGCTCGCTTGTCTCGTGCTGCTCGCTCCATCGCATCTTCAGTACGCTTTCGCGCCTCGCGCAGTTTCTGATCTTTGACTTGGTTTCGCGTTAGTTCGGGGAACTTTGGTTTGTACTCGCAGTCGACGCAGATGAACCCAATCCATGCCTTAGTTGTTGGCGTTGGGCATTCCTTGCGGCACACGGTGCAAGTGACCTTAGCCGGTGGCCTCATACACTCAGTTTTGCGCGCTCGCAGTGCGGCTTGGCGCTGCTTTCGACTCGTGCCGTGCTGTTTCCTCGCCCCCTTGGTGTTGCCCAAGGCCTTAACCTTGCCTTTACTCTTTCTTGGGCGATATGCCGTAGGATTCCACGGAATGACAATCACTACTACGGGCGCCGATGGCTCTAGACCATGTTCTTTGCGATGACAATTGCGACAAACCGGCACAAGGTAATTGAGCGTGTCTCCTTTAAGTGTTTCCAGATCGTACTGGCGATGGTGTATTTGCGTGGCTCGATGGCTCTTGCAGTCCAGGCAGATGCGGCCCTTAGATGCGTAAACGCGACTGCGAATACTCGCCCACAATGGCGACTTAAGGTAATCGGCATAACTCACGAAGCCGAGCGATTGCAGATTGTCGATGAACTTCGCCAATCAGTCCTCCTGACCGCTAATCGTCCTCTTCGCCGAACGATTCATCACTTGCCGGATGTACTCGCTGCGCTTCATTCCCCGCAGTTCGGCGGCTTGTTTCCATAGCGCCCACTCCTCGCGCAGTGTGCGCACACAGTGCATCTCCATAGGATTGTCTGTCGGTGGGCGTCCGGGGCCTGTATTCTCAGAATCTTTCATCTCGCTAATTATTGCTATGACGCCACTTAGGTCAACCCGCCAATAATCTTTAAATAAATGTATTGACGCTAATTGGCGTAGTCGATAGAACTAAGACATGCGAGGCGCAGTTGCCTAGCAACCATGTCACAAGGAGATGAGAGATGCTCACCGAAACAGAATGCCGCGAAACGTACATAGCGAACATGTCGAAGCTGGATCGAAAAGAGCTACTAAAGCTAGCTCGCGCGGGTGGGTTGACGGCCCATAAAATAGCAACTAACCGCGGACTGGCTGAGCTATTCTGGAATCACTTCGGACGTGACAAATGGGCGTTTGAGGCCGCGAAAGAACGTGCGTTTGCCTAGCTAACAACAAAAACAGCCCGCCGCCGAGTGCAATCGACGACGAGCCTAGCTCAACCCTGTTAAGGAGGATTGAACGATGTCAGCATACACAGTAGACCGCGAACATATCCAGTACTTAGTCGACGCCGCCATGAGTCGTCGCATCGCCCAGAACTACGGGATTTATTGGGCCGGCAAAACGCTTCGCCCCAGCGATTACAAAGACGCCGAAGCGATCGGCCAGATGTTGTGGGATGAGAACTACGCCAGCGTGTGTTACCGCTACAAGCACGACGACAGTGGGGCGCCCGCTTTCACCTACCGACCGCGTCCCACTGAATTCGACCCAGTGCAGGTTATCAAAGCCTGCCACTGCCTCGCCTACCAATCGTGCGAGCATCCTGGATGGGAAGCGTCGGAAGCCAAGCAGTTCATCGACGCACTGCAGAACGCTGCGGTTCACGCACTCGACGGATACAACGAAGCAGAATGGGGCGTCCCGGCAGAATGCTACGGCCGGAAAGGTGGTGCAGCATGAGAACCACCCCCACGAAGCGCCGCAGCAAGTCGAAACGCCTACACAATCCTGAAATCCTCCGCATGAAGCGCGCCGCCCGCAATCTCGGCATACCCTGGCGCGAAGTCACGGCCGAACGCGACCGCCTGCGATCGCACGAACTGACGATGCGAGCCGATGACGATGGGATTCGCCGCGAGGCGTGGATAATGGTTGCTGGCCAAGCTGCCGAGCCATTCTGGCGCGGGGGATTCCAGCGGAAGTATCGCACGCTGCTATCCACTGGCGGCGATTGCGACTCGGTTGTCGGTTGGGACGAAACGTGCCAACAACTGCGCGGAGTCTGCCCGAGCGTTGCCGAGTGGACCAGCGAGGATATCTGGGAACTTGTGACCAGCGATTACCCGCCGCTCGCTGACGTGATGATCCACTACACAAACGCGCTCGCTCGCCTTGCAATGGGCTTGGCGACTGACGATGGGCTTTACGCTGATACTTCCCGGTTCAATCAAACGCCATTCTAAGGGGTCGACCGATGAAGATGACCAGAAAAGGCCGCGAAGAGAAGCAATGGATGCTTGACGACGGCACGATATACGGCGCGTATTTGACGCCCTCAAAGCATTGGGCCGCGTATCGACAACGACCCGGCGAGAAAGAGGAGCAATTGCCGCTCTATAACCACGTTGGCGACTTGGCCGCGATGGTGTACGCGCTAGAGCCACAACAGACCGCCTTATTCTAAGCCCCCCTCCCCGTCGTCGGCCAGCGCTGGCGGCGGGGCTTTTTCGTCAAACCCTCAGACTCACGGGGTATCCGCATGAAAGCCGTCGCCTACATCCGCGTCTCCACAACCGACCAGCAACTTAGCCCGTCGATGCAACGCGATAAGATACGCAAACTCTGCGAGCTAAAGGGCTGGAAGCTAGTCAAGAGATACACGGACCACGGCGTTAGCGGTCGAAATGCCAAGCGGGTGATGTTTCGCCGCGCCGTCAAGTTTGCCTGCAAGGAACAGTGCGTCCTGGTCGCCTACTCTCTCTCTCGGCTAGCACGCTCTGCGCGTGACGCTGAGGTTCTTTGCGAGAAATTGCAGGCCGCCGGCGCTTCGCTCGCCTCATGCGTTGACTCAATCGACACCACCACCGCCATGGGCAAAGCGTTCTTTGGAATCGCCGCGGTGTTCGCTCGCCTGGAATCTGACCTGATTGGCGAGCGAGTCCGCGCCGTCAACGAAGATACCGTTGCACGCCTCGGCTACCGCACCCAAGGCAAACAACCAGTCGGCTACAAGATCGTCAACGGCCGCCGCGTCCCGTGTGAACGCGAGATTCAGCTTGTGGCGCGCGTTCGTGAGTTGGCAAGTCGTCTGGGATGCCTGGGAGCCGCACGCGCCCTGGAGGCCGCTGGAGAGCCTACAATCAATCAACTGCGGAAACAGGCTGATGCTTCTGGTTGGACGGCGCGGAAGGTGCGGCATTTGCTCGTCAAAGCCGGTACGCCGGCAGGGGGAGGAACTGCTAGGTTGATGGTAGCACCCCTGCCGGCGCCGGTGGCTTAGGCCTCTTGTACGCCGGTAACGTCGCTTGCCACGGGCCCGCCGACCCAGCAATTGACGGCGGAGACGGTGCCCGCGCCGTTGCTGAGCAGGGCCCGAAGTCGCTGACCGCCGGCGATGTAAACTCGGCTGAACATGCCGCCGTCGCCGATGTCGGTCGACGTGATTGTGGAAGACTCGGCAGACCCGGCCGGATCGTCGCTGCGGTAGGTGAACCAGTTCCCGCCGCCGTCAGGGCTGGCCTGCACGGTGATCGTTTCCACGTCCAGCGTGCCGGTGAACGACAAGACGACGTGCGTGTGCTTGCAAGAGACTTCTTTGGAATGCTGCCCTTTGGTCAGGGCGGTGGCGAATGGCGTCATTGGTTAGGTTCCTCTAAAAAAGAATGCAGGGCATGGAATCTGGGGCGAAGCTGGCGTTCATCACGGCGCTGCGTGAAGACTGAGCGCTCGCTGCGCCAACGGGCGACACGTCCCACAGTGTCAACTCTTCGTCATCGGCGTCCAGAATCGCCTGCATCGCGGCGATGTAGAACGAGGGGTTGGGGCCGCCGCCACCCTTGAAGTCGATGCCTCCGGCGGAGCCGCTGCTGGTGCCAAAGAGCGCTGTCATCACCAACACAGGCGAGCCGTTGACTAGACACACGGCGGGCTTGCCTGAGTCGCCCCCCTCGAGCCCATCTACTGTTCCTGTCGGACCGCTGCGACTGATGTCAACCACGCTTTCGCTGTTGGTTAGCGTGTAGAGGACCACCATCCGATTGAGGTGACGGTCCATCTCGATCGCCACGCATGGTTTGCCGGCGGCCACGGAGCAGTCAAGGAAGATCGGGATGGGGTCAATCGTTGTGACTGGCGTATTGAGTTTGATGAGCCCCAGGTCGCCGGCGATGTTCCAGTAGTCGACCCCCTGCGTCATCGTGCTGGTACGACTGATCTCGACGCCGTTCGGCTGGAGAAAATGAAACCCTCCCGAGCCGCGGGCGTGGTGAGCGCAGACAGCGTAGCTAGGACTGACGAGCGTGGCGCCGCGACCGGAATAGCGGATCTGCGCCGCTCCATCCGCGGCCACGGTGAAGAACGACCAGTCGACGTTGCTGACAGGGCTGGCGGGGTTCCACTCGACGGGCGGGCCGGGCATGACCTCGCCGCCCCCCGCGCCGGGAGAGTCGCTGGGGGGGTCGAGGATGATGAACAGCCCGTCTAGATTGCTCAGGTCGCCAAACGCGCCGTTGACTTGAATGGTCGGCATCTCACCCTCCCACGATTGCGAGGAGGGGGGGCAGCGTCGGGCTGAACGACGGCGAGAACTGCGGACTGAGCGCCGATGGTTGAGAAACGCCGCCGGTGACGGTCGTTTGCGTGAATGTTTCCGCTGCTGCAGGAAGTCCGGCTGTCGATAGCGGGACGTCGACGCCTACCGCCGTGTTGGCCTCGGCGTGAGTCACGGTAATGATCTCGCCCGCAGCGATGTCCGGAGTGACGGTCAGCGTCACGGCGTTGCCGCTGGCGCTGGCTGCCGTAACGGTATGGCCGCCGCTCACCGACCATGGCGCGGTCGACAATGAAGCGTCGGTCGTGAGCGTCTGGTCGTAGGTGATTGTGACCGTGTTGGAGCCATTCGTGTGAATCGCGGTGATTACTGGCGGAGTCGCCCCACTGAGCGCGAGCCCCCAGCGCGTCCCTTGCTCTTCGCTCTCCGCATCGGTCCGCGCGTGAAGCTGGTCCACACTCAGATTCATGTCGTGCCAGGTCGGTCCTGGTCGCACATAATCGAGCCGCCAGGTGTTTCGCTGTGCTTGCCGAATGGCGTGGGCTCCGGCGACTTCGGCCGTGGGGAGCATCCCGATCTGCCCGACCATCACCCAGGGAGCGCCTGGCAGGGCGTGCAGCGCCTCGAGGACGGTGATGACGGCGTCGTAGTAATCCTCCGTCGAGTAGTCGAAGTACGCCTCAGCCTCGCCCTGCAGCCACAGCACGCCGTTGATTCGCTTATTGCCGGCCACAGTGACGGAGGCAAGCAGGTCGACGTAGCTAGCGCCACTGGGAATCTGCCACTCGAACGGCGAGATGAGGATCGACGTGCCGCCGTCGCAGGCCGTGATAAACGCAATCGGGCAGTCGGGATTGTCAGTAAGCCACTGCGTCGCGACATGCGGGATGAGCGTGCCATAGACGGCGTCGCTATTCGTCGGATCGGCCAGGGCCGACCACGCGGTGTCATCCTCACGCAGCATTAGTGCGAGTTGGCTGCCGGGATTAGTGAGCGCCTGAAGATTGTCGGCGCGGCCCTGCATGTTCGACTGGCCGCCGGTGACTAGAACCAAACCAACGCCAACGTTCTCTAGCGTGTAGGTGACGCCATGGTCGTTAGCCCACCTGAACTCAATGGCGCCAGAACCTACTAAGGGAACGTAGTACGAACCTGAGAATTCGCCGTCTGCGGGGCTGTCGTCGATAACCTCCCAGTCACCCGTGTCGGCCGGGTTCGTCCACACGTGACGGCATTCGATCGCAGTTGGCGGGGTGGTGGCGAATTCATAAGCGCCAACGATATCGATCGTGCCGCCAAGCCCGTCATCGTCCATGGCGATGATTTCTGGCGACCGCGGCTCGGTGATCGCAATCCCGTCGACAATGAGCGTGTTGCCGGCGCCGCCGTTGTAGCGGTCGGCTTGCTCCTGCGAGGTCAGCACTCGCTTCCAGAATGCCGCTTCGTCGAGCACTCCGTCGAAATGCTGCGTCGTGCCGCTGCCGACGTAGCCGAAACGCAGCGGAGAAGTCGTGTCGGGCGGGGCGGTGCCGCTGGTCGCAACGCTGTCGGTCGTCCCGTTGTTGACCCGGATGCGAACGAAATTATTCGTCGCGTCGTGCTCGAAATAGATGTGATACCACACGCCGAGCGAGGGCGAACCAAGGCTGTTGGCGACGGCCACGACGAACGTACCGCCGGCGGAGCGGATGTAAAAGCGAAAGCGGTCGCTGCTTTGAAGGTAATCGACGGTCCATTCCAGCGCCGCCCCGGTGAGCTTGCCGACGATGTATTTATTTACATCCTTCGACTCCATCTTCACCCAAATGTCGCCGGAGAAGTTGATGTCTCCCGTCGAAAGGTTGGCGTTGTCGGCGCACTCTAGGTGCTGCTGACTGCTCGACTCCAGGTCGATGCCATTGCCGATCTTGCCGGCGGCGAACGCGGGCGAATTCGTCGCCGTAAGATCGTTCGAGCCAAACGAGTCCGTCAGATCGTCGAACTTGTAGTAATAGATGAGGCTGTCGGTAGGGACGTTCGCCATGCTACGCCCCCCACGATGCCGAGCAACCGGCGACGATCGCCCAGACCGCCAAGCACCCGCCGACCATCGCTGGCCAGGGGTTGCGGTCGAGCAAGTTGAGGGGTCGGCGTGTCACTTCACACTCCGTTCATCGCCCGGATACAGCACCGCATAATCTCGCTCCGGAAACTTCGCGAGCCCCGCCGTATTCCCTGGCTGCACCATCTCGGCGCCCACGCGGTAGCCCTGCCGCTTCTGCTCCAGCACGAGCCGGTGGTGCGTCGCGGTGACGCTGGTCTGCTTGCCTAGGCTGTTGTGCTGGAAGATCGCGTCCTTCCCGTACTCAGCCTTCATCGCGGCGATGATCTGCGGCTGATACTTTTGGACGGCCGTCTGCCCGCTGAGCGAGAGGATGGCAGGCTTGCCGGGAAACGCGGCGTGAGTCGCCTTGATGCAGGCGGTCCAGTTGGCGACGATGCCGGCCGGGTTGTAGCCGGGGGCTTTTTCTAGGCCGTTGAGGTGAAGCTCCTGACTGGGAACGGTTGGGCCCGTGCACCAGACGGCGATGGCGAGCGGGTCGTCCTTGACTTTCAGTCCGTCGACCTCACTGTTCGCCAAGGCGTAGACGAACGTGGCGTACTGTGCGGTGATGCTCGGCGACCATGGAGCGAGCACGAGCTCGCCCTTGTTGTTCTTGTACCGCGGGCCGGAGACGAAGCTTGGCGTCGACGCTCCAGTCATCGGGGCGACGATGTAGCCTTTGCCGGCTTTGCGAGCTCGACGAATCTGAGCGGCGTTGTAGCGGAAGTCGAAGGCGTCGTCGCGAGGCTCTTGCTTGCTCCAGCCGTCGCGGAGGACGATAAAGCTGATTTTGGGGTGGGCGAACTGCGCGGCGGTGAGCGAGTTGTTGCGGTTGCCGCCTTGGAGCATGCCGTAGCCGGCTGGTTGCGCGTGAGCAAACCCACCCGCCCACCACGCCGCGAGGGCGAAGAGGATGATCGGCAGACAGCCGGAGCGGGGGCGTTGGCGTTCGTCGGTCACTGCACCCCCTCGCTCGCGTCCACCCGCAAGATCCGGCTCTGCTTGTCGATATGGGCGATCGCGTACAGGTCGCCGTCATCCTCCCGCACGACTCGCACGCTCACCTCAACCGGGATTGGCTTGCGACTCGGGTCTTTGTGGATCACGACGCACTCGACGCGCTGGACTGGCGACTTCACTTTTCCGACCACGCGGCCGCTGCCGGCCATCGCTTTGCCGAACGCCGAATGATGCCGGTCTCGCATGTCGTCGGGCATGATCGAAGCGATTCCATTCGCTTGCAGTTCTTCCTTCGTCCAGCCGAAGTCCCGCTCGGCGGCGTCATTCCACTCGACCACTTCCCCGCGGCTGTCGAGCATGGCGATCGGGTAGTCGAACTCGTTGATAAAGGCCCGCATCTCCTGGTCTTTGGCGGCGGCTTCCTCGCTGGCCTTGATGGCCAGTTCCGCCTTCGCGTTGGCCAGTTCGTAGCGAGTGCCGGCCAGTCGCGACACGCCGATGGCCATGCACAACAAGGCCGCGCAGCCAACCAGTGCAAGCCAGACCGCCTTGCCGCCTTTGGTGTGTTCAAGGGGCGTCGTCATGAAGTCCAAACCTTTTCGCAAGGGCGCGAAGAGCGCCGCTAACGGCTTTGATGATGGTTTCACGCTCGACAATTCCTGCGCCGACGAAGGCGGCGATTGCCATTGCCCACCGAACCCCCCATTTTTCAATAACACCGATGCCTGCTCCTGCGCCTACTGCGCCATTGGTGACGGACGCCCCCAGCATGGCGAGCGGAGTGTTGGGGGTTCCCTTCCAGATAATCCAGAACAGCGTGACGAACGTGGACCCTGACCAGAGGATGGCAAAGTCTATTAGCGCTTGATTCCATGGTTCCATCGGCGTCGAACGCTAAAGTGAGACTCACGGGTGAAATCAAAAGCGCCGGCCGCCGCACGATCCTGATCAACGACGGCCGGCGGGGAGGGACTTAGTAGCCGACGACGACTCGCTGGCGAACCACCTGCCGCTGCACGCGAGGCTGCACGATCCGCTGACGGACGACCTGTCGTTGGACTGGCGCGACGACTCGCTGCTTCACGATCTGTTGCTGGATCAACGGCTGAGCGTAGACCTGCTGCACCACCTGCCGCTGGATGAGCGGCGGGGCGTAGTACGGCTGAACGACGGCCAGCGGTTGAATCAACGGTTGGGCGTAGACGGCTTGCACCTGCTGAGCGCATCCGGCGCAACCGCCGGCGAACGACGGCGCGGCGAGGGCCATGAACATGGCGACGATGGCGACGACGATGAACGCGGCGCGAGTTTTACGGGACATGGTTATTCTCCTTCTGTCGGGAATGGCTCGCTGAACAGTTCAATGAGCGCGTTGAACGTGGTTTGGTCGTCGAGTGGATTGCCCTTCGGCATCTTCTGGTTGACGATCGCCGCGGCGATGGCGTCGCGCTTCGAGGCGGCGTCGGGGCCTTCAAGCGAAACGGTGCCGTCCAGGAACACGTCGCCTTTCGGCGTGTCGCCCGTGTGGCATCGTTGGCACTTTGCGGCCAGCGTCGGGTAGCGAGCGGCGAAGTCGCTAACGGGCGGGGGCGGCGGCGTAGTCTGCCCCTCCTCAGTTGCCGCCGGATGCCCCAATGGTTGGGAAGCGGGCTGAGGAGGGCCGCTGGTAGTAACAGCGGAGGCGGTCACAGCATCGACGCCGGCTTTGAAGCCGCGGAGTTGCTGAAGTTCGATGTACTCTTCCGAGTGGCGGAATTGGAGCGTGTCGGCGGCTTCCCGCTGGACGGACTGTCCAATCTGGTAGTAGACCGGAGCGAGCAGCGGCGCGGCGTACTGCTGATGAGCGACGACCTTTTGCACGCGACAGACCGTGCCGGCCTGCGCGTAGCTGGCTAAGCAGCCGTAGCACAGCCCGACGACCGCGAACACGATCACCGCCAGTACAACGTCCCACCAATCAATCTTGAGTTTCACTGCGATTGTCTCCACTGCTCCGCGATGGCTCGCACCGCGACGTAGTTCTCTTCAAACGCCTCACGCGGAACCGTCCCGTCGTGGGCCAATGCGGACAGGCGGGCGCCGAGGCTATAACCGGTCGCACTCCCAAGCGCGAGCGCCCGTTTTAGTTCGACGGCCTCGGAATAGACCTCAGCGGCCGCCCGCTCCAACGTGACCGGAGCGTCGTAGGCTGCGACCACTTGCTTGACGTAGAGTGAGGCTTCGGCGGAGGGCTCGCCGCACGCGAGCAGCGCCCCGATAGAAAAATCCTCGTTGTCACGGCGAACGAACTTATCGAGCTTGGTTAAATGAAACCGCTCAATCTCCTGGTATGTCTCGTAGTCGGCATACGCTTCCACGCCGCTCTTGAGCGTTTCAACCACAAGGTTTGGACCAACCGGATTGATGCCGTTATCGTGGCAGCCAAGGCATGAGCCAGGATTGCGGATCTCCGCGAAACCGCGAAACTCTTGGTGGTCGCGGACAAGATCGATGGGAGCGCGGGCGACCAATTGCCCCTGTGCGTTGGCTAGCGTGTAAGCCTGAAGAACGCCCCACTCTTGCGTTGCCGGATCGAACTTGGGCAGGCCGAGAATATGCTCCTCGCCGTTGTGCTTAAAGCCGCCCTCCGGGTGCTCAAGCGGGTCGCTCTTGCCGTCGAGTTGAAGGACATCCCGCGTCCCCCAAGCGTAGCCGCGAAACTTTGGCCGGTTCTCAATCCACCGCGTGCCGACGACGGATACACCCGAATTCTGCTGCACCAGTCCAACGGTTAGCTGCGGTTCAATGCCGACGCCAAGAATCTCAAAGACGCGGTTCATGTCCTTCGGAATCTCACCGAAGAGGAACCGCAGATACGCGTCGCTCTCCGTCTGGTCGGTGAGTTGCAGAATCAACCAGTCGGCTCGCACCAGAGTCGAGTTGTGGGCGCCGGTGGGGTGGTAGGGGTACTTGGCGACCAGCCGCGACCAGTCGTCGATGCTCCATCGCAGCCAGTCGAGGTCGAGCCGCCAGAGCGTCGACGTCACCTTCACCGGCCGGCAGTAGTCGAGATTGTCCTGCCGCGTGGTCGAGGCGACGACGAACGCCAGGGCGACCTCCTGCTTGTGGCGGTCGAGCGCGTCGGCCGCGGTCGCCGTCGTGACGTAGCGGAGGTACGGCTGGCGCTCCGGCGGGAAGGTCGCCATGTCCTGAATGGCCGCAGCGCCGTCGTTCGCAGCGGCCAGGCCGGCGAAGAGTGCGAGCAGCAGGAGCGTGTGCGTCAGTCGCATCAAAGGGGAGTCTTCACGAAGGTTGCGGTGTAGACGCCGAACGGCAGTTCAATCACCCCGGCGAACTTGTCAGGAGAGCCACCGGGGGTCGTAGGAGGGACCGGCTTCGGCTCCTCCACCGGAGGGCCGTACCGAGAAACCACTTCGGCGATGTCCCACTCCTGCGGAGTCGAAACCGAGGGGTCGTAATACGGGTTGAGCAGGTTGCCTGCGCGATTGGTGTGGCTGAGCCCCAAGCCGTGACCCGTTTCGTGGCACGCGACGGCAATCAAGTTGATTTTGTTGCCGGGCGGCTCGTTGACGGTCCACTTCTCGCCCACGTCGTACCAGCCGCGAATCTGCTGGTCGCTGCCGTTGGGCAACTCATGCTCGGCCAGCGTCCCGCCGTTGCCGTCGATCTTGCGAGCAAGGATGACGATGTCGGCGTTGCTGCTGGTCGTCGTTTGCTCGAAGACGAGCCCGCACACGCGCTGCCAACGTGCGTAGGCTTCGGCGTAAGCGGCCGTCAGCACGTCCAGCGGAATCCCGGTGAGACGATCGCCGAGATACCACTTGAGCCGCCGCTTCTTATTCCACTGCCACTGGCGCGCGCGAGCCTCTTCAAGCAGCGACTCTTTCACGCCGCAAAAGCGGAACGGGCCGGCGGCTAGCGTATCGGGTTCGCTCACGGAAACCCCCTTAGCTGGCGGGAAATAACTTGCGGATTTCGGCCAGAATCTGGAGCAAGGCCAGGATCGCCTGCAGCCGCTTGCCGGGGACGGGCGCTTCGCCAGACGCTTCCTCGAAGCGACGGGCCGCCTCAACCAGAACCGGCGGCAACTCCGTCAGCGAGTTCGCGTCAGGCTCTAGCGCCGTCGCCAGCCAGCTTTGGATGGTGGCGTCGGTGCGAGCCCACTTGGCGACGCTGAAGAGCAAGTCGTCGACCTTGCCGGGAATGAGCAGGGCCAGGTATTCGCCGGCCGAAACGATCTTGTCTAAGACACTGTTGACTTGTTCGACTGTGGCCATACGGCCTCCGTTTGAGAGAAACTACTGGCCCTGCCGGCGTCCGGCGCGGGGCGGAAAAGTCAAACTGCGCGGGCAGGAATTGAACCTGCGGCCAAGGGGTTATCAGCCCCAAGTACGCCTCCGTTAGCGACTGATAAGGCCACCACTTTGGCGATGTCGCGGAAGGCACAAGGCTCGTCCGCCGCTCTGCACTGAGCTACCGCGCCAGACTTGATCACCGTCCTTTCGGGTTGAGTGATTAGTTCGAGTACCCGACCCTAAAACCTATGGCCATAAAAAAAGCAGCCGGGACGCACGTCCCGCTGCTTGAGCGAAAGAGTGCGTCCCGGCTGCTTGTTAAGCTGACCGCCAGGATGCTTTTACTGTATGCCGATCGTAGCGTTTTCGTCAAGCGTATTCGTCGGCAATAGCGGAAGCCGCTTCAGCCGCGCCGGTTCGTCCGCCGCCTTCACCGATGTGATTCGCCCCGCAAAGATGTTCACGGCGTACAGCCGCTCGCCGTTCTTGCCGCTGGCTAGTTGCTCGTCGATATGGGCGGCGATCATGGCCACAGCGGCGTCTTTGGTGATGGCTTCCATGCGCGTCGGCGTCCTGGGGGGTTAGGCGGCTACTCATTGAAGCGGCGGGCGCGGTCGGCATTCGTCCACCTTCAGCCGAATGCCGACGAACGGGTCAGTGGGCTTGTCGCTGGGAACGGCGCGCTCGCGAATCGCCGCCATGATGGATTCGCAAATCTCCAACGTGTCGCCGCTGCCGGAGTTAGTCAGCGTCGGCTTGTGGCCGCACTTCGGGCACTTCGATTTCTCAATTGCCTCTGACCAGCCACGAAGCCCCTCGCGTCGAATAGCGTCAAGCGCTTCCTTCGCCGCCGACATGCTCGCCAGCAGTTCGTCTGTTGTGGTAGGCCACTTCATGCTCCATCCCCCCAGTCGTTAATCGCAAAGTCCCACTCGGCTCAATCTTCCCGAACGTATTCCGCCGGTTGCCTGCCGTTCTCAACGGCGTGATAAAGGGCGAAGAATACTCTTGCGGCTGCATTCACTAGATGCGGCTCAGACCTATCACCGTCCAGCCAATGGACCAAATGCGCCATCGCGTGGTTGACGTTCTCGCGCTCTGGAATCTCGTGCCAGTTATTCTCGCCGTACTTGTTCGCCCCAAACCCGAGACACTGCGCGAGCAGCAACAGTGGCTTGGTTGGTATCAAGTCCATTCTTTCAGGCAGGTGCGATTGCTTCCCGCCTTGTGCATTTACGACTGTCTCGCCTTTTCTTGGCATTTCGTTTCTCCCGTTTTTTTAATTCCCAAACACGGCCCGAATCTGCTCGTCGCCGTAGCCCTCGGCCTTTAGCTCCGCGATGGCCGCCAATCGCTCACGGTCTTTCCTCGGTCCCTTCCGCCTGCCGATCGGCGGCAAGCCCAACAGGGATCGCAACTCCACCATCGTCAGCCCGTGCTTCGCGCAGAGCATCCGCATCGGCACGCCTTGGGCGTACTGGTTGCTGAGGTACTTTGCGCTCGGCTTGCTCATCTCTCAACTCCGGCGTCGCCGGCTCCGGGGGTGGTGCCACCAAAGAACATTTCCATTAACGTGTGCATCGACAACATGCGCTCATCGTCCAACGACTGGCTATCTCGCACGTATCCGATTAGTTTGTCGGTCTGCTCTCGCAATTCCGGTTCTAGCTTTTCGTAGACGTCCAGCATCGCAATGAACGTCTCGACCGCGGACAACTCAGCTTGGTAGGTCGCCGTTTGTCTCTCGTAAGTGGTTGCGTCCATCACCCCTCTCCCCTCAGTTGCGCGGCGGGGCCGCTGTTAGAGATGTCGTTGTCGTAAAGAGCTAGCACGGCTTTATTCTCCCGGTATGCTCGACTTTTATAGGTATCCCGTGATACTCCGATGGCATCACCTTCACGTCCGCTTTGTATCTACAGTAGATAAACAACTCCGGTGCGTTATCGTCATTTGAGTGCCCCACTGTCGCGTCGTGGCCTCTTGTGCGAAGCGTCTCATTGAGTGCTTCAGCCACTGCTCGAATCATCGCTGGCCTCTGCGCCCCCTCAGCGGCGGGAGGGGAGGGAGACTGTCGCATCCGCTCCATGTGCTGCTCCCAAGTCACTCCTTCCAGTTCAGCCATCTTCGCGAGTATGTCTTCCGTCGCGTCGAAGTAGTCAGTCCGCACGTTATCCAAATTGTCGGACCCTAGTTGGCAGATATGCTCCCGCAGCTTCTCCCACCGCCCGTCCGCCTCCGCCGCGACGTGAGCCCGTTCGATGGCCTTCAAGAAAGCCCGCAGTTCCCCGACCGTCACAATCCAGCTTCGGGAGTCCCTAATTCGCCTCTCGTCTTTTGGGTTGAGGTCGCTGACAAAGTCTGGGAGCGATTCGCTTTCGCAGTGGGCGATGATTTTGCGGATGAGTTCGGCCGGGTTGTCGGGTTCGCGGTCCCGCCCGTCCGCCTCCGCCGCCGGCAGGGCGTCGAGAACTTTATCCAGGTCACACATGAATTCGTCGTGAACTTCTTGGGCCGCGTGCGCTCGCAAATGGCTGCTGCATTCTCGGATGAGTTGTCGCATCGCTTCCTTCGCAGCGCTGCGGCTGATGGGGTCAGGGGGCATGGGGGTCTCCTTCCAGGGCCTCGGTGTGCTTTTTTACCGCCGCGTCCAGCCCATACTTCTGTTGGAAGTAGTCATCCAACTGGCATCCGCAGCAAATCAGGTCTTCAAGACAATCGTGATAACCCGCCTTCAGCCTCTCGACCTCGGCTTCGAGAGAGGCGATGCGGGCCACGGTTTCTGGTATCGCCGCTATTGCTTCCGCGTCCTTTGGATTCCAGACGCTAATGGTCGCTTCGTCATCTTCACCAGGAACCGGCAGAATGACCTCTTTGCAAAACGGCGGGCCATTCTCGGCGTACAGCACCGAATAGAATCCACCGTCTTCAGTCGGAACTTCATGCCACACCCATGGGCCTGGCGTAACTGTCATTTCGGCCTCACTTTCCATCTTTCGCCTCCACTCCGGCGGACAGCAGGGCGGCCTTATCCAATACGTCCATTGCCCGCTGAAGCCTTGTGACTGCAGGATAGTTTCCGTTCCACACTTCTTCGGTCACTTGCCCATTGAGTTCGCTGAAGCGGTTTCGTGCGACAACAACGGCGTAAGCCACATCCCCTAGAGCTTCCTCCACCCCCTTCGCCCGCGCCTCGGCGGCGGCGAGCCTAGCGGTGAGGGCGTCACGTTCGGCAACGATGCGTTCTCTCCAAGCAATCCCATCCTGCCAAGTTCGTTCGATTTCCGTGGCAATGGCGTCTAACTCCGCGTCAGTTGCCGCGGCGCCCACTTCGATGTCGCTCATTCGGGATGGCTGCAGCCCTATCGCTTCAGCGAATCTGCGAAGGCCATTGCCGGCCATGATTCGAGACGCTTTGATAATGCGGCCAATATGCTTCTCGCTCATGCTCTTACTCTCTGCCGCAAGCGGCGGTTGGCGGCCCGTCCAGTGGCCGGTTAGGCGTTCGCGTAAATTGTTCCGTGCGACAAGTTGGTTTCGGCGCGAATAATCCCGCGAGCTTTTAGGATCGTTCCTACACTATCTGGCGAACCCACTTCAAAACCCATCGCAGTAATCATCCAGGACCACGCCCCGGACGAACGCCCCCAATGGCCTGGGTTCAGCCGCTTGAACTCATAGGCTTCAGGCACTTCGTAGCCCTCTTTCCTCAGCAACTCGACTAGTCGCTCGACACTAGTTTTTCTAGTTTTGCTCATCGTTCGCTTCGCTCCATTGCGTGAGGGGTGGGTTAGGCGTCAAA
Source organism: Gemmatimonadota bacterium (assembly GCA_036676795.1). Classification (GTDB taxonomy): domain Bacteria; phylum Gemmatimonadota; class Gemmatimonadetes; order Gemmatimonadales; family Gemmatimonadaceae; genus UBA4720. The sequence goes on from JAKFCC010000159.1 coordinate 17,460, forward strand.
CACACACTCCAACATTAGGTCAAGCGTCTCATGGTCGTTGCCGAGTAATTCAACCAACACAGCCTTCGATTCTGATTCCTCGCCGGTGCAAATCGTGTCAAGTTGTTCGTCCGTAAGCCCCGCCAAGAATTGCTCAGCTTCTTCGATAGCAGGTCCAATGAACTCCTTCCGCAACCGCCGCTCTACGCGAGCCAGCCAAGCGGTTTGGCTAACGCCCCTGTGTAGAAAACCGTTATCGCTTGCGATTAGCAGCGCCGCCTTTGTCAATGCTGGGCTCATGTCGTCTCCGTTCCCTCCCTCCCCCGCCTGGGCGGCGAGCGCGGGAGGCGCTACAAGTACGTTTTGCCGATGTAGAGGATTCCAGTGACGGCCATGATGAGGAAGCCGATCAGCACGGCGGCATTGGGCTCGTCAGGGTCCATCAACCCGCCGATGAACATTCCCAGGCCGAAGACGGCGGCGTAAATCATCATCGTTTTCCTCCCAGGTTTGTTCGGGTCAGCGGGCGGCGGGCGGCTACTTGTGCGGAACTCTCCGCCGACCACGCTCATAGTCGGCAAGCGGGTCGCCTACTTCGACGCCCCAGTCCTGTATCCACCTGCCATCGTCTTCGTCTAACTTCTCAACGAGCGTCATCAGTCGCACCTGATAAAGCACATCGCCGTCAGGACGCCAATCGATGGTACTGTCTAGCTCTTTCAGGCACGCGACGAATCGCTGCTGCCATTCCACCGGCATCGACTGAAGCACGGACCGGGGAATCGCCAAGTATTGGGCGTAGCTCAGCGAAAAGAAATTGTGAATCGGCTCGTCTGGCGGAACGTAAACTTCAGGCTTGTTTTCCATCACCACATCTCCCTCTGCCTCATCGGCCTCTGGGCCAGCCACGCGGCTAGCTCGTTTGTTGTGAGCGAGCTAGAACAACTCTGCCTGACCGACAGCGGCCTTCACCGGCTTCAGTTTCGATTCGCGGTTACTCTCTCGCGCCAGCCGGCGGTAGCTCATGTCGATGTACTCTTGATTCAGTTCGCAGCCGACGTAGTCGATGCCGAGGCGGCGACACGCGACGGCGGTTGTTCCCGCGCCGTTGAACGGGTCCAGCACGCGACAGGGGCTCACCTCGAGTTGGCAATCGCAGGTCGGTTCCCATCCAATCGTGCGGGGTTAGTTTTCAGGCCAGCACAACGCGCCGGTCCCGTAAACAATTTCCGGCGTCACTTCGATGATGGTCAGGCTTTTCTCGCTAAATCCGCCAACCATATCTCGGAACAATTCAGCACTCTCGGGATTCTTCCAGCGACTCAGCCAGTACAAAGGCGAGCCGTCGCAATCGCGACCCTGCTTCACGACCCACAATCGCGCGTGAGCTTTCAAGCACGCCCCGTCGCCATACCAGTCGTCGTACTTGACTTCTACGAGCGTGCCGACCGGGATGTTGTGGCCAATCACTTCGTTGTTCTCCCGAACGGTCTTGCCGTTGGCCTCGACAATGTCGCCCATCAGTACAAATCTCGCTTCGCTCATGGCTTCCTCGGGTCGGGGAAATCCTTCCGGCACTTATTGCAGTACATCACCCCCGCTGCCTTCGTCACCACGCACGTCCAGCGGCGGCAGTGAGGGCAGGAGGGTTGGCGGTCGTCGGTCATGGGGGTTGGGCCTTTGAAGCGAGGTACTCGAGCAGTTCCAGCCGGAGCATCCCGGGCCCGGGCGGCCCCTTCGCCGGCAGGCTTCGAAGCATGAGCTCAGCCGACTCCGGAGCTCGTTCGAACGCGGCTGCCCGAATCCAGTCTCGAGACTTCGAATTGAGCTCGGGCCCGTGACGAAGCTCGAGCTCAGCCAGTCTCGCAGCCTCGGCCGCGGCATGGGCTTCAGCCTCAGCCCGCTTTCGGTCGAGCTCCGCCTGGTGGGCTTCCCGGGATTTCCCCGGGGCCTTCGAAGTGGGCGGCGTCGCCGGTTCCGGCCAGAGCTCGTTGGCGGCTTGGTGCATTCGAAGTCTCGAGATGCGTTCGCCGAGAGCTCCCGGACCCCAGGCCGGTTTGTTCGAACGAAAGTGCTCGATGACTTCGAAGACCTTCGCCGGCGTGCAAGCTCGAGCTCGAGCCGTCGCGATGGCTTCGCCAGCCTTCAGCAGCCCCTCTTCGAACAAAGCCGCCTCCGCCTCCGCCCATTCCGGATCGACGGACGAGCTCGCCTGCTGAGGGGGTAAGGGGGAGGAGGAGGAAGAAGACGAAGACGAAGACGAAGAGTACCCATTTGGTTGGCGTTTGGTATGTACGGTGGTACTACCACCCTTGAGGGCCTTTATCTCTTTATTGCGTGCGGACTTACGACCGCCTTCGGCCGATTTTCGCTTCCACTCAAGCCGCTCTTGCCACAGTTCGAACACCTTGTCGTTGGTCAGGAAGCCTTCTTTTTCGGGGTGAGGCATGAAGCAACGCCGCACCAACCGCGAACCACCTGCCAACCACCCTTGACCCATTCCGGACAGGGCTGCGAGCTCGTCGTCGTCGTCCGGAATCGCCGCTTCCTGAGACGCCCAGCAGTGACACAGGAGCCGCATAAACGCGCCCTGCTGCTCGAGCGTCATGCACGTCACCTTGGCCGAGCTCAGCCAGTCGTTGACGTAAAACGGCATTGAGGGGTCCTTGCCCATTTGGTGTCTCTCTACTCCGTCAGAGCCGGTAACGCCGGCCAATCACTGATACTCTTCGATCTCAACCACGACGTGCGGTTGCTCGTCGCCAGACGCAATCCACTTGCTCGCCTGCAGCGTGAAAATCTGTGTGTCATCCCGCCAAGTGAGCCCCTGAAGCGCGTCCAGGGTCGATTTGATGAGGTTGTCGCAGTCCGGCTTAACGACGTGCGGCATTCGCGGCATCAGCTTCGTCTTCCAAATCATGGCCTGGGGCCGTGGCATGACGAACGTGAGCCTTACGCCCAGCGGTCCGGTCAATGGCTCGGCCGAGTATTCCAACGCGGCAGCGTGCCTCACCGTGGCCTTGTAGGCGTTGATGGGATGCGGCTTCCGCGTACCGTCAGCTTGCTTGATGTGCGTCACTTCGTGGATGCGGCTTGAAACCTTGCCGCCCATCATCCGGCCGACGGCGCGGGGGCGGGGCTGCGATACGGGAACTGCCGGCACGGTGAATCTGATTTCCGTCATCCTTGCACCTTCCGTTTCCAAACTCGCAAAAGATTACAGTTCGCATGGGGCCGTTCGGACTTCACCATCCGGCCCGTGAATACCCAGTTCTCATCGTGAAAGAAAATGTGTCCCGCGGCCTTGCCCAGCCACTCCATGCCCTCCCGCTCGAATTGGGCGGCCACGTCATCGGCGGTGCAAAGCCCATCAGCGACCGGGCGGCCGTCCGCTTTCGGCGCCACTCCTCGGGCTACGTCGCATGCAATCTCACGGGCGTGGCCCAGCAGCCGCTCCTTGCCCCAGGTGGCCCTCTCCATTCCGAGACGCTTCCGCCGCTCCCCCTCGCTCGCCTCTCCACGCACAGGAGCCAGCGGCATGTCGTCGTACTGCGCGGGGGCGGTGGTGTCGCCGAATAGGTCAAGTTGGTTCACTGGTCGCCTCCATGGCGTTGACTTTCGGCATAAATCGCCGCTCGCTTTCCAGCCACCCCAGAACGAATGCAGCCCTAGCGAATTTGATGTCGCGTTCGTTTAGCCGCGAACCACCAAGCGAATAGAACTCTCGCTCAAACGCTTTATTAGCCGCATCCTTGTCGCCGAATCGTGGCTTTTCCACTCACCACCCCCTTCCGCCCAGCCCCAGAGCCGGCCGAGAAATTGAAACGTCATTAACATTCTTCCAGGTCATCGCGGTCGCAGACGATGCACCGGCCGCCAAGCTGTAGCATCTCGTTTACGGTCAGCAGACAGCCGCAGTCGATGCAGTAGTCCGATTCCGAGTCGGCCATGAACTCGTTCGGGTCGTATTCGTCGCTCATGCTCTCCCCCTGTCGCTGTCTTCGCGCCACGTTCGTTGGCAGTAGTCGCACTGAATGACCACCCAGCCGTTCCCCTCGCGCTCAATGACGTGCATGTCCTGTGAGTCGCAGTACGGGCAGTAAAAGCTAATCATGTCCCCCTCCAAGCCAGCCAGGCGACAACCAGCGTCAGAAACGCCACCGTCCACCAGAGCCGTCGATTCGATTGCCGCAACTCGGCGAGGCGCTCGGCGCCGTGGCAGATGAAATCGGTCATGCGAAGTCCCTTTCGTCGCTGTAGGACACGTCGCACAGCCCCTTGCGCAGAGTCGAGTCGACCGTGTCGTAGATGAAGTCGCGCGCCTCGCGGTACATCCCGCGATACTGCTCCGCCCAAAGCAAGAGCCACTTCAAGTCTTCGAGCGTGTCGAAGTGGAAGCGGAAGTCGAGCGTCTTGCCTTCGATGTACGGGTGCGAGACTTGCGCGTCGACGGCGTACACGGCAGCCGTGGGGTCGCCGTGCCGGTAGGTGCAGGCGAACATTTGATAAGTTTCCATGCCGGCTTCCTAAGTGGCTGTTGGGTATTCCTGCTCGCGGCGGTCGTCGCGGCGAGTTCGCGTATCACTCAGAGGTGGAGCCCCGAGTCGAACGGGGATTTCGGGGTTCTGTTTCAAGGGCTGAGCCCCTGGTTGCAACTGCCCGACATGCTGCCTGTTTGCACTACTCCACCTAAACGGTCCGGCGCCAGTCGCACTAACCGGCAGCAGCAACAAGCTGCCCGGACCTATCGCGTATCGTTTCGGGGGGATTTAGTTTTTCATGGTCGTATCCTCCAGTTCGCGACAGGCTGGCCTTGCCGCATCTTGTTACCGCATGGCCCTTGCTGGCGAGCCGTTGTGTGCCTACTGCTCTGGGCAGCGTGACCGGCTTCCTTGGGCGCCAACCGTTCATGGTTCCAGCGTTGGGTCTTCAGTGCTTCCTCAAGTTTCTTGCTCTCGCCCCCATGGAGGGACGGGGGCGGGGTCAGGCTTTCGCTTTGGACCGCGACTCAGCAAGGGCTTTCGCGGCCTTACGATTCTTCGCGTTCCAGTCCTGCACCATGTATCCGGTTTGGCCGACTCGGTTCGTGTGGCCACAAGTGGCACATACCACAGTGCTAGCTGGGAATGGGTCACACTCCGATTCGTTGCCGCATCGGTCGCACTCAAACGAACCACGTTGTTCGATGTATACGCTTGCCATCTCGTCATTCACTCCGTTACTAGGGTTGGGGTCGGTTCTGACGCTCAAGACGCGCGATGCGGGCCTTGATAATCCGGATGTACTCGCGGGCCTCTTGGGCCGCTTCCTCAAGCTCAATGCGTTCGGCGCCTCGGGTCCCGTGCATGGAAGCGCCGATGTTCGTTAGCTGCACCACGGCCAAGCTGCGCTCTTTGCGAAGCTCTGGAAGGGTCATCTTGGCTAGGGAGTCGGTGCTCATTTCGCTAGCTCCAAATGCACGACAACGTCGTCCAGCGTGATGGCGTTCTCGTCTCTACCGCGAAGGTCATTCACCAGTTGAAGATTCAACAGCCGCGGAGACCGAAGGAACTTCACGGCCAGTTGGCGAGTGACCGGCCACTTCGCGTAGTCGTCCAAGAGCCGATGACAGTGACGGCACACGGCCAGCACGACCTCCGGCTTGTCCAACGACTCCTCTCGCGCCGCACCGCGGGTGATTTCGTGAACCTCAACTGGACTGCGCCTAATGCAGACCTCGCAGAACAGCTTGCTCGCGAGGTACTTGTCGCGGAATGGTTTCACCTTGGCCATCAGTTGCCGCCTCTTCAGGCTCACCCGCCGGAGCGGGGTCTTTCGATTTAGTCGGGAACGCTTCATGGTTAAGTCAGCCCGGCCGCCGGTTGCACCACATCAGTAAGGTGGCCGGCGGGCCGGGACTGATACGGTTAAAACAATTGCGGTTCGTAGGGGCCGGGACCGAAGGGGTCTGGGTCGACGTTCTGCCCGCTCGGCGGGACCAGCGAGCGGTGCGCGTCGTCAAGCTGGTCGCCCTTCATCGCAATCTTCGCGTCGATCGTCGCCATCCGCTTTTCCTGGATGACGGCGAACATCTTGTCGAAGCGTTCGTTAAACTTCAGCCACGCCTCCTCAAGCATCCGCGTGTAGTCGTCTCGTTTCACTTCGACGATGAGCGACGGGCAGCCGGCACAGTACGATGAGAACAGCCACTCGTCGTAGCCCGTGACGATCATGCCGCCGTGGCATTGGTTCTTGTGGTCGTCCGGCAGGACGCCGTCGTACACCCAATTGATTTGCGTCTTCGGCGCCGGGCACTTCAGTTCCAAGCCCTTACGCTCCCCCATCAAGCCATCGGGCGACGCGCCCCATTTGCCGTTGTCGTGCAGGCAGAAGCCGACTTGCTGAATATCAACTCCGTAAGTAAACGCGATGAAGTCGCGGGCTTCCGGCTCGAATTCGTTGCCGCGCCGCATATCGACCGTTGCCCCCTCGAACCGCCACGGGTCGGGTCCGCCGATGAGGATTTCCGATATCAACTGAGCGGCGTATTTCTTCCACCCCGACGACAGTTCGCAGCGCTTCGGCGTGAGGATGTTATTCAACTCGGACGCTGTCGAGATGCCGCATCTCGCGTCAAGCCATTCGGGACTTCCCTGCTCGCACATGAGCGTCTTCATGTAGCACCCCGCTTGCGCTCGAATATCTTTCGCAGCCCGTCGATGGCGTTCTGGTACTTGGATGCGGGAAGGTCGCTCAACTTGTCGACGCCGCCCCACTTCAGCAGTTCCGGCAAACTGGCGCCGGCCTGCTCAATCCAGTCCGTGATTTGCACGGCCTGCTCTTCAGTGATCTTGGCGGGCTGGCGGCTGCCGTTCCCGTCGTTGTCCTCGCCGGCCATGACGAGATTGAAAATCATCAGCGTCAGATACCGGCGCCCGTAGCTCATCGTCGAGCCGGTCGCGTGCATTGCCGTCTTGTTCGCGTTGCCCTTGATGCCAACGTCGTCGAGCGGGAAGTCGCCCTGATACAGCCGCTTGTGGCCGCCAACGTGCTGGCAGGTGCAAGTCACGCGGATATGGCCCGCGATGGGCGACGTGTCGGTTCCGAAAGTCAGCGTGAAGCCGTGCTTGATGTAGACCGGCTTAATCTGGCTGTCGAGCGATTCAAGCCGAGCGTATTTGCTGCTGGTCTGAGAATTCGTCGCATCACGGACGATGCGCGGCAACTCCGCTTGGCAGGCGTTCATCGCCTCGGCAAACTCTCGCTCCGCCTGCCGGTCCTGCGAGCGCTCGTGCAACTGCATCAGCTTTTCGAGCTTGTCGGCGTCGAGCGATTTGTCCAAGGCCATTTCGATGAGGGCCATGGTCGTCGGCTCGTGGGCCGTCGTAACTAGGTCAGTCGTCATCAATCACGCTCCAATCAAATAAATCTCTCGCCCCACCCAGACGCTCGCCGCGAGCCAGGTCGCGAGGGCGGTGAGGTCAAACGTCATTGGGAGCCTCGGCTTTTGCCAGTGCCTTGCGGGCCAGTTCCAACGCCTCAATCAATCCGTCCTTGTGCGTCGTGTCGCCGGCACACACGGCAGCGCACTTCTTTAACGCCTCCAGTAATTCGGGAGCGGCAGCAATGAGCCGCGCGTTGGCCTTCGACTCCCCATCGCCATGCTGAGTCAACTGACAAACGCAATGACCGCCGCCAGCTTTCCCGACGGCCCATCTTCGTTTTCCGCCGCCGTAGGCAATCCAGGGGCCTTCTGTTGGCTTACTCATCGCTTCGCTCCGTTGTCGCACGGGGGAGGGGTCACAACTCGCGGGCTGCGAGCATCGCGTCGGCTCGTAAGTAGGCCTCTGTCGCCATTTCCGTGTGGTTCCAAGTGGTCCAGGCTGAGCCGTCTCGTTGGTCTGAAAGCAAGCCGTTTATGATCGTCGCCGCAAAGTAATCCCGCAGCGACAGGCCGGCATATTGCGAATTCAGTTGCTCGACCGCTTCGATGACTTGCGCCTTGTACTTTGCATCAATGTAAAAACACATTCCGCCACGACTCGGCATCGCCGGCCCGCCGTCGTTGATTTGGTTCTTACTCATCGCTTTCTCCTTGAGAGGGCGGGGCGGGCAACGGCTCATACATTCCAAGCCGGACCATCCTGTAAATAAAGCTCGGCGTGTCGCCAGAATGCTCGTGCCAAGTGTCGTAGAAGCCGCGCCACTCTTCCCGCCCCGAGTACCAGTAAACGCATCCATTAAGTACCGCGTACTTGCAGCCGACCTTAACGTCTCGAAAGTGCTTGCCTTCCAGTCGCCAGGCTAGATACGCCTCGTACAGAAGTGTGGCGAGCAGTCGCAGATTCATCCCCCGCCCTCCGCTGGCTCAATCGCGACGGAGACGGGGACGGCGCCGAACTGAGTGGCCAACCCAGCAACCTCTAGTTCGACATAACGAAAACCCTTGTACGACGAATGCCAGCAGTCGCCTTCGCGCTCGTATTTCGGACTCACGTCACCACTGTGAGCGCAGTCGAACCCGAGCCACCAGACGTTGTCGTCGTCGCCATCTTCAACGACGTGACAAATCCCGCGGCCTTCGCCTTCAGGACTAGGGCAGCAATGCCCAGCGAAAGTCAGGCCGCCATGGCAATCCGCATCGACGCAGTCGTATTCCTTGCCGTAGTAGGGATGCCCTTCACTGACGCCGACGTATCCGCAAAGGGCGCCCAGCGGCCCGCGAACAATGAGGCACGGCAGCCCCGTAGCTTCATCAACCCATTGCCGCTTGTCGGGCTCGTCTTGCCACGGGCCTTCGCCCCACGCGGACTTGTCGACCGTTTTCCACTCAAGCGTTTTCATACAACATCCTTCTCCCGCACCGCGGGCGTTAGGTCCCGGCTGGCAGCCCAGCGACGGGCTGCGTGGTACTCTCGCTCCCACCGCCACGGGCGAGCCACCACGTTCTCTAACTGGTCGTCGTGGTAGTTCTCGACTGCTCGCAGGTAGCGGTAGAGCAGGACGAAGTTGTCGTGGATTTCGTACCACTTCATGCGGCACCGCCTTTCGCCTTGGCGATGGCGGCCTTTAACAGCTTCTGTTCGTCCGTAACGAGCGGTCGCCCGATGGTGTGGTCGAACATCTTGAGCGACGCTTCGCACGCTGCGAGCAAATCTGGGGCGGCGGCAATGAGGCGAGCGTTTGCTTGTTGCTCGTGATAGTCGGGAGCCGGCAAGGGTTCGCCACGCTCCTTGTCCATCACTCGGTCAGCCATCTGAAAGACGATGTATCCTTTTGCGGAGTGAACAGCGGTGTAACGAGGCGTTCCGCCGCCGCACTTCTTCCACGGTCCTGGGGTGTGTTCAGTCATGCCACGTCCCTCCTTCGCTTCGCCCGCTCTCGGTTCTCCCGCATCAACGCTTGCCACGCGCCCGCACGGGCCATCAAGGTCGCGATGTGCAGGTGGTAGGCTTCCTCGGTGCGCTCCGGCTGCTCCTTGACCACCTGCCACGGCGGGATGCGGCTGGAGTCAGGGGCGTGGCCGTTTTGGGTGAAGGGTGTCATTGGGACGGGTCCTTCATGAACGCATCTAAGTCAAACCACTTCTCCTCTAGGATGTTGCCGATGACGAGCTTGTTGTCGTGCGACTCGTAGGCCCGACACATTTTGCCCTTCAGTTCGGACCACTCACGAACCCCGACCGTTTCCATGATCAGCCGCATCGCTTCCAAGCCACGACCCGAAGCGGGCTTGCGCTTCGAGTCCCGGTCGTAGTGGTCGAGTGCGTAGCCGCCAAATCCCTGCGAGTAGCCGCTGAATTCCAGACCTACCATGAACGTGAGAATGTCGTGGTCTTCAATTTCCAGGCGGGCGTAAGTGATGCGGGCGTTCTTGGCGTCCAGACTGTTTGCCATCGCATGTCTCCGTGCTGCCGACGCGGGGCGGCGGGTTGGGGGGTGGGGGTTAAAACATTTTCTTTTGGTTGAACGGGAACAGGATGTGGTCTAGCTCAATTCTGCAGCTTGTTCGCATCCGTCCCGCCTCAAGGTCAAATAGTTCCCGGGGAGTGAAGCTGGCAACATCGTTAAACGCCTTGCGCTTCCAGAGCGACATCATCTGAGTGCCAACCATCTCGTTTGTCGGCGGACCAAGGTTCGCGAGCGTTTCAATTAGCAAAGACCCTGACCATACCGACGCATAAGGCTTGTCCTCTCGCCATAGTTCAACCAAAGCAATAGCACACTTTTTTCGGAACATCTCAGACACGCGGACGTACTGGGCGTAATTTCTGTAGTCGATGCCATGTCGCTCCTGGCGTGAAATGCGATGAAATACGCTGGTGGTTTTTGCCTTCACTTCGACGTAGGCAGTCCGCCCTTCATGGCTGACGTCCATGTCGGGAAGGACAACGCAATCTCCTTTGCTCTGCGCCATCGGGGCGCCGCCGCTCTGGATCTTTGCGAGCGGTATGTAATGCCAGCCGGAATCGTGCATGACGCGATTCCAGATGTTCTCTCCGAACCCGCCGAGACGAGCATCGCCAAGTCGCTTGAACAGCGACTCTGCTTCGGCGTCAGTCTGCGGCGGCTTCTCGCTACGCGAATAATTTGGCTTCAACTTGATTCCCCAGCACGGTCCATCCTGACACTGCGCTGCGCCCAAACATCTCAAGGAACGGTCCGTTGCTCACCGCCTCAATTAGGTGGCGAACCTCTTCCGGCTTGGCGCTGTGTTTCGTTCTTGGGAACTCCCCCCAGCTCATCTTGTCCCTGACATTGAATCGCTTGGCGTTACCTCGAATGCCGAGAAGCATGAACTCATGCGACACCCGCCAGTAATTGCCAATGCCCATCTGCGGCTTCACCCAGACGTAGCAGCTTCGGTATTCAAAGCCCCACGAATCCATCACGCGGAAGGCGTCTTGTAGAAAGCCGTTCGTCGTCCACAGGTGAAGGTGGGAATCGTCGGCAGCGACAGCTGCGACCGGCATTTCGCACAGGTCTTCAATCGTCATCGTTCCGTAGTGGTTGTCGGTCGATGCTCGCGTTGCCTGATTCCCGTACTGCCATGGCGGGTCGGCGTAGATGCAGCCGAACTTTTGGCCAATGAGCCCACCCAGCGTCGACACAACAGTCGAATCAGTGGGAAGTGAAGCGTTCTCGGCAGGAGTCGGCGGAGACGCGATGGCGATTGTTTTCTTACCGAGCTGAATGAGGGCCTTGCTCGTCAGCTCTTTCTTGGACTCGTTGTGCTGCTCGATAAACTCGTCGAATGCGTCGTCGCCAACGGCGGCCATCGTTTGCCAGCGGTGGGATTCCATCTTCGAAATACCGAACTCATCTAAACGCGGTAACATCGCGTTACCGCGTTTTCCTTCGCGGGCGCCACCGTTCTTCTCCATTGCCCGCAGCAAATCGCCAGCCTTGCGCTCAGTGCGGAGTTTTATCTCCATCGCAGCGTTTACGTTTTCAACCGACATTCGAGCAGCCTTCGCAAACGTCACCACCGCAGCCGCTTGGTCGCGAACGTCGATCAGTTCGTCGACTGACTTCGCGGCTTCTAATGCGGTTCGGACGCTCGACAGCTTGGCGATGGCGGTTGACATTCGATTCCGTGCGTGAAGGAAAGCAGCGTGGGGCCTGCCCCAGAAACGGCGCCAACCAGATTCGGAGGCGGAGATTGGCCCCACGCTGCGAGTTCAGTTGCTGTGGCGTGGGAATCTGGTTGGCATGGCGGCATTGAACCATGCGAAACGGGGCCGCCAACGCGCATATTTCTAGCGCGAGAAGAATGGCCCTTGCTGGACCAACATGACGGGAATATTGACGGCTTTATTTTTGGAAAGCGGTCACAACAGAATGGGGGCCAGCGCTGCAACTAGGCAGCGGGCTCCGCTAAACCCTCTCTAAACCCGACGAAAACGAGCATCGGGAAAATCCGCGCGCGCATTAGATGATGCGAATGCCGACAGACCATGCAGGGAAAGTTGCAGTGGTTCCTAGCGGCCGAATCAAGAAAGCCCTATATTTCCAGGGCGGGGACGATGCGTTGTGCATTCCTGTCGTCCCTATTGCAGAAAGCGTTCAGGAGGGGTCAGGACGGTCCAATGACGGCTTTTTTGGGTTCACCAACTAGGTCAGGACGGTCCATGACCCCATATGAACCTTGCTGGTCGCTTAGGTTTTTTGCAGTGGTTTTCCGAACGATTTCGGCCCACCTCTGCAAATCGCCGCGAGTGTCACCAAGCGCGCGGTCGGAATGCTCTTTGAAAATTTGGAGATAGTGTCGATAGGCGACTTCAGGACTGTTCCCAATCCACTTGCAAACGACGTGGATGGGGACGCCCTGGTCGACCAGTTCCGTCTCCCTGGTGCTGCGCAGGTTCTGCCACAGCTTCGGCCATGGCAGGACGCCGGCGCGCAGGCAGATTCTCTCGAGCTTGTTCCGCAGCGAAGTGTCCGTCAGATTGCGGGGCGGGAAGATGAACCGCGGGTCGGTTCGGTTTGAGTTGTACTGCTCCCACAGAAGCTCTTGGATCTCTGGGAAGATGGGCGGGAAACGCCATTCTTTGTCAGGGTGGCGAGCTCGCTTGCTGTCCCTCACCCGGATGATTCCCTCATCCCAGTTGACCCAACTCCACTCGAGGGGCCACGTCTCGCTGGGGGTACGGAGGCCGAGGTATCGCGCCATAGCGATTATCAGCCTCATCTCGGGGTCCGCGGCGTCCATGAGCTTTTGGACGGTGGCCGCTTCGATGTAGCGTAGGCGGTCGGTGGGGGCCGTTGCTCGAGCCTTCACGTCCCCGAACGGATTCACCGAGAGCCAACGCTTGCGGACGGCGACGGAGAAATAGAGTTTGGCTTGCTCCACCCGGCCTTTGACGGTCGATGGCGCCAGCGGACCCGGAACTGGTCGACGCCCAAGTTTTGGCAGCCACTTGGCGAACTCATCGGCGTCGCCGGGAGTAACTTGAAAGATCCCGCGATCGCCGAAGTAGGTGAGTAGGTTCGCTTGGCAGTCGTGGTATTTCTTGAGCGTATTCGGGCCGACGTCGGCCCGGGCAATGACGTAGGCGCAGAGCTGACTGATCGTCGCGACCGGAGCCTCGACGATGAGGTTCTTGGCGTGGAGCTTCTTGCGGAACTTCGGGTCGAGGGACTCGAGCCACGCTTGCGTCAGATTGTCGAGTTGCCGACTGCCGCGGAGGGATTTGACGATCCGCTCCACGCGCAGCCGAAACTCGTCCGCGAAGTCCGCGTCTACCTTGCCAAGCCAGATGGTCTTCCGCTTCCTATCGAGGCCGGTGAACTGAAGTTGATACTCGCCGGCGTCGTTCGGGAATGCGGTGGCCATTTCATTTCAAACGCCGGATGAGGCGTTCCAGGTCCTCTCGTTTGTAGCGTGCTGCTTTGCCGGCGACTTTATAGGCCTTGATCTCTCCCAGCCGGACCCGTCGCTTAAAGGTCGATTGGGATATCTTCAGGAGCTTCGCGGCTTCCTTGAGGTTGAGCAACGGGTCTGTCGGTTCTTCCGACACGGGTTGGGTTGCGATTGTGATTGGGCCATTGCCCATGTTTTCCCACCACCACCCCGCGAAACACCGTGCGAACTCCTGGGCGGCGGCGACGAATTCTTGCTTTCGGACTTCCGTTTGAGCCATCGTGGCGAATCCTCTTGACACACCACCGAAGCTGCCCATAATGCGCGGAGTCACGCAGGGCCGCTATTCGGCGGCTTTTGCTTGATGTTTTCCAATGCTGTCCGGGTAAAGAGCTTCTCACGGCTCCCGGTTCAGCGACGATTGGGACAAAGGGCAGGGCCGTTGGTAGCGGCTCTGCCCTTCGCTTTGCGCCATGCCAGCGCTACTGAATCACGTCATAACCCTCCTTCCATGCCAATTGGCAATAGGCGCGCACGCTGTGCGCAGACGCTGAAAACATCCTGCGGACCAGATTTGGTCCAAGAATTCCGCCTCTCGATCCCTGCGAATATGTAACTCGCCGCCCCTGCGAGATAAGTAGCAGTCCATTTGTGCGGCGCGGTGTCCTCGCGCCTCCCATCCACCTGGGATTCACGCGGGGCTTTACCGGCTGGTAACCGGCCGCGCCGCGCTTTTCGACACATCCTTGCGAATGCGCCAACGGAGAAATCTACCCAAGTGTGCATGTTGTTTGCAACTCAATTCTTCACAAAGTACGGTATCGCGCAGCGAAATGCGCAAAGATTGCGATAGCAAAACGCGAATGGGCGCATCAGTCCGATTCGGCTAGGGCGTTCACTCTGCTATGGGTTGGCTATAACCGGCAAGAAACCGGCACAAAGGGAACTAAGCTAGCGGACACAAAAGCCCGGTTAATGTACCTTTGTGCAGCATTTCTGCAATTACCTTTTTCACGCATAATGCATTCGGCGTCGTTGCATTCCCCGAACTTTCCTCTTGCAATTGGCCATCTCATGCGATCTCTCCTCGCAGTCGCCGTCGTCCTGGTCGCATCTTCCGCGAGCGCCCAGAACATGTGGCAGATGAACGCGGCCTACCAGAACCAGATCAACACGGCTCAGGCGTCGGCGTGGACTCCGTATTACGCGCCGGTGTACATTGCGCCGCGGCCGTACTATAGGCGTCCGGTCTACGGCGGCGTGTACTACGGCGACGACACGGCATTTGAGATCCGCCAACTCAACGACACGCTGAAGTTCAACGAAAGCGTGCGCCAGTTGGACGCTATTCGGAACCGACCGTGGATTCGCTAGGCTGCTGGGCTTCGGCGTTAAGTCGCATCCACAGGTCGACTCGCTCTTGACCGCCGGGCAGAGCCATCATCTTCCGCAGGTCTTGCGGGCGGAACTGATAGGGGACGTACTTGCCGGTGTACATCGACTTAACGATCTCCGACTCGGCCCCCACGTCCGACACGACTTTGGCGTAGGGGTTTTCTTCGCCAAGCTGAATGCTGCCGTCGACGTACTCGCGCCACTCTTTCATCGCCTTCCGTCGCGCGGCGTCGGCCGACTTGTACGTCTCCTCGAGCGTCCCGAGATCGACGGTTCCTCGTTGCAGGAAGGCGCGACGGATGGCGCTGCCTGAGTCCTGAACGCGGCCATTGAACTCGCGGTTGCGATAGTAGTCGGACTGCGCCCGGTCCATCGTGTCGAGTTTCACGCCGGCGATTGCGCTCAGCGCCTCGTTGCCGGCTCCGTACTGGCGTCCCGACGGCGACGTTTCTTCCATTAGTCCCTTGCGGATGCGCTCGGCGCTCCGCAGCGTGCCGGGCATGAACTTGCCGGCGACGTACTTGGCAATCTGCACGTTCTGCTCGGTCGGCGATAGGCCCGGATCGTAGATCGGGCGGTTGTTTTCGTCGGTGCCGCGCAGCAGCGAGACGATGACACCATAGGCGATGTCTTCCGAGACGAACGGCTCGGCGAGCGCTCCAGTCGCTTCCTCCGGCTCGCCTCGCCACACCGCCATGGCCGGTTCGGAGAAGATCGAAAACGGGTCGTTGTAGGAGGCGTCGAAGAACTCCACCTTGCCGGTCTTCTTGTCGACGCTCTGCGGAATGAGGATGGCATTTCTCTGCCATGGCGCAACGCGCTGGCGAATCGCTTCTTCATCGTCGTCGCTCACGCCGAGCGCCGCCTTGATCGTCATTGCCAAGGCGGTCATCCCGCCGAGAGCCGCCGCCTGCCCCGCCATGCGCTGGTAGCCGATCTTCGCTAGCGCCGGGTTGCCGCTCTTAATCTCCTCGATCGACAGCCGCACGCGGTTGGCGGTCGTCCGCCACATCTCCGCCGAGAACATCGCGAACGGGCCGAGCGGGAAATAGCGACTGGCGAACTTCGCGGCCTTGCTCGCCTCAGAATAGGTCGGCGTGATCTCGCGCACGATCTTGGCGACGTGTTCCCGCAACTCCGGCTCGCTCATCTGCGGATTGGCCGCGGCGTACTTCGGCAGGTAGTTGTAGAAGGTGTGGACCTTCCAGACCGAGTCCATCGACTGATAGAATCGCCCGACGCCCCTGGTGGCGCGTTTCCAATGATCGGTGGGATTGATGCCAGCAATGTAATCTTGAACTGAGTCGGACACGTCCTTCGCCATGGAGTTGAGCTCGGAGACGGACGTGTCCTCCATCAGCCCCAGTCGGTTAAGGTCGGCGATCTCCGCCTTCGCAGCAGCGTCGCCCTTATTGAGCATGTCCTGCCACCAGATCGTCTTGGCAGACCTGGCGAAGTCGGCGGGATCAAACGCTCCATTGGCCAAGGCGATCGGGACGTTGCCGGTGAGGTTGCGAATCGTCGCCTGCCACGACAGGACCGTCGCTGAGGCCTTGGCCGCCCCGCTGAGCTTCAGTAGCTGTCGGGCGCTCCATCCGGGCTTGCTCACTGTGTAGGCCGTGTTGAGGGCGTCGGCGAGCTCCACGGGCATCACATGGCCAGCGAGCGGGGCCAACTGCTTGATCTGCTGGTGATTGACCTCCTTGGTGTGCCCCGGCGCCGGAGTATCGACTGGCGAGATAAACCCTTGTTGCAAGCCAGTCTGCAGCACTTCGTCAGCGAACTGGCGGTGGGCGGTGAGGCTGGCGAGCTTGCCGATCGTCTCCGCGTAGTTCTCGAAAGCGTCGGTGCGCTCGCCGTAGAGTTGGCGGATAGCCGGCGAGAGGTCTTTCCGCTTCTTCAGCACGTCGGTGTACTTCTTCGTCGCCGCCCCAGCAGGAAAACCAATGTCGCCGAGGCTGGCGGTGTTGCGCTGCAGTAGGATTTGGGCAAGCTGGTAAATCTCGTCGTCAGTGGCGTTCGGCGACGACGTGCGAACCTCCGCCGCGAAGTTGGTCATGATTTGCGGGTCGGCCAGCGCCTTGTCCATCCACGCCTGTGGATTCTGGCCGAATTTCTTATAGGTGCGGGTGACGTACTTGCCGAGGTTCTGCTGAATGGTCAGTTGCAGATCGGCGCTGATTCCAGGGAGCGAGGCGACGACTTGCGAGATGCCGTCGATATGGTCGCGCATCTGCGTCAACGGGACCGCCACGCTCTGCGGTAGAGTTGCCATCATCGCCGGGTCGCGCAACGCCTCGTTGAGTTGTGTCGAGACTGTGTCGGGAATCTGCTGCAGGAACGGAATCTTGAATTCTTTGCGGACGGCCTTCTGCAAGTCGACGCTGTTCTGTGAGGCTTGCTTGACGTGCCCGCGGATGCGCCCGTCGCGGCGGAAGGCGGCGTCGAGAATCGGCTTGTTCGCTTCCCCGCCGCTAGTGAAATTCTGCTTGAACCACCGTGCCGTCGCCTTGCTGATCGGGATGCCGGCCGCCATCTGGACCGGGCCTTCGGGCGTCGTTGGGCCTGGTCGTTGTTCAGCGCGATCGGCGGCGGCGCCTAAATCGCTGGTTTCCGATGGCGATTCGCTGTTTTCCTCGGTAAATGGGGTGATCGTCGGCGGCGCCGAATCCTGCGTTTCTTGAGTGACGTCAACATCGTTTTGCGCACCATTGGTCGTCACCGACAGCGTCGTAATCTGCGACTTCACCGCCTTTACCAGATCCCGACGCTCCTTCGCCGTCTTCGCGAACTGGTCGACGCCGGCAGCCTTGGCATTGCGGACGGTCGGCTTCTCCACGAACTGCGTCGCCGTCGAGATCCCTTGCGCCATCCCGAACCCGAGCGCCGTCTGAATCATCGTGTCGGACGCCACCTGCACGGCCTGTTCGGGAGTGAGATCTGTCTTGTCCACGTCGCCGAGCTTTTCCAGGGCCATCTGCGCGAACGCGATCGTCTGCTCCTCCGCCTGTTCCCCGAACAGCCCGGCCACGAACGATTTGACCCCCTGCCACTTGGCGTTGCCGGATAGCAGCTTCTCTGTGCCGCCGAAGCCCATCATCTGGAAGAGAGCGGTGACGCCGCCCTCGATCGCCCCCTGACCGAGCGCGTACTTCGTCGCCTCGCTTTCGGACATCCCCGAGTCGACGGCTTCGGTCTTGGCGTCGTTGTATGCGCCTTGAGTCGCCCAGGCGATGATGCCTGGCAAGCCGCCGGCGCGACCTGCGTACAGCGACTTCAGCGTTGACTCAGTGGCGCCGCGGACGTTCCTCTCCATATCAGAGCCGCCAGCCAGTTCGTCGAGCGAGCCGCGCATCGCTTCGCCAGCGCGGTTGGTCGCGTTGGCATCCTCGCCGTCGCCAGTGAATCGCTGATAGGTTTCCTTGATCTGCTGGCCAAGTCCGGCGATCGCTTGGAAAGAGGCTCGCGTGGAGGCCTGATCCTTCACCTTGCCGTACATGAAATTGTCGGGCGATTCCGGATCGGCGGCGTCGGTGAAGAACTTTTCGTACCCCTGCTGGAGCGAGCCTGCGCCTTGGTTGGCCGCGACAGTCACTTCGTTGACGGCGCTTCGCTGCTCGGGGGCAAGTTGCTCGTACTGCGCGGGGTCCGCCTGGACGTTGCCGAACTCGTCTTGAGTCAGCACGTCCTTCATTGGGCCATAGTCGGCCGGGTCGACTCTCGCGCCGATCTCTTGGTAGATGGCGTCGTACTCCGCGGAGGCGGACTTATCCTTCTCCCACCAGTTGCCGGCAGTTGCCGTGCCCCCCACAGCGGCGTCGTTTGCCCACCAGTCGGCCATCACTGCCCCTTGATTCGCTTGGTGCCGTCCGGCGCCGTGTACTCAGCGCCGACAGGGAGTTTGATATACCAATCAGGGGGCCCGCTTTGCTGCTCCTGCATCTCCGGCAGCATGAAGTCCTCGAGCTTTGGTTCCGGACCGAGCGCCGCCTTCCCCTCCGCGTCGAACGCCTTGTTCTTCTCCGCGGCCCACTTCAGCTTTGCGGACTGATAGCTGTTGACGGCATTCATCATCAGCTTCTGCTTGGCCTGCTCGGCGTCGAACGCCATCTTCTGTTCGTGCGCAGTCTGCGTATGCTGGAACTTCTGGGCGCTAAGTGCGTCGTCACGCTCGATGTTGGCGATCTCACTCTGACGCGCAATCTCCTCCAGTTTTTCCTTCTGCTGCAGCGCCGCCCGTTGTCGCGCCTCCGCCTGCATCTTCACCCCGATCGTCGCAATCTCCTTCGGCTCCATTCCGAGCTCCAGCATCGACTGCACCGCCCCCTCGGCGATGAGCGGAGCGCCGTCGATCGGGTTGGTGAAGAATGAGGTTTCGATCTGCCCCACCTTCATCGCATCGTTTTGCTGCGCCTGCTGCTGAGCAATCTGATCGGGCAGCCCCCAGGTCAAGCCAAGCGCCCCCCACTTGTTCTCCCACGCGCTCTTGGCCTGCTTGAACTGGTCGTCGGAAGTAAAATGCTCGCCGTCGAGCCACGCCTTTTGGATGGCGTCGTGCTCGCTCATTGCCTGCTTCAGCCGCGTCTCCTGCATGTCGCGGGCCATCATGCCTGCGGTCTGCTGGCCTTGCATCGCCGCCTGCAGGTTGCCGCGGAGCGCCGTATCGGCCAGGCCATACTGGCTCCGCATCTCTGACTCGGCGAGGCCCGCCATTCGGTTCTGATCGCCTTCGTAGGCTCGCAGGGCCAGTTGGTCCTGATTCGTCGCGTAGCCCAGCGCCTGCGAATCCTGCTGGTAGGCCAGTTGATCGTAGAACTCGCGGTCGCGCTGTTCTAGCTGCGCGTTGAACTGCTCGATGGCGCGCAGCCGGTCTTGCTGGCCTTGCTGGTACTCGGCCCCGCCCGCCTGGCTGATCGCCTGCGCGGCGAACTGCGGGTCGGGCGCGTAAACGTGATTGATCGCCACGGCGGGCTCCTAGCGGGCGTACATGGGGGCGTAATTCTGCTGCTGCGGTTGCCGATAGTCCCACTCGCCGGGTGAGTTGCCGCTGATGTCGCGGTCGCCGATGCCATACATGCCGCCCATTCCTCCAACGCCGTAGGCTCGAGGGGGGAAGCGACGCTTCTGCATCCACGGGAACTGTTGCTGGCCGTACATCGGCTGCTGGCCATACCCCGGCTGTTGGCCGTATCCGCCCGCCTGCTGCTGACCGTACATCCCCTGGTAGTTGGGCATGACCATCTGGCCGGGGCCGTTCAATTGCGGCGGCGTGTAGGCGTTCGGGTTCGGCTTGGGCGGTGGCGGCATGTAGGTCGGCTTCGGCGGCCGAGGCTTCGGCGTGTAAGGGACAGCGCCCATCACTCCGGTAGGGCGATTGCCCGCAGGCAGCCCGCCTTGATCGTAGTACATGGTTTGGCTCCTATGCGTAGTAAGGCCCCATCCCTTGCGGCGGGCCGCCGGGGAGTTGGAGCGGAGAGGTCGGTCGTTGGTAGGTCGGCAGCAGTTGCCGACCTGGTACGTTGCGACTGGCGGCGACGGCCGCGTACTCTTCAGGGGAACGGCGCGTCGGGTAGCGGTTGCTCGCATAGGCCGGGCCCGTGTAGTAGGCCGGCGGAGTGAGCGCGCCGCTGTAGGCGTTGCCGACGCTTGCCTGCAGTTGAGCCCCCCGCCGCGAAGCCAGCAAGGCGTTCACCGCGCTAGGACGCCGTCCGCCCCGCTTCGGCTGGCGACTCCCAGGCAGCGGCGCCGCTTGCTGCCCCGCCCCGCTCTTGGCGTACTGCATCGCAATGTTGTAGTACGGGGCCATGTCGGGCGCGATATCGTTGCGGCGCTCGATGAACGCATTGGAGTTGTTCGTCAGGTCGATGTCGTAGCCCAGTTGCCGAGCGCTCTTGCGCTCGCTAAGGTCTTGCTGGGTCAGCGCTAGGTCGCGGTCGTTTCGAGCCTGGAAGGCGGGCAGGACGTTGCTGTTCGACAATCCACGCGCCGCCAGATAGGCCTTCTGCTCGCTCAGCGACTCCTTGGCGCGTTCCTCGTTGAGTTGCGACTGGACGCCTCCCCAGTTGTCGACCTCGCCCATGACGCGGCCGTAGAGGGCTTCGTTGTTGCCCTTCACCTCTTCGTAGCGAAAGTCGTTGGCGGCGTTCGCCTCGTCGATCTTCGATTTCACGTCGCCGAGCATCTGGTCGACCACCGACTGCTGCGACGACGTCTGCGCGCCGGCCGACTGCTGCAGTCGCTGCCGCAGCGCCTCGCGGCTCTTGTCGCTCTTGGAGCGTTCCATTACCTTCTTCAACTTCGCCGCGTAGGGGTCGCCGCCCGTCGACTCGACGTAGGCCGCCACGTCCGCGGGCGACGGGTCGACGCCGTACTTCACGTTGTATTCTCCAGCGAAGTTCGGTCGCGGACCGATCGGCATCCCCCCGGCGTCGTGGCCGCTGGGACCGGTGCCCCCCTGGTAGTAGGGGCTCGATCCCATCTTGTTGGTCCCGGCCGCTTGCTGCAGTTGCCGCTTCCGCAGTAGGTAGAGTTCGCGCGACTTGTCGCGGAGGCGCTTGAGTTCTTTGGCGGTCATGTTATTTCCTCTTGAGGGCGTCAAGCAATTTTACCCAACCTGGGCGACATGGCCGATGTAATCTATAAAAGTCTTCCCAGAAACCGACGTGCTTAATGGAATGCGGCTTACTTCCGTTCCGTATTCGTTGTAGCGAATGGCGTCTGGTGCAGACTGGAGAAGAATGTCCGTTCCTTCATAACATTCGGCGCTGCCTTGCAAATCCCGCCAGAGTTCCGTGCCGAAGCTGGAATACAGTGACAGGCGAAACACGCCAGTTCCGTGGTCGTCGCTCAGAAGAATGTACGGGCGATTCGGAGCAGCGGCGTCGGCCGAATCCTCGGGTGACAGCGAAGACCCAAAAGACGACTTGAGCGGCAGGGCAATTCTCCTATCACGACCACCGGACGTTGAGGTCGGCCAGTGATTGGCGGTAATGGAATTGGCGTCTACATCCCATTTGCTTACTGACGAAAGAGAGGAAGTATAGACGTCGCCGTCTGTGTCTGAGTCGTGAAACAAGTACGAGCTTGGCCATTCCGTTCTTTGCGTAAGGTTCGCACCGCCCTCTTCGATGAAGCGGAGTCGCGCCGTGGCTGGATTATCGGGACTCTGAATTAAGTATCCGCCGATATGGCTCTTAGTGGTCGTGCCTGCGAATCGCGCCTCGGCATGGGCGTTCGCAACCGTGCTTACTTTACTGACAGTCCCGCCGCTGTCGACGATTGCAATTTTGAAGCTAACCCCAAATTCAGTGCCCGAAATGTAGACGCCGCCTCCGTTTCTGACGGCAATAA
This sequence comes from Gemmatimonadota bacterium, assembly GCA_036676795.1. Classification (GTDB taxonomy): domain Bacteria; phylum Gemmatimonadota; class Gemmatimonadetes; order Gemmatimonadales; family Gemmatimonadaceae; genus UBA4720. The sequence goes on from JAKFCC010000159.1 coordinate 39,525, forward strand.
TGCTAATCGTGGCCGTCGCTACTCCGCCCCACCCAAACGCTGTCATTAAGTCGTTCGCCGTGACCGCCCAGAGTAGCGATCCGGTGTCGCCGCTATAAGCTTTCAGAAACTCGTCAGTGCCTACGGCACCGCCTCCCGACTTGCCTCCGGAACTGAGGTAAATTACTTCCTTAGACCCATCGTATCCCTGGAAGCTGAGCATAGTCAGCGGCGCGTAGCTGAAACCCCAAACGTCGCCAACCCATATTTGGTTTTGCGTTCCGTTTGTTTCGACGCCCCACTTCTCTAGCTCATCGGTCGTATTGTCGAACATATAAAACTGGATGTCAAAGTCGCACGGGCAAACGTCTGCCAGGATATGCCCCATCGACACGCGACGCTCTTTAAGTTCAAACGGCAAGTCCGACACTTGATCGCCATCGCGCGCAATGATGAACTTGCGAATGCGTTCGTTGCTCGTCGCGTCGTTGTGCCAGAGACTCATTGTTAGCAAATCCCGTCCGTTTGCCACTCGGCCGTGCCGCCTGCGTCCTTGCCATACGTTTGTTTACTGCCGAGCACGTAGCCGGGCTGCAGCGCCATCCACTCTGCCATGGTCTTGAGTGAAAACGTGCCAGACTGATGGCCAAGAATCTGAGTTTTTGCGGCATCATAGCCACTGACCTCTGTAAGGTCGACGCTGACTGTTTGCCCCGACACGTCGATGTAAGTGCCTGCAACTGGAGCCCCAGACGAAGGCAGAGTCGCCCACTGAAACGTGCCGGCGTTATTGCGGAGGTACTGGTCGCTCGCGCCGCTGTACGACGCGACTTCCGTGAAGTCGACCGCCACGCCATTGCTGGTCACGTCGATGTAGGTGTGGGCCTTGACGACGATGTCGTTCGTCGACATTTCAAGGCCGTCGCCGATGTTCACGGCGAGGCCGCTGCCGTCAAACTCCAGGCCGCGATTGGTCGCCAACTCGGCCGACACGACGTTCGAGCCGTCGATGTCGATGCCATCGCCTTCAGTGTAGGTTCCGCCGCCCCCACCGCCGGGAATGGTGACGATGGCTTTCGTTCCGCCGTCAGTGACCGTGACGCCGGCGCCCTCGAAACTCACCGTCCCGTAGGTAGCGACCGTCGACCCCTCATCCTGCCAAATGACTGTCGCCGAACCCGACGCGCTCACGACCAGCACGTCGGGGTTCATCGGGTCAGCCGGTTTGCCGCCATAGAGAATATGAGCGCCCATTCCGTCCGACTGCGCGTAGACGGCTTGATAGACGTTATCGCCATCTCGAGCGCCGCACGCCCAGCCCATGCCGATGAGCGTCTCCAGTAGCTTCTCAAAGCAGATACGCGCACCAGGGTCTTGTATCAGTGACAGGTCAATCACTGGACGGCCGAGAGACAGCCCATTGCTGCTTGAGGGTGCTGGCATCTAACCGACCCTCCTGCGCCCGGCGTCCGCGCGCTCGCCGATGATCTCTTCGATGAGCCACCTTTCGTTGGCCACGTCGGCGATGCGGAGATAGAAGTACGCCCCGCGAACGCGCGGATGCTGCCAGTAGTTGAAGTGTCGGCCGCTCGAATACGTCCAGGCCGTGCCTGTGAAGTTTGGCGAACTAGCGGCGATCGCGGCCGTGTACGCTTCTTCCGCCGTGTCGCCGCAGTACACTTCCCAGTTCACCGCCTCGCTGCCGGTCGCCAGCGCCGCCGTGAGCGCCGTCAGCATTCCCTCGCGGTCGGCGCTACTTAATCGAATCGGCCCCAAGAGCAGGTAGCTGTCGATGCTCTCGTTTGAACCGCCTTGCAATTCCGCATTGTCGAACTGTCGCACGCTCCCGTTGGAGCCGATCGGCAGGATCGAGGATCGCACCGACGTTTGGACGGCAGGGAACGTGGCGTAGACTTGCGGCGTAATCGGCAGCGCGAGCGGCCAATAGCTGTCGGTCGGGATATGGTAGAAGTAATTCACGTCGCTCCCGCTGTTGGGATTGATCGTGATGTAGAGTCCCGACCACATGCCGTCAAAGCCGATACACGCCACGTCGCCAGCCGCAATGTTGGTCCCGGTCATCTCCACCGGAACCTTGTTCTTCGAGAGCTTCACCAGCTTCGAGTAGTCGCCGGCCGGAATCATGTAGAGGCCGTCGTAAGTCAGCATGAACGTGCTGTTGTCGCCGTTCGCATCGATGCCCTTACACCAGCAGTTATTGTTCAACGGGCCGATCGAGTCGCTGACGCGGCGCGTGCCGCTGACGCGCGGGTTGCCCAGCACCGCGTAGATCGAGCGGGCGGAACCGATGAGGGAGATGTCGTAGTTGTGGTTGATCGCCGCGATGACGGCGTGGCCGATCTGCCCGCCTTCGGCGCCGGTGTTCGTCCACGCGCCGCCAGAGGTCGCGTCGGCGTAATCCCAGTTGGTCGCATCGCCAACCGCCGACATGAAAATCTGATGCGGCGCATCGCTCTTGGCCGCGAGCGCGAGACGGTCTTGATGCACCCACACAATGCCGCAGTTGGTCGGGGCCGTTCCCCCGCCAGCGTTCGACAGGTTCGCCTCAGACGCACCCAGGACGGTCGCCTGTCGCGTGGCGGCGCCAGAGGACGCCTGGTAGATCATCCCGTTGTAGACGGCGCACGACGCCAGCGACGACGCCGGGTTCGTGGCGATCCGGTTCGTCCAAGTCGCGGCGTCGACGCTCGAGTACGTCCCGTCCGCATTGCAGAGCAGAATGCCTTCCTTGACGGTCGTGTCGAGATAGCTGATAGGCTGCCAGTGGTACGGCGCCGCGCCCGTCGTGGAAAGCGACTTCAGGACTGGGCGGACCCCGCCGCGGGCGCGGCCCGTGCCGGTGTCGATCGGATAGACGTTTAGGCACGCGGCCGTCGTGAACGGCGGCTGCCCCTGGATCGAGAACTGTCGGTCCAGCCCCCCCAAAGGAAAGGTGATCGTGAATGGCTTGGCCTGCGGCACACTCAAAACTTTAGGGCGTTTGCCCCAAAGACCGTTGGATTTAGGAGTTTTTCATTGACTTAACGCCGCCCGGAGATTGGAATGCGTCCATGCGCCGTGGCTTTTCACTTGTCGAGTTGTTGGTCGTCGTGGCCGTCCTAGGGCTGCTGGCAGGTCTGTTGCTCCCGGCACTGCAGGCGGGCCGCGCGGCAGCGCGCGAAGCCCAGTGTCGACACAACCTCCACGAGTTCGGCGTCTACATCACTCAGAACACCAGCGGCAAGGGGCGGATGCCGGCGATCAACCCCAACGGCCCCGTCTATCTCAAGTGCCCCGAGGTCGTTGAAGTCGTCGACACGGCTTACCCGTTCCTCGCCATCTACTCGCAGCGATTCCACGGCTCCACTCGCGACTACGCGATGAACGAAACCGGCTTGGCGTCGGTCGACGTTCCGATCGTGTTCGATCCTCGCAAAGTCCATGATGAAGCCGTACTCGCGTTGTTTCTGGATGGCCACGTCGACAGGTACGTCGAACTGCCGCGATCCCCTTCCGCTCCCCAAGAGGAAGACGAAGACTAGAATCCGTTGATGGTCACCGGCACTTCCAGCCACAATGCCGTCAGATTGCAGGTGTCGGTCGTGTGGGCCACGGGCGTCAATGTGACTGTCATCGTGCGAGCGCCTGCCGGAACGTCGGCCGCCGCAATCGTTGCCGTCACCGTCGAGTAGGTGGCCGTCTGGTTCGTGCCAGTCGTATCCGACACGGCGGCGCCCGTTTCGCCAAAATAGCTCGTGACCGTGAATCCGACCGCGTTAGTCGTTCCGCCGGAGGCGATGCGGGCCCCGAGCGTAATGTCGAGCGTATCGTCCAGGTTGTCTGGCAGAGAGACTTGGAACATCACGACATCGTTATTTGACGACGCCCACGACACGCGCTGGCAGCCGGCGGTGGCGCCGTTAATCGGCCCGAGAATCGGCGTGGTGTCACTCGCCAGCAAACCGCCAATGGCGGCGATATTGCCGACCGCCATCGTGGAGACTTCGCGTAGGATTGGCAGCGGAACGTCGACGTGTTTGACGCCAACCTCGGCGAAGACGGCGTTGAGGGCGCCGCTCACACTCTCAACGTCTGTTGTTACCCCGCTGTCGCCGAGATCGGTCGAAATAGAACCGGCTTCGTCGTCTGAGGTGTGAGATCCAGAGAAGACCGAGACATTCCAAGTTGTTGACGTATTTGGAATGAACAGTCCAATGTCGCCACTGCCGAGAGTCGCTTCCGTAGCCGACGCCTGATTTTGAATCGTCACCGCCCCGGTCGCCTTGACGTACATCGGCAACCCGTTATCCGGCAGCTTGTAAGTGCCGGCGCCGACCGTCGACGTGCCGAACGCGATGCCCCGTTGCACAAACGTGTCGCCGGACGACGGAGGCGCGATGACGTAGTCGCCGCCGGGGCTAATCGCCTTGCCGTAGTCAGTGAGAAAACGATGTCCAGTGCTCATGGCGACTCCGTAGAGTTAGGTGGTAAGTTCGGTAAAGTCGTAGCCGCGATAGCTGGAGACGCGGTATTTCTGGTAGTCGACGGTGCGCGAGCCCTTGCTGCGCTTGCCGAATCCGAGCGTGTGCGGCGCGTGCGCGGCGCGGTCGTACATCACCGCCTGACGCAATGCTTCCAAAAACGCCCCGTGCATCTCGAAGCTGTCGCGGATGGTTTGGAACGCGGCGTCGATGTAGCTCGCCAAGTACATCCGCGAGAACGGGGGGCCGCCGTAGGGGTAGACCTTCACCCCCGTCCCGTCGAGCAGCGGCGGGCTCGCCTCGTAGTCGTACTCGACGACAAACGCCTGGTTTGGAATCGGGTCGGCGAACTGCAGTTGCCAGCGGGCGTCATCTGTCGCCGTGGGCGCTACCGGCGTCACCGCCGCCTTGGTCGGCGTTCCCTCACTGCCGTCGCGGTCGCTACGCATCAAGTCGACCGGATGGACCAGCGGGATCGTGCCGCACGCCGTCTGGTCGCGGCGGAACGTCAGGGCGTTAGACTGCATCCGCGCGAAGTCGCTCGGCAGATCGTAGGCGTGCTGAATTAACTCGTAGGACGTGCCGGCGCTCGCCGCGACCGACGTATCGACCAGCGTGATCTGAGAGTTGCTGTCGCGCGTATTCACCGGGTAGCGCCCGGTTCCGACCCACAAGTCGCCGGCCGCCGCCCAACTAGGCCACGTTCCGCCGGCAAGGGTCGCGACGCCCGCCACGATCGTCACAGTCCCCGTCGAATACGGGACGTTGAGCGTCAGCGAACCTCGCGGGTGGAGGAAGCTCCAGCTATGACCCACCCGTTCGCCGTCGAGCGGATCAGGGTAGTACGCCTGCGTCATTGCCAACTTGTTAATGCGCGGCCAGAGCGCGTTGGTCTGCGCCGACGTCCAGCTTGCCGCCGTAGGATTCCAGCCAAGCGCCAGCGCCACCCCCGATTGGAAGTCCGAGAATCCAAAAGCTAGAGTGTTGGCGGCCACTAGGCGACTTTCTCAAGTTTCTTCGCAGGCTTGGCGGACAGGGCGTCGGCCTTTTCTTTGGCGATCGCCCGCTCGGCGTCGCACACCAGATCGAGTAGGTTAGCGCTCGGCAGCGCTCCGCTGGGGTGCATGCGCTCCCAAACGTCGCGCTTGGCGAAGTACATCTTCTGAAATAGCTCGCTTTCCATCGGAGCCCGCATGGACTTCAGGTAGCGCAGATCCATTTCGTTGAACTGGCGATCGCCCACAAAAGACTCCTTAAACGGCGGCCGGGGGCGGAGAGCGTTCCCCCGGCCGCGAGACGGGGGGACTCTAGTTGTTCACCGCGATGCGGAAGGCGTCGAGGTGAACGATCGGGTCGGTCGTGCCGGCCGATTGGCAGACGAACGACGGGTACATCACTTCCGAGGCGGCCGGAATCCGGGTCGTATGCGTCGTGACCAACACGCCGTTCTTGTAGAACGCGACGTACTCTCGCTTGTAAATCAAGAGTCCGTACCGGACATAGGTGTCGTCGACCAGCGTGTGGACCGTCGCTCCCGCCTGCTCCGCTACGTTGTCGGCCGATACCGGCAACACGACGTTGTCGTCCGTCAGGCTCTTGAAGCCTGCGTAGGAACTGGCGGCCCCGTCCATCGCGCCAGACGCGATGATCGTCGTATCGCTGGCGTGAACGCCGGCGAAGAACTGCGGACCCGTGGCGATGTCGGCTGCTTTGAGGCGAACCTCAAAGCCGAGAATGTTCGTCGCCGTCACCGCCACCGGCAGGGCGACCCACTGCAGGTTCGCCCCCTGATTGTCCGTCGACGAGTTGCAATCGAGCAACCAGACGCCGATGTTCGGCACGGTCGCGTCACGCGCGAACGTCCCTTGCGTGGCCTGGGTCAGCGTGTAATCGCCGGCCGAGCCCACGGCGTTTTCGTGGAAGTCGATGACCTTGTCCATTGCGTAAAACGCATTGTCGGACAGGTTCGACTCCCGGTTGAAATGCCGAAAAATGTCGCTGGTCCAACCGCGTGCGTTGGACTCAGTCTGAAGCGCGAAGTTCATCTGTTTGCCCTTTCAGGTTAAGTCAGGAAACGCACAAGCGGTTAGGCTTGCGGGGTAAGAACGAAGTTGCTGCGACCGCTGCGGCACGCCAGTTGGAACGGCGCTTCCATCCAGGAGATCAGCATGTTGTGGCTGTCCTCCAGGCGAATCGCGTCCTTCTCGAACTTCATGAACCAGTCGCCGTAGTGGTGAAGTTCCCACGTCGACAAGTCGAGCCCGTAGAAGTAGCCGGAGCCGATGACCGCCGTCTCGCTGCCGTTGTCTAGCTTGTCGGGAACCCAGACCCAACTGTTCGACATGAAGACGTTCGAGTTGGCTTGCTTGCCTCCCCGGTACTTCCCCTGGTCCTCGCCGATGTTGTCGTTCGAGACGTAGGCGATGTCCTGATACGACTGCCAGGTGGCGAAGTCGGAGTAGAACCGGAACCTCTGGTCGGAACCGAGTTCCGTCGCGCGGGCCTTGGCCACGCCGTAGTACGGCTTGAACCGGCACTTCTGCACCGCCTCGGCGGCGAGCTTGCAGAAGTCAGGTTGCGTAATCTCGGCGTAGCGGCCGACGCCGTTCCGCTGGCCGGCGTTCGCTGCCGTCGAGCGGTCGATGCCGCCCACCGCCGTATAGCTGCCGGGGTTGGCGCCGCGGAACCCGAACGTGTTGGTCGAACCCGGTTCGGCCGACACCCAGTAGGGGATCGTCCAGAACAGCGGGTCGGTCGTGTTCGGGTAGGTCGGCAGGACGAACAGTCGGTCGTCGTTGAACTCGAAGAACCGGTCGTACATGTTGACCAGATGCATGTCGAGGTAATTGACGACCTCTTGCTGCGACCCGCCAGCGAACGCCGGCTCGAGCTTGTTCACGATGTAATGCGTGTCCTGGAAGGCCATGTTGATTAGGCCGTAAGTGGACACGTTGCCGCGGTTCGGCGCATCCGGCGAATCGATGCTCTTGGTCCGGGTGTTGTTGTACCCCCGGTTCATGTACTCCATGCGGTACTCGACCGCCTTCTTGGTGTCTTTCTTGACCACGGGGTTGTCGACGAAATCCTCCGCAAACGTGGAGAACTGCCGATTGCGAGCAACGTCGGTGTACTTCTGCGGAGTGACCGACGCCAGGTAGCTGGAAACTACGTCTGGAATGTCTTTAGGGAGAACGGGCATTGCACCAACTCCTTGGCGAGCAATTTTCTATTGGCGATTGGGGGAGCGGTTTAACCCGCCTCTTGCATCTGCTTTCGAGCGCGCCGGTCGGCGGCTTCGAGCGTGGCAAGGAATTGGTCTCTCGGAGTCGGCGGCTTGACGGCCGGCGGCTTCGACGGTCCGGCGCCCAACGTGCGTTGCTGGTTGCCGGCGATGGCTTCCAACTGCGCGGCGGTCGCCTGCTTTGTCAGAGCGTCAGGAAACGTGGCGTAGTAAGCACGCTTCGCCAGATCCTGCAACGGAACCCCCGGCGCGCTCTGCATCAATGCGTGAAAGAGCGGGTAGACGGCCTTTCGCACACTGGAGCCGCGGGGTCCGATATCGGGAATGTCGAGAGAGTTCAGACCTTCGTCGAAGTGACCTTCGATGCGCATCGTCTCCTCATTCTCTCGGATACTGTTTTCAATCTTCTTTCCCTTCACGATCGCATTCAGTTCGGCGTCAAGTCTGACGTTCTGCTCCCACATCGCCTTGAGCGCTCTGTGGGTCGGGTCGGTCGCGTCAAAATCGTCCGCGGCGATCGGGAACTCGGCAGGCGGCGTCGCCTCTGGCTCCGGCTGGTCGCCGAAGTCGACGATCATCTCCTGGACGTCTTCGTTCGTCTTGGCGAACTTCAGCACCTCGCGCGGCACGTTCAGTCGCACCGCCTCGCTGAGCCATTCTGGCGACAGCGCCGGGGCGACGGGCTTCGGCTCTTCCTTCGGAGGATCGACAACGGCCGCGGCGGCTTCCGCTGCAGGAGCCTCGGCCTCCGCGCCCTCGGGCTGCTCCGCCTCTTCGCCTTCGACGACTTCCTCCTCGGCTGGCGCAGCGTCGGCGCGTTCCATCGCGGCGGCAAGCGTCGCCTGGAAATCGCTCGGGGCTTCAGCGGTTTCGGTAGCCGCAGGGGCTTCGGTTTCGACTGACATGATTGGTCCTATGGTTTAGCTGCCGCCGTGATCCCCGTAGCCGGCGTCTCGATCGAAGACCCCGAGGATGCGGTGCGCCTCGCGCCGCCCGTTGCGGTCGCGGAACTGGAGCGGCATGATCTCGCCGTTTTTCCCGATGGGATGCTCGGCGGCGATGCCGTTTTGACGGAAAAACTCATTACGCTCGTGCGCCTGCTGCACGTCCGAAACGGCGAGCCCGACGCTTTGGCTGTGGACGCTCGATTTCTTTGGGAGCAGTTTGTCGCTCATCAGACGTTCCCCGTGCGGTTGTCGGCGGCCGATGCAGCCATCAACTGCATCACGCGGTCGCCGGTCTGCCCCTGTCCGCCTTGCGGTCCGGCCGAGCGGTGGATGTACTCTTTCGGCCCGCCGGGCTTGAGTCCTCCACGGCTAGGCTCGGCGGGACCGCTCGGCGGCGCCGGGCGATTGAACTTGAAGATGTCCCGCAGCTCGGGAGCGTTGCGGTAAGCGCTTTGGAGCGAGTAGTATTCGCCGAAGTCAGGCTGTACGCCCTGCTCGGCCATCTGTTGCCACACGGGCATACTCTCGTTCCAGAGCATGCGCAGTTCCTCGGCGCGCTGCGACGGCGGCTTGTAGGCCAGCGAGTACGGCTCGATGTCGATCTCGTAGTCTTCAAACTCGCCCTTGCGCGCCCCTTCGACGGACGACGGAAACCAATCGTCCATCACCGACACGCCGGCGCCAGGAATGGCCAGCGTCATCGGTAAATGCGTTTCGGCGTCGCGCCACAAGACGCCCGCTAGTTCGACCATGATCTCGCGGACGAACCCGATGAAGAGCGCGTTGTCCGCCGCTTCGGCGGCGCCGCTCGACGCCGCGATCATCCCCTCTTGCTTCGCCGTATCGGCGGAGGGGCCGAGGCCGAGCTTTTGGTCGAGGTTGCCCGACCGCTTGCCGTACATGTCGAGGAGGTGGTACAGCACGCCCATGGCCGCCTGGTCGGGGCCGGGGAAGCTCATCGGATTGAGCGGCTGCGTCGAGTTGGTGACGATGATTTCGAGGTCTTGCGCGTCACGAACGCGCATCGCATCCTCTTCGTTGCCGGTGAGCGACTGGAACACCGTCTTGGCGTTCTCAATCTGGTCTTCCAGTCGGCGATAGATCGTGTTGATGAACTCGTGTTGCTTCCGCAGGTTCTGCGCGGGGCTCGAGGGCTTCGTGTTCCCCGGCACGCGGCCAAACGACAGGAAGCTGTAGGGGCCGGTCGACTTCCCGTCCCAATCGAAGCTGGCCAAAGCCTTGTCGCCGATGATCCGGAACTCGTCGTCGACCACGAACGTGTAGATGCAGCGGCGGCTGGGGATGTAGTAATCCGCCAGATAGATCCAATCCTCGAACCGAGCCGAGTCGGTGAGGTTGTTGGTCGAGATCGACTCCGCCCAGTCCTGCGTCTGCGCCGCCATCACCGGCTCGGCGCCGCGATCCTTGAGTTCCTTGCGAACGCTCTCTGGGTACTTGTCGTTGCCGACCACTTCATCGAGCCGCACGCGATACCGATCGGCGATGAACGAGCAGAGGTCGAAGTCGGTCGCCTCCAGATCCCAGCAGAGATGGTCGATCGTGCAATCGACGACGCTCGGCCGACCGCGGCGAACGAACGGGGCGGCCCCCGTCTCGACGTGCGGGGAGTCGATCATCGCCACCTTGGCGATGCCCAGGCCGAAAAACGCCTCCAAAGCGCAGCGCTGCAAGGGACGTTCGAGGCGAATGCGCTTCGAGTAAGCGTCGAGGGTGCGGCCGATTTTCTTGGCCCAGGCCTTAAGCCCTGGGTCGTGCGCCAAGACGAGCGCACGGGGCCGATTGGCCGCCATCGAGTAGATTTTCGCCTGCGCGGAGTCCCGCATCAGGTTGACGAGATCGGCGTAGTCGTCGGCGCTGTCGAGGCCGGGAAAGTCGGTCCCGGCGTAGATTTTGAGCGTTTCAGCGCGGAGCTTGCGCAGCGGAGCAGCCAGCCGGTAGTTTTCCTGGCTGGCGTCGCGCAGACGTTCGATTTCTTTGGCCGAGAGAGCGGCGGCCATGCGCAAGCGGGGCTGTTGCGCAGTTCCTAACCGAACTTTAGACAACCAACCGCCAAAAAGTCAAGCCTACCACCGCGAAAGTCGCCGTCGTCGTTTCCGCTCCAGTTCCTTCCCGGCCGCAATCTTGGCGCGAAACGACCGCGGATCGACCTTCGGCGCTTGCTTGGAGAACATCGGCTTCCGCTCGCGCAAGCCCCGCATCGCCACCGCCGCAGCGATCGCCCGGTCGCCGTGTCCCTCGCCCATCGCGCTCGAATCGCGGGTGTTGACGGAGCGCGGATGAATCCACTTGCTCTTGTCGTTGATCTCGTACTCGCCGCACTCCGCGACCAGCGGGTGGCTATGGATCGTCACGTCCCCACGCTCCATCGCCGAGAGGAGCGGAATGAGCGTTTGCGAGGTCTTCGCCGTATGGTAGCCAGGCCGGTCGGTCTTGCTGGTGACGATCTTGTCGTCACCGCCGGTCGACTCGTAATAGACGTTTGCGTACCCCAGCGCCATCATCTCGTCGGTGTAGGTCGAGCCGGCGCCGCCGTTCTTTTCCCAGATGAGGAACGTCTTGCCCGCGGGGTTGAGCCAGTAGCAGACCGCCACCGTGAGCCGAGCAAACTCGATCGGCGACAGCGAGTTAATGGCCAGTTCGCCGACTTGTTCGTTGTTGAGCCCATCCCAGATAGAGAGCACGGAATTGCTCGACTGGTCGCCGGAGTTGCCCAAAGCGATATCGGCCCCGATGACCGGCTCCGCGACGTGGATCTTGCCAAAGTCGTCGACGCGCCGCCACAGGTCGAACTTGTACCCGCCGCCCTGCACCCATACGAGCTCCTTCACGTTCTGAGGATGAGACCAGTCGTAGAGCAGCATCCCCGTGCAGACGGGGGCCATGCACGTCAGTTTCGCCCGCTCGACCACTTCCGCCGGGAACGGCCGCCCCTTCGACCCGCCGTAGTCGATGTAGAGTTCCCGCGCGAGCCACAGATTATCCTCACCATGGTCGCGCCAGCGCTGGTCCCCCCAGGGCGTTCGTTCCATCCCGTCCAGGATGTACTCGTAACCGGCGATCGCCTCGCCATCGAGAACCAGCAGACGCCCCGACGTCGTCGTGTACCGCCCCTTCCCGTGGATCGGGTTGTCGAAAAAGTGCAGAACCAAATGGGTGGCGTTGTTCTTCCCGTGAACGCGGTCGTAGAAGGCGTTATTCTTGCCGTTGGGGGTCGACCACCAAATCTGGCAGTTCGTGCCGTAGACCAGGCCAGCCTCCGCCTCGTAGTCGCTGCCTGCAGGGAAGAACGCCCCCTCGTCGACGAAGAACACCGTGAACCGACCGCCGCGACCGATCCCCTTGGTGGCGGAAAACGCCTTGATGAAGTTGCCGTTTTTCTGCACCTTCCCGTTCTTGGTTCGCTTCCAAGTGTGCCGGGAGGTCGAGCGCCGGTACTCCGGCTTCATCCAGGTCGGCAGTCGCTCGAGCAGGAAGTCGATCTTCGCCCCGAACGAGCCCATGTCGTCTGGATCGTCCGCCGTCTCGTCGTCTTTCGAGCCAAACCCGAGATGCGCGACCCTGCCGAACGTGAACGACCAGACGAACAGGGCCGCCATGATCCACGACGCGCCTTGCTCGCGCGACTTGTCGCCGACGAAGTTCCGCTTGCCCCAGCCGGCGGCCATTTCGGCAATGACCGTATCCTGGTGGGGCCAGGTGTTGAAGAGGCGGACTTCCTGCTCGCGCGGCTCGACGAGATAGCAGAAGACGTTGATGAAAAAGAGCGGGTCTTCCGCGCACGCCTTGAGAATCTGCTTGCGATAGGCCGCGTCATGGACGCACCGGCGACGCAAATTCAGCCGAAACTTGCGCTGGCGCGCATCGTCTTTCGGCACATGCCGGTAATACTTCGCGGCGGCGACCAGCGGGGTCGGCGAGCCGTCGTAGCGGACTTTACGAGAGGGCACAAGCCAGGGAGGGCTGCGCAGTTCCTAGGAGGATTTTAGGTTTCCTATACCCGTTTTGGCAAGGTAGTCGGCGTGCCGTTCCTCTTCAGTCAATAAACCCCAGATCGTACTGGTGATGGCCGATTCCCATGCGTTCAGTAAGCCTTCATTACCCGTGTCGAGCATTTTCGCCAGAATAAGTAAACATGCGCCGCTATTGTGCAGCAGCTTCTTGTCGAATTCCGCAAGCTGGTATCCCTCCGCCTCCTTTCCATTTCGTCGGGCCGTGATTACATAACGCTTGAACGGAGAATCGTAGTAACGGATCGTCAATTCGTCACAGTGCTTAAGCGATTCACTCAAATTCATCGCGTTTCCTCCGCCGCAAAGGCAAGTTCTTCCTCAAGTGACTCGATCGACTGCTCCTCGCGTGACTTGGGGAGCTCGGTTTCATCGTCCGGCTTCCGCTTCGCCGCCAGGATGATCGCGCTGATCTTCTCCATCGTCTTTTCTAACCCGTACCGCTTACCGTTCTTATCGACGGCGCGGCAGTACCGAAACGTGTTGATCGCCTCCCAGCCAGGCGGAGGAAACTCCTCCTCGTACTGTTTCTCCAGAGCCACTCGCCCCGGGTCGTCATCGTCGCCAAACAGCCCCCAATGGCGCAGCACCCACTTCAGGTGTTTGGGGAGGAACTCGATATCATCCGAATTCATCGTCTCGGCCGGAGGCAGGATCGTCGGCGCCGCGTCACGCATCCGCGCATCCACAAACCGCCAGCAGATCTCCTTCGCCACGTTCTTGTACTTCGTGACGTTCCACGTCCGGCTGATCAGCGACTCCCGCTCACGCATCATCCACGCCTCAGCCCCCGCCCACAGCCCGCGGGACTCAAACGACCGACGCTGGTTCTCGACATGAGGGTGTTTGGGCAGCGCATCCTCGACCGAGAGGTTCTGCGCCTTCAGCCACAGCGAGAACTCTCGAGATGGTTGAGCCAACATCGCGTCAACGTAGGCCGGGCACTCCCCTTTCGGGACCATGCCGGCGACTTGGGGGGGCGGGTCAGGCATTTTCTTCTCCCTCCACGGCTTTCAGCACGGCGGCCAGGCGGCAAAACGTCGCATGGCCATCAGGCCGGACGCACCCGCAGCAAGGGCAGTGATCGACTAAGTTGCTATCCACCTTATTCCCCGCCCACTCGATCTCCTTCAGCAGCGCGTACATCTCCGGGGCTGCAAGGATGGCGCGGGCTTCATCCGGGTCAACGGAAATCTCAGGGCTGCCAGCACGACCGCACACCGCCTCAAGGAGCGGATACCCCTTCGCGTCCGAGATGCAAGTTTCGTGAAGCGTCCACGGGCCAGATCTAAGGGGCATCACGCTTCCTCCGTCGAGCAGTGCAACGTCATCGTACCGTCGATCGAGTTCTCGGTAATCTGAGTGACAACCTCTTTCGGCGGAGCATCGCGCGACACCAGCCAAAGCCGGTCCTCATGCCAAACGATGTAGCTTTCGCGGCACACGTTAGAGTTTGGGTCCATCGTGAACACGTAGTTCTTCCATCCGACGACGTCGGTCGGTTTGATGGCAGGCGCTGGTTTCGGCAACCACTTCGCCAGCGGAGCCAGGGCAACGGCCGAGAGACGGGCGAACAGCGTGCGGCGCGAGATCATTGGGGAGCTCCAGTTAACTCATCAATCAGCCTGGCAACCTCTTCCGGTGATTCTTTCACATCGACCATCCCGTCGCTTCCGACGTGAATCCGAGTAGCGCCCCACGCGGTCACGGATACAAAAGAGATATTGCGGATTGGGATGTAAACGGGCGGATACACATAACCCTGGCCATCGACGTAGTGCCCACAAGTGGCCGTCAGTTTCAACATCACTCAGCCTCCAACGCGGCGCGCAGGCG
>JAKFCC010000160.1:0-2487 GCA_036676795.1 Gemmatimonadota bacterium
CCTCCCTTTCAGAACAGCGCCCCCACAACGGCGTCGGTCAGACAGGATCTGTTCCATGACCGTGCGAGCAACGATCAAGAGGCTTGACCAAGAGCCAGACCCGTCGACCCTGTCCGGCTCACCAGAGACATTCGTGTTCAGCGTTCGCATGATCGTCGGCCCGGAAGATTCACCAGGCGAGGAGTCGTTCGACCTAACTGTGTGCTCTCCCGAGTGGCTCGCAGGAAGGAGCCGCGAGATCGGGCTGGTCGACGCTCGCCATCATCTCGTCGTAAACCTCGAAGGATTCGACCAGCGCACCCTTCGTGACTTCCTGGAACAGCGCGTCCGCGCCGCCAGCGGCGATACCTGGCAGCAGGTCGCGGAGAAGATCAGTCGCCTTGGCTTCTGGGAGTTCGAGGACTACTCCTGAGGGGTGTCGCAGAACCCTCCATTTGCGGGCCCGGCCAAACGCTAGTCCGTTAGGGCGGGGTTGCAGCCAAGATCCTTTACGAAGTCGAGATCACGCTCAGAAAGGTCGTCCTCGCTGCTGGAGCACAACTTGTCGAGTTGATCCTCGAATGCTTGATCGCTCCTGGTCTCGTACCAGACTGCGGTGCCGCCGATGCCAAGGACGAGACCGATGAGAAGGCCGAGAAGCAGTCGCATTCCCGGAGCCTAGCTACGGGGGCTCGATGTGTGCCCGAAACCCTCCCTTTGAGGCCGGGATGTGTGAACGAGCATGATTGCTGCATGAGGTTCTGGCGCAGGCAGCAGGAGCATCCCTTCACAGAAGGGGACCGCATGTCTCAACTCGCAGACCTGGAAGTCCTGTGTAGCGAGTTGGCGCAGTTGTACTCCGAGAACGGCGACTCGAACACCGCCGCCGCTTTCTCCGAACGCTCAGAGCAGGCTGCGTCTCTCCAACGAACAGGATGGACTCGTACTGACCTGAACGAACTAGGAGGGCAGTTCCCAGACGGTGGTTGGTGGCTCAACCCGAAGGCGGCGGACTTCAACGCTCCAAGAGACCCGTGGCAAGACGAAGTGGCGCGACTCTATCCACTGGCAAAGGCCGTAGCAGACGATCTCCGGGCGACCGCGACTCTTTACAAGCGCGATTAGGCGAGACCCCGAATCCCGGTGTTCGCAAACCTCCGGTTGTCAGAATCAGCCGGGGCCGTTGAAGTCGGGACCAGCGCCCAAGACGAAGATGTCCATCGTCACTGACCATTCTGTTCCGGGGGCTAGCGTCGGCATGTTCCCGAACTTGCTGTCCAACAACGCCCAACCGACTTCGGCAGTCGTCGCCGGGGCGGCGTTGGCGGCTTCCTCAATGTGTCGCCAGACGACCGCGATGCGAGCGCCGTTGTGCTCCTCGACGTAGTCACCGAGGCAGTCGTTGAACGCGTCCCAGCTGTGGCCGCACCAGTCTGGGAATGCGAATGCTTTGTGCAACTCGGCGTGAGCGTCGAACTGGGAGGTCATCGCCCGTCCGTCGAGTTCCACTCGGCGATAGTTCCACCGGCGCAGGAAGTCATCGACCAACGGCCATGCACTGTCTCGCACTCGATAGAGCGGTCCGGAGAGCCATGGCAGTTCGCCGTGCACCCAGGGCTCCGTTCGTGTCATGTCTCGACCCTAGTCGCGGCGAACCTCGCGTCATCGGCAGATCCAGTCGGTGTCGCACAACCCTCCGGTTGCGGGCATGCGCTGCGTCATGCCGCTGTGTTCATGCGTTCAGATCCAAGCGAGTCACTAGGGTCGTGGTCATGACTGACTGCCGCCTGAGTTGCGAGGTCTGCCGATGACCGGTGGCGGATGGTGGTCCATTGGAGTCGGGCTGACGATCTTCGCGTGGGCGTTCTACTGCGACGTGAAGCTCGACACCAGCGGCCATCTCGCACGCTGGTCGGTGAAGAGACTACGTCGATTGGAATCTGGGGTTAGCGTGCTCGCATTCGCAGTCTCGCTTGGCGCACTCGCCGGTTACGCCGCGGCCGTAACCGCGTCGGGATACCTAGCGCACACCGCAGGCAACCCGCTTTGGGCACTATTGATCGCGTACCCCGCAATGCTGGGCTACGCGCCGTTCGTGTACATCACAACACCCGTTCCGTACGGCGGCTACGGCTGGCGTTGGGACCTCTCGCGCGCTGGTGCAGACCTTGCGCTTCAGCGCCGCATCGCTTGGTCGGCCGGCCCGCCGTCGCTCCTCGGCTTCTGCGCGATTATCGCGACGTGCGCGATCGTATTCCTCGCCTAGGCGCGCATCGCTGCTAATCCAACCCAACGCGACTCGTCGGCTGTCTCGAAACCCTCCGCTTGCGAGACCGCTTGAACGCTAGGGCAGCCTGCCTGGGCGAAGCGGGACGGCCTCGCCCAGGGCTCGAGAGTTCTGTTCGGACTGTTGGCGTTCACGCTCGCCGGCAAGTGCCGAGTAGTAGGCCGGATCTCCCCGAAGGATGCGGGGATCACCTTGAAGTTGGTCACGGGCAAGCTCTAACA
>JAKFCC010000161.1:0-21904 GCA_036676795.1 Gemmatimonadota bacterium
TCGTATACGAACACGCCATTGCGCTTGACGCGCTCGACGGTCGTGCGAGGATATAGCGCCCATATCGATCCGAAGATCAGGAGTGCGATCAGGGCAAGTCTGGACTTCAGAGTCATGCTGCTTGCGAGGGAGAAAGTACGATTTTTGGGTAGCCTATAAGGTTACCGGACTATGCAGTCCTAGTCAACGAAAAACGTGCGCGTTCTTCATCCTTGCGGAGCTGCGCAGAGAGCTCCTCGGAACTGGCGAACTTGTGAGTCGCGCGAAGGAACTTCACGAAATCGACGCGCACGCAGGCGTCGTAAAAATCACCCGAGGCGTCGAACAGGTGCGCCTCCAGCGTCGTGGCGGCATCACCAAACGTCGGGCGCGGGCCCAGGTTCACCATCCCGCCGAAGGCGCCTGCAGGTGTCTGAACCCGAACCGCATACACCCCTTCCGGCGGGAGCAGTTTTCGCGAGGAGATTTCGCCGAGGTTGATGGTCGCGAACCCGAGCCCCTTTCCACGCCCCGCACCCCGCACCACCACTCCCTGCACCGAATACACCCGTCCCAGTCCTGCTGCAGCCCGGTCAAGGTCTCCTCCGGCAATGGACCGCCGAATCGATGTCGATGAAACCGGCTGGCCCGCGGGAGAGGAAACGGGACCGATGACTTCGACGCCGAAGCCGTCCCGCAATCCAAGCTGCTGGAGAACTTCCACATTGCCAGCGCGGTGCCTGCCGAAGCCGTGATCGTAGCCTATCAGCAGCTCCTTCATCCGATACCGCTGGCGCAGGATGAGCTCGACGAACTGCTCCGCGGAATAGGATGCGAGATCCTCGGTGAACTTCATGATGGCCACGAAATCGATGCCGGATTCAGCCAGAACCTCGAGCTTTTCCTGGCCCACGGTCAGCAGCCGCGGCGCCGCCGAAGGATTCACGATCTCGAGCGGATGCGGATCGAATGTCACCAGGAGGCTGCGCATGCCAAGTGCGGACGCACGTGCGCGAATGCGGCCGAGCACATCCAGATGTCCCCGATGCACGCCGTCGAAGGTTCCCACGGTCACTACGGTGCCGGTCACGTCGGGAGGAAGCCCCGATGCATCCGGAATTGTGGTCAGCTCCATTCGGGAACGACGCGAAGTGTTATCAGCTGCGGCGGACTGTTCCTGATGGTATCCAGCGTTACCGCGTTCGCTATGTGGAACTCGCCGCTCCGAATGCGGCGCAGCTCGCGAAGGTGCGCGGCGCTGCCTGCGGCGCGGCCGAGGTCACGCGCGAGCGATCTTATGTAGGTCCCGCCGCTGCAGGCGATGGTAGTCTTCAGCTCGCCTGCAGCGTACCTGGGCGTGCCCCAGTCGAAGACGGTTACGACGACGGGTTTCAGCTCCACCAGCTCACCCTTTCGAGCGGAAACATAGGCGCGCTTGCCATCGATCTGCTTGGCGGAGAATGCGGGAGGTGTCTGCTCGATTTCGCCGGTGAGCGAGGGTATTGCTTCCAGGACCGTGGCTTCGTCCGGAATCTCCGCGCTCCTTACTACCGCGCCGGTGAGGTCATCGGTATTCGTCTCGTCACCAAATGCGATCACGGCTTCGTAAACCTTGGGATCGCCGTCGATGAAAGTTGCGAGTCGGGTTGCGCGCCCGAGCAGCATGACGAGCAGCCCTGTCGCGAATGGGTCGAGGGTGCCTAGGTGGCCCACGCTGGGCTGGTCATAGGCGCGCCGAACGATCTGCACTGCATCGTGGGATGTGATTCCGGCCGGCTTGTCCACCAGGAGCATTCCTTCGGCCTGGTTTGATCCTTCCCGCTTACTCGCTGTCTTCGGGGGCATCTTCCGCCCGGGGCTTTCCCGCATTGATCTCGGCGAGCAGCGATTCGATGCGAGCGGCGCGCTGAACGGTGTCGTCAACCTTGAACACGATATCCGGCGCGACGCGCAGGCGGATTGCGCGAGCAACACGATGCCGGATGTGCGGGGTAACGCTCTCCAGTCCTTCGTACGTCTTCTGCTTCTCTTCCTCGGTTCCGAGCACGCTCACGAAGACGCGGGCGTGACGGAGATCGGGTGAGACGTCCACCCCTGTCACCGTCACGAAGCCGACGATGCGCGGGTCCTTGGCCGACTCGGTGAGAAAGGTTGCTACTTCTTCCCGAATCGCTTCAGAGACCCGGTCGGCGCGCCGGTTACTGCGCAGCGGCCGTCGGCGTGAGCGTGCGCGCTACCTGTTCCTTCCGGTAGCACTCGATCACGTCGCCGATCTTGATGTCATTGAAATTCTCGATGCCGATACCGCATTCGAAGCCTTCGCGAACTTCCTTGGCGTCGTCCTTGAAGCGGCGGAGCGAGCTGATCTCTCCGTCGTAAATCTCCACACCGTCGCGAATCACGCGTGCGCGGCCCTGACGGTTGATCACGCCGCTGCGAACCGAGCAGCCTGCGATGACACCCGCCTTCGGAACCTTGAACAGCTCGCGTACTTCCGCCTCGCCGAGCACGACTTCGCGCTCCTCGGGGCGAAGCAGACCTTCGAGTGCCGCGCGTACATCCTCGACCGCTTCGTAGATGACCTTGTAAAGCTTGATCTCGACACCTTCGCGCTCCGCCGATGCCCGGGCATTGTTGTCCGGACGCACGTGGAAACCGATGATGATCGCGCCTGAGGAACGCGCGAGCAGGATGTCGCTCTCCGTGACTGATCCCACGCCGCGGTGAATGACTTCGACCGAGACTTCCTCATTGGAGAGCTGAGCCAGCGCGTCGGCAAGTGCTTCTGCCGGACCGCCCTGGTCTGCCTTGATGATGATGCGAAGCGTCCGCTGCTCGCCGCCCGGAGTGGATGACATGAACTCTTCGAGAGTCACGACAGCGCTGCGCGACGTTCTGCGGCTCTTGGCTTCACGGTCCAGACGCTGGCGACGCTGCGCAATTTCGCGCGACTCGAGAGCGTCCTCGACCACGAGGAATGGATCGCCGGCCATTGGAACGCCGCCGATACCGAGGATCTGCACAGGGATTGCCGGCCCTGCGGACTTGACCTGCTTGCCACGCTCGTCGAGAAGCGCGCGAACGCGGCCCGAGAACATTCCGCAGATGAAGTCGTCGCCGACATTCAGGGTGCCGTTGGAAACGAGCACTGTTGCGACAGGACCTTTGCCTGGATCGAGCTGCGCCTCGACGACACTGCCGACTGCGCGACGATTCGGGTTGGCCTTGAGATCCAGAATTTCAGACTGGAGCAGAATCTGCTCGAGCAGCTCGGGAATTCCCGTTCCCTTCTTGGCGGAGATCTCGGATGCCAGCGTGGTTCCGCCGAACTCTTCGAGGACTACTCCGTGCTGCAGGAGATCCTGCTTCACCTTGTTGGGGTTGGCGCCGGCAACGTCGATCTTGTTGATGGCGACGATCATCGGAACGCCCGCGTTCTTCGCGTGCGAGATTGCTTCGATGGTCTGCGGCATCACCTGATCGTCCGCGGCAACGACGAGAACGACGATGTCGGTTACCTGGGCTCCGCGCGCACGCATGGCCGTGAATGCTTCGTGGCCAGGGGTGTCGAGGAAGGTGATGTGCTTGTCATTGGGCAGCGTGACGTGGTAGGCACCGATGTGCTGGGTGATCCCACCCGACTCTCCGGCAACGACGTTTGCCTTCCGGATGTAATCGAGCAGCGACGTCTTGCCGTGGTCAACGTGACCCATGATGGTGACAACCGGCGGGCGTGACTCGAGAGTCGATACGTCGTCCGGCGCCTGCTCCTCACCCATTTCGGCTGCATACTCCGCCTCGCGCACGGCCTGGAATCCAAACTCGCTCGCGATGAGCTCGATCTGGTCGAAGTCCATCCGCTGATTGATGGTGATCATCAATCCGAGATTCTTGAATGCGAACCCAACGATCTGGGTCGCCGGAACCTTGAGGATTTCGGCGAGCTCGCTGACCGTGATGAATTCGTTGACGCGAACGAGCTTCTTCTCGCGCTCGACTTCGGCTGCACGCGCTGCTGCCGCTTCCTCGCGGTTGTCTTCCGAGCGACGCGGTGCACCACGACGGCCGGGCGCACCCCGAATGGCCGTCATCGTCTTGGAGATGCTTGCCGATACTGCTTCCTGATCTACCGAGCCGCGCTTTCCCTTCTTGCCGCGACGGGGATCTTCGCGACGTCCGCCGGTCTGCGCACCACCGCCTGTACCGCCACCACCGGTGCGCTCATCGCGCCTCGCTGAAGTGCCGGCTCCGGGCGCCGCACTGGCGACCGGACGCGGTGAGGCATAAGGAGCACCAGTCGCGACTGGACGAGGACGCGGTGCACCAGGAACGACGGGGCGCGGACGAGCGCGCTCCGGCGGCTGGGCGCCATGTGACGAAGTCTGCGGTTCTGCCGGCGGTGGCGTTGGCGCCGCAGCGCGTGGCGCTGCCGGAGCTGGAGCGGGCGCGGACGGAGCTGGAGCCGAAACCGGAGCCGCCGGAGCTGGTGCTGCGGGAGCCGGTGGCTCCTGCGCTGGCGGTGGTGCGGCTGCTTCCGGCTGCGCGGCGCGGGTGCGACGCGGGGACGGAGGCGCCACAGGTTCCTCGACTGCCGGAATCTCTGCTACGGGCTCAGGTGCCGGCGGAGCTTCGGCCGGTTTGCGACGGCGACGAACGCCTGCTTCAGGTGCAGCCGGCTTTTCCGGTGCAGCTGCTGCTTCGGGCGCTGCTGCTCCCCGGCGGCGCCGGGCAGCTGTGGGGGCCGGCGCTGATGCGCGCGCGCGTTTTTCCTTCTCCCAGCGGGCGCGAACACGCGCAATCTGGTCGTCGGTAAGTGTGGACAGGTGGTTACGAACAGGAACGTCCATCTGACGAAGGAGGTTCATCACCTCGTCACTGGAAATCCCGAATTCCCCTGCCATGTCATGAACGCGCAACTTGCTCAAGTACTGCCTCCAAAGATTTTCACACCGTCAAGCCAGAACTGCGTCTTCCGTTTTCCGTTTTCCGTGACCGTCTTCCGTTTCAACCAACGGATAACAGACAACGGATAACGGACAACGCGTCTTTAACTCCCAGCCGCCTCACGAATCCCTCTCGCAAGAGCGGAATCCAGCACCCCAACTGCCGCTGTTGCATCCCTTCCAAAGGCCGCGCCCAGCTCTGCGGCGCTGATCCCTTCTACTGCCTTTATGTTCTTCGCCTTCAACACGCTGAGAACCTTGTCGCGACTGTTCTCCGACGCATCACTCGCAACTACCGCGAGAGCCAGCTTTCCCTTCTTTGCCGCTGCCCTTACCTGCTCAGCACCGACCACTACAAGCCGTCCCCGCGCGCCCAGCCCAAGCAACTTGACGATCTTTTGCGCGGATTCGGGTGACATTTCGCTACTTCTGCTCCTCCGATTCCGCCTCGGCGTCTTCAGCCGGAGCAGCATCTTCGGGCTCTGAACCTACGCTTACGATCTCGTCTGCCTCATCGGTCGTCAGCTCGTTGATGATGGACATCAGGCGATCAGCCTCTTCCGGAGCAATACCGGCGAGCCGGAGGAAATCCTCGCGCTCGAGATCCATGATGTCGTCGAGCGTGCGGTAGCCGGCTTCCTCGAGGACAGCGACCGTGGCCGGTCCCATTCCCTCGATCGCGGAGAGACGCGGGTTCACGCTGTCTGCCGCACCTTCCTCGCCTGGAAGCGGCTGGAAGATCGGCGTGTCGCTGCCACGCTCCATCCATTCACGGCTCGAGTACAGCTCGATCTTCCACTCTGTCAGCTCGGAGGCAAGCCGCACGTTCTGGCCGTTGCGTCCGATGGCGAGTGAAAGCTGGTCTTCATCCACGATTGCCTGAATTGTCTTGGTCGCGGCATCGCTGAACACGCGGGCGACGCGTGCCGGAGCGAGTGCGAGCTTGGCGAATCTTTCCGGATCGGCCGACCAGGGCACGATGTCAATGCGCTCGCCACCGAGCTCGTTGACCACTGCCTGAACGCGCGACCCCTTGAGGCCGACGCATGCGCCCACCGGATCCACTGAATCGTCCCGCGAGAAGACGGCGATCTTGGTGCGGCTGCCAACTTCACGCGCGCTCGCCCTGATCTCGACCATTCCCTGCTGAATCTCGGGAACTTCGAGCTTGAACAGCGCGCGAACGAACAGCGAGTCGGCTCGGCTCAGCACGAGCCGCGGGCCTTTCGGAGTTTCCTCTACCTTCTTCAGAACCGCGCGGAGCGGGTCACCCTGATGGAAATGCTCACGGTGATTCTGCTCGCGGTACGGAATGATCGCTTCGGCTTCACGGAACTTGTTGAGCATGACGACGAGCTTGCCGCGCTCGATCTGCTGGACTTCTCCGGAAAGCAGGTCACCGACCCTGCTGGAGAATTCGTCGCGGATCTTGCTGCGCTCGCCTTCGCGCACGCGCTGGATTATGCGCTGCTTCGCGGCCTGCACCGCGGTGCGTCCGAACTCCTGGAAGTCGACTGCCTTTTCATAGATGTCGCCGACCTGGAACTCGGGATCCTCGAAACGTGCCTCCTCGAGCGAGATTTCCTTTGCAGAGTCGGTCACTTCATCGACCACGTCCTTGAGCAGGACGATCTTGATTCCGCCCTTCTGGTCGTCGATGGTGACTTCGGCCTGCACAGTAGGCCCGTGCTTCTTGGCCAGCGCGGCCTGAATGCCGTCTGTTAGGAGTCCATGCAGCTCGGAGCGGTCGATCTGCTTCGAACTGGTGAGCTCGCGAATCGCATTTAGAATATCAACTGAAGCGGCCATCCCAGCTCCTTACCTTTTCCAATGAAAAACCAGCCGCGCCTTCTTGACGCCTGCCAGCGGAATGCGAAAAGCCGCGCCCTTCGCATCTTCAAGATTCAACACTTCACTGCCTGCCTCGCCCTCGATTCCCCGAATCACGAGATCCCTGCTACCACCAATATCGTCACTTGTGACTGCCGCAGTTTCACCAGCAAACCGCGCCCAATCCCGGGCATGCCTGAGCGGCCGTTCAACCCCTGGCGACGAAACCTCCAGCACATATTTCTCACCAACGATTGCGCGCTCATCCAGCCTGGCCTCAACAGCCCGCGAAACGCGTGCGCAATCGTCAACAGTTATCGCTTCCCCGTCCGGCCTCTCGATTCTGACATCCAGCACCGGCCGGCTGCGTGCTCCGCCGACCTTGATATCGAACAGCTCGAGACCCAACGCTTCAACTTCTTGTCTGACAATATCTTCCAACGCCTGGTTCATCTAGTTTCTAGCCGGCGATAGCGAACAAAAAAATGTGGGGGTCGTCCCCACATTCCTGCCGGGCGAATTACCGCCCGACTATGAATAATGTATTCTGGCGTGGCACCAAAGGCAACCTGCGGGCGCTTAACTGCACCTTAAGAAGGGCAAGCCGGGAGCAGCTAGCCGACAGCTCGCGGCTCGGAGCCCGCTAACAGCTTCGCCCCAGGCTGCCGGCCCATGGCGAGCTGCTCAAGGCCTGTAGTTCTTATGTTGCCGTTTAGGTCGTTACCAGACTCGCGACTATCACGGCGACCTGCCGCCCCGCATCCCCCGCCCTGTGGGAAAAGAACACCTCATTGTCGCACCGCGTGCATGCCGGGCTGACGGTGATCTTCTGGACGCCCAGCTCGGATGCGTGCTCAGCTATGAGGGAGCGAAGATCGACGTTGCCCGGGCGGGTCGCAGGGCGGCCGGTGAGCTGGGCGCGGACATCGGCATCGACCTCGTAGCAGCGCCCGCAAATGGCCGGTCCGAGGTGAAGACGGATTTCACTGGAGGGAATTCCCTGCCGGGTCATCAGGCTGATCGCGTCCTGGACGATTCTGCCCGCCGTGCCCCGCCAGCCCGAATGCAGAAGGCCCGTGACACCCGATTCATGGGCCAGAAATACAGGGACGCAGTCGGCGATGGACACCGCCAGCCCAACCCCGCGAGAGGTGGCGATGTGTCCGTCCGCTTCCGGACCCCGAAGCCAGCCGGTCCAGCCACCATTGTGAACCATGAGACGGGTCCCGTGAACCTGGCGGAGCGAAGCGAGTGCAAGGGAGTCCGCACTCAGGTCTTCCTGAAGGTCACTCCACCGCCGCATCACGTCGCTTACGGGTTCTTCACTTGCCAACGAGAACGATCCCGCCTCGCGCGTGGTGGTGAACGCGCGGATTCCTATCGACTCGAAATCAGCAATTGGCTCGCGAGGAACCTTGAAGGTCACTTGCGGCGGTCGTCCACTCGTTTGATTACTGCGCCGAGAGCGTTGAGCCGCTCGTCGATTCTCTCGTATCCGCGTTCGATCTGGCCGACATTGTTGATGACGCTGGTTCCATCGGCACAGAGGGCGGCGATGAGCAGCGCCATGCCGGCCCGGATGTCGGGCGATTCCAGTGTGGCGCCGCGCAGCCGCGAGGGCCCGGCGACCAGCGCGCGGTGCGGATCGCAAAGCACAATGCGCGCGCCCATCGTGGACAGCTTGTCCACGAAGAACAGGCGGGACTCGAACATCTTCTCGTGCATCATCACCAGCCCGTCGCACTGAGTGGCAGTCACGATGGCGATCGACATTGTGTCAGCGGGAAATGCCGGCCATGGCTGGTCTTCCAGCTTGGGCACATGACCGCCAATGTCCGACTGGATCTTCAGCGTCTGATTGTCGGAAACGATCAGGTCGTCCCCTTCGGTCGTGCACTCGATTCCGAGACGGGAGAAACCCATGCGCGTGGACCTGAGATGTTCGACGCCGGCGTTTTCAATGCGGAGGGCCGACCGGGTTACGGCGGCGAGTCCAATGAAGGAGCCGACCTCGATATGGTCGGGTCCGATAGTATGCGACACCGCCTTCGTGCCGATCTCTCCACCATGGATGGTGATGTGGTTGGTCCCCACGCCTTCGATGCGCGCCCCAAGGGCGATAAGGAAGTGAGCCAGGTCCTGCACATGCGGTTCACTTGCGGCGTTTCGGAGGATGGTCACCCCTTTCGCGGCGGCGGCAGCGACCAGTGCGTTCTCGGTGGCTGTTACGCTCGGTTCATCCAGGAAAACGTCGGCGCCCCTGAACCCGTTTGCTGTGAGGTGAAACTTGTCGTCAACCTTTACTTTCGCGCCCAGCTGCTCGAGTGCGAGGAAGTGGGTGTCGAGCCGGCGCCGGCCGATGACGTCGCCACCCGGAGGCGGGAGCGTTATCTCGCCGCAGCGATGCAGCAGCGGAGCGGCCAGCAGGATCGACGCTCGAATCCGGGCACAGAGTGCCGGATCCAGCTGGCGGGAATGGACTTCCTTTGCATGAATGTCCAGGGAGTTCTGTCCCGTCCACTCGATTTCGGCCCCGGTCGAGCGAATCAGCTCTACGAGTGTTTCCAGGTCACGAATCCTGGGTACGTTGTCCAGGTGTACCGGGCTCTCGGAAATAAGCGCCGCGGCGACGATGGGAAGCGCTGCGTTCTTGTTTCCGGACGGGCGGATGGTCCCACGGAGCTTGGCGCCACCTTCGACGATGTACTGGACTGCGGGCATTTATTTGGGGCTGAAATGGTTGCGGAAATATATCCAAGGGGTCAGTCTTTGTACTTCGGAAAAACTCATAACGTGGCCCTACCCTTGCACTTGACCCTCCCATGATTGCGTCGCTCACAGTGAAGGCTTCCATGCTCTTGCAGGCCGCCGTCAGCGTTGGCGACACCGTCCTGATGAAGCAGGTCAAGGAAGACCCGACGACGTTCGACAAGGTAACGAGCATCGCCAGCGGCCTGATGACGATTGCAATCATGGTTCTGACCGTTGCACTGGTCCCTGCGGCGTGGAACTTCCGCAAGAGCTATGCGAAGATCAGCGACCTGCTCGACCGGATATACAATGACGTGAATCCGCTGATGCGTCACGCCAGCACGATTGCCGACAACGTGAACTACATAACGACCTCGGTGCGTGTCGATGTTCAGCAGCTCAGTCAGACAGTTGCGGCAGCAAACCAGAGAATGATGCAGGCGGTGAATGCCACCGAGACAAAGATCAGGGAGCTGAACGCCCTGCTCGAGGTGGTACAGGAGGAAGCAGAGTCGGCATTTGTGACAACCGCGTCCACATTGCGTGGCGTGAAAACCGGCCTGAACACAGTGTTTGACAACGAGGATCTGGAAGATGGCGACTACATCGAAACCGACGACGACGAGAAGCCGCGCCCAAAAATCAGAAGCAGAAGCTGATTTCAACGAGGAGCGCGAAAACCAGTTTGACCTGCTCACCGCCGCGCTCATTGGCGTTGCGATCGGCGCAGGGGTAACCCTGATGGTCCGGCGCGGGCCGTCCGGGTCGAGACCGATTCGCCCGATGCTGCGCGCGGCAGGCAAAGGCGCCCGGGTTGCAGGCGAGTACGGGCTTGAAGGAGCGCGCTGGGCGGGAGACCGCGCGGCTCGCGGTGCCCGCTGGGCCGGTCCACGTGCCGCACAGGGAATGAGATTCGCCGCCGAACGTGGTGAAGAGCTGATCGACCGCATCCCCATGGATGATATCGCAGAGCAGGTTCGTGACTATGTGGACACTGCGCGCGATGCAATCAACGACGTAGTCAAACACGAGCTCAACGATCTCCGCAAGGCAGTCCGCCGTCAGCGCAAGCGGATCGGCGTTTAATGTCGCGACCGGGCCGCGCTCAGGCCGGCCCGGTTACTCGATCCTAGCGGCGCTCCTCGTTGCCGCCATCGCGATCGCCCTGACTCCATCGACGGCGTTCGCCTGGACACCGGGCACGCACATTTTCCTGGGCGAAGCGATCATCCAGTCGCTTCACCTGCTTCCCTCACATGTCGCAGGCCTGCTCTCGGCGTTCCCGTACGACTTTCTGTACGGCTCCATTGCTGCCGATACCAGTATTGCAAAGAAGTACGCGGCCGCGGGCCGACACTGCCATTCCTGGAACGTTGGAATGGAGATCCACAGCGATGCGAAGGATGATCCGATGCGCGCGTTCGGCCTCGGCTATCTCGCCCACCTCGCCGCCGACTCGGTCGCACACAACTACTTCGTCCCGCATCAGCTCACGATCACATCCTCGACAGCGGCGCTTGGCCACAGCTACTGGGAGAGCCGGTTCGATACCCACATCGGCGAGAAGTACAGCCGCCGCGCGCGCGAAGTGATTCTGCTGGATCACAGCCGGTCGGACGAGCACCTGGACCGGATCCTCAGCCCGACGATCTTCAGCACGCCCACCAACCGGCGGATCTTCCGCGGAATGGTGTATGTGGCAGACACGGAATCATGGCAGCGGGTCTTTCACATGGTCTCGGAAAAAAGCCGCTGGGATCTCACGGGCGAAGAGGTGGAACGCTATGTCGGGCGCTCGTTCGACTTCATCGTGGACCTGTTCAATCGGTTCGAGAGCGCCGAGCCATTCGCCCTGGATCCCGCGGGCGAGGTCGCGCTTCGCGAGGCGAAACGGATCCGCCGCGCTGCCCTGCGCCACGGCGGCGAAGACCATGTGATGGAAGAAGCTTTCAGGAGGTATGGCCTGCCCGCGACCAAACTTTCCTTCGCGGCCAACCTGCCGCAGCGGCTTTACGAGCCTGCGCGCGACGCCAGCAGCTGATTCACGCGCTTGGGATCAGCGCGCCCCTTCGACTTCTTCATTACAAGACCTACAAGAACTCCCTGAAGTTTTTTCTCGCCACCCGCGAAGCGTGCCGCTTCAGCAGGATTCTCGGCGAGGACTTCATCGATCCATTGAACCAGAGCATCATCGTCGCCAACCTGCAGGAGACCCTCCTCGGCTGCGACCTGCGCCGGAAGCTTTCCCGTCTCGAGCATGACAGCAAAGACGCGCTTGCCGGCAGAGTGGCTGATGTGGCCCGACTGGATCATGCGGATAAGCTGTGCGAGATCGGTAGGACGGACTGGAAATGCGTCCACCGCACAACCGCGCGCATTCAGACCAGCCATCACCTCGCCCAGGACCCAGTTCGCGGCTGCCTTCGGATCGTTCGCCTCGCGAGCGGCTGACTCGAAATAGTCCGCAAGCTCCGGAAGCACGGTAAGGGTCTCGATGTCGTAGCTCCCCAGCTTGTACTCCTCCGCAAAACGGCTGCGGCGCGCTTCAGGAAGTTCGGGCAGGTCGTCCTTCATTCTCTGGAGCCATTCCGCAGAAAGAATGAGCGGACGGAGATCGGGCTCCGGGAAATACCGGTAGTCGTGGCTTCCCTCTTTCGTCCTGCTGGGACGGGCTTCACCGCGCGCAGAATCCCAGAGCATGGTCTGCTGGTGCACGGCTTCACCGCGCGAGAGCATCTCGCACTGGCGTGCGAACTCGAACTCCAGCGCCTTTTCGACGGCAGAGAATGAGTTCATGTTCTTCACTTCGGTCTTGGTGCCGAGTTTTGTTTCGCCATAGGGCCGCGCGCTCACGTTGGCGTCCACGCGCAGGCTTCCCTCTTCCATGCTGACGTCGCTGACGCCGAGATAGAGCAGGATCTGCCGGAGCGTGCGCAGGTAGGAACCAGCGCCCTCGGAGGTGCGAATGTCAGGCTCACTCACGATCTCGATGAGCGGGACGCCGGCCCTGTTCAGGTCGATCGCGCTCGCGCCCGTGTACCGGTCGTGAATGGATTTTCCCGCATCCTCTTCCATGTGCACGCGGGTTATCCCAATGCGGATAGGCTGCCCGTCCGCGAACTGCCCGATAGTGACCCATCCTCCGGTAGCGAGCGGGTAATCGAACTGGGAGATCTGATATCCCTTGGGCAGGTCCGGGTAGAAATAGTTCTTGCGGGCGAATATCGAAATCGAATTCAGGTTCGCGCCGAGCCCGAGTGCGGCTCTTGTGGCAAGCTCGACTGCCTGTTCATTGAGAACCGGAAGAGCGCCCGGCAGTGCAAGGCAAACAGGACAGGTATTCACATTTGGCTGTGCACCGAAGTCGGTGGAGCATCCGCAAAAAGCCTTGGTGCGGGTCTTCAGCTGAACGTGCACCTCGAGCCCGACCACCATCTCGAACTTTTCGTGACTCACGAGTGCGCCTCCAGTCCGAGCGCCTGCTCCAGCGCAAAGGCCGCGCGGAACATCTCTTCCTCGCCGAAGTGGGGCGCGATGATCTGGCCGCCGACCGGAAGTTTGTTGACCCGGCCAATGGGAAGCGACATTGCCGGCACGCCACTGAGGTTGGCTGTAGCGGTAAAAATATCGCTCAGGTACATCTCATAGGGATCGCTGATCGCGCCAATCTCGAACGCGGTGGTCGGGGTGGTTGGCGTGAGCAGCAGATGGACGCCGCTGTTGAAGACCGTGTTGAAGTCCTGCGCGATTAGGGTTCGCACCATCTGCGCCTTTCTATAGTATGCGTCGTAGTAGCCTGCCGAGAGCACGTAGGTGCCGAGCAGGATGCGCCGGGTCACTTCGGGCCCAAAACCCTCGCTTCTGGTATCCTCGTACATGCCGCGCAGACCGAAATCCGAGGTGGCCCGCAAGCCGTACCGAACGCCGTCAAAGCGCGCGAGGTTGGACGATGCTTCGGCCGGCGCAACGATATAGTAGACCGGTATCGCGAGCGAAGTGTGAGGAAGCGACACATCCCTGAAGGTCGCGCCCAGTGAAATGAGTCTGTCGCGCGCACGCTCGCAGAGGGAGCGAATTCCCCGATCGAGGTTGTCCGGAAAGTATTCCTTCGGCCAGCCGAAGACGACACCCTTGAGATCCATTGGATCCTTCGGCGAAAGCTCCCTGGTGCCGGGATTCTTGCGCCGCTTCTTGTCCGCGGGCGGACGGTCGGCGAGGTGTGTAGTAGCCAGCGCGTATTCCGGAACTGGAGCGTCGCTGGTGGTGGAATCGTATGGGTCAACACCGGCAATGGACTCGAGTCCGCGCGCAGCATCATTCACTGTGCGGCCGAACACACCGATCTGGTCGAGCGAGGAGGCGAACGCCACGAGACCGAAGCGGCTGACACGACCGTAGGTGGGCTTCACACCGACGACGCCGCAGAAAGCTGCAGGCTGGCGGACAGATCCACCCGTCTCGGAGCCGAAACCAACTGGAGCGATGCCAGCGGCGACGCACGCGGCAGACCCGCCAGACGATCCGCCTGGAACACGCGCAGGGTCGTGGGGATTCCGCGCCGGACCGTATGCGCTGTTCTCCGTGGACGAGCCCATCGCGAACTCGTCCATGTTCGTCTTTGCAATTACGATCGCACCCTGTGCCCGCATGCGTGTTATCGCAGTTGCTTCGTAGGGACTTACATATCCATCCAGGATCCGCGATCCGCATGTAGTCGGGAGTCCGAAGGTGGCGATGTTGTCCTTGATCACAACGGGAACGCCGGAAAGCAATCCCGGCGGCTCCGCCGTGGCGATGCGCGTTGCTGTTTCTTCGGCGGCCTTCCGCGACATCTCACGATCGCAGTGCAGGATGATGTTCAGTCCCTCATGTCCCGCAATCACCGCGTCCGCTCGCTTGAATGCAGCAGCGACTACGTCGGCTGCGGCCAGCTGCCCGTCGGTTACTCGCTGGGCTATTTCAGTCGAGCTGAGTTCGTTGAGCTCCGACAATCAGGCGCCCCCTTCTGCGGTCTCGTGTGTAGCGAGTCGCGGAACCAGGAAGAATCCATCCCTGAATTCGGGAGCGAACGAGCTGATCGGATTCTGCAATGGAACAGGCCTGCCGCTATCGGGGCGCAGCGGCGTACCGCCGGCTCCCACACCCGAGGCAGGAGTAACGCCTTCAGTATTCACTGCGGACAGCGCATCCATGTGCGACAGGATGTCGTTGAGCTGTCCCATCAGTCCCGCGGCTTCTTCCTCGCCGATGGAGAGACGAGCCAGCTCTGCGATGTGCTGAACGTCCTTGAGAGTTACCGACATCAGTCTATGCCTTTCTCGAGTTTTGTGTGCGACGGCTTGATTGTCATGCGCCCGTAATTCTCGTCGTCGAAATCGATGATGACCTTTATGTCATGACCGGTTCCGGTGAGGTGGGCAATCGTGCCCGACCCAAATTTAGGGTGTTTCACACGCTCGCCGACGACGAATAATGGCTCATCCTGGGACGCGTCGATATCGGGGTCGCGCGCGGGAAGCTGCCTCCATCCCTGCGCCATCTTGTATGCAGGCACGTCATACTGCTTGCGCGACGAAGTCCGGTAACCCGACGTCGCGCCCGAGCTTGCGCCCCAGTCGAATGTGTCCCTGTGAGCATTCCTCCCCGAGGTTCGCAGGCGCATCGTCTGCTTCTCTTCCAGAAGGCCGGCCGGAATCTCCTTCAGGAAGCGGGAGGGCATGGACATCATCAGCTCCCCATTCCTCCGCCGGCTCTCCGCGTGCGACATGTACAGCTTCTTCTCTGCGCGTGTAATTCCCACATAGAAGAGACGCCGTTCCTCTTCCAGCTTTTCGGGCTGGTCGAACGACTGCGACAGCGGAAAGAGGCCGTCCTCCAGCCCGGTGATGAAGACAATCGGAAACTCCAGGCCCTTTGCGTTGTGCAGCGTCATCAGCGTAATCGCATCGGAGTCGCCGGACATCCCGTCCACCGCCGCGACCAGCATCGCCTTCTGGAGAAAATGATCGAGTGGGCGCAGACCGACCTCGCCACCATCATCCACGACCGTTTCCGCGGCGGCATCAATGAGCGCGCTCACGTTCTCGATCCGTTCGCGCGCTGTCTCGGCGCCCTCGGACTTGAGATAGTCGCCATACCTGACCGACTCGATGATATCCCGCAGCAGCTCGTCAACGCTGCTGAGCAGCGCACGCTCCTGGAACCGCGCGATCATTTCGCCGAACATCAGGAATCCCGCGCGCGCAGCCGGACGCATGGAAGCGACAAGGTCGTCGCGCAGGCTCGCCTCGAACATCGACACGCCTGCGGCACGGGCAATTTCGGAGAGCGCGTCCACACTCGTGTCACCAATGCCCCGCTTCGGCACACCGATCGCCCTGCGAAATGCTTCGTCATCCGCGGGATTGGCCACGAGCTTGAGGTACGACATCAGGTCCCGAATTTCGCGGCGATCGTAGAAGCGCACTGCGCCAATCAGCCGATATGGCATTCCCTGCCGGCGCAAAGCGTCTTCGATGGACCGGCTCTGGGCGTTGGTTCGATACAGCACGGCGAAATCATTGAGGCGGAGACCATCGCGGGTGCGGCGCGCTTTCACCTCGTCGATCAGCCAGTCAGCTTCGTCCCTGTCGTCCAGAGTCGCAATCACGGTGACTGGATCACCACCGGGCCGCGTTGCGCGCAGCGTCTTGCCGCGGCGCCCGAGGTTCGCACTGATTGCCGCATTCGCCACGTCGAGGATGTGCGGTGTGGACCTGTAATTCTCCTCGAGCTTGACTACCGTGGCGCTCTCGAAGGTCTTCTCGAAATCGAGGATGTTCCGGATGTCCGCGCCACGCCATCCATAGATGGACTGATCGTCGTCGCCAACCACCGCAACGTTCCCATGTCCGATTCCGAGCAGCTTGATGAACTGGAACTGGGCGCGGTTGGTGTCCTGATACTCATCTACCAGGATGAACTGAAAGCGGTCGCGGTACTTCTCGAGGACCTGCTGGTTTTCCCTGAGCATCCTGACAGGAAGCACGAGCAGATCGTCGAACGACACGGCGTTCGCCGAGCGAAGCACACCTTCCAGCTCGTTGTAAACCTTCGCAGCCGCCTTGGAGAGCGGATCCAGTGCTACAGGCTCGTACTCCTTCGGCGAGACCAGTGCGTTCTTCGCATCGGAGATGAGATTTGCGATGGCCTTTGGTGTCCACTGCTTGGGCGAGATCCCCGCCCGCTCCATGATCCGCTTGATCACGCCAAGCGAGTCGTCCTCGTCATAGATAGTGAAATTGGCAGTGCGTCCCACCAGCGGAGCATGAGCGCGAAGCATCCGGGCGCCCAGCGCGTGGAAGGTTCCACACCACATTCCCTTGAGTGCGTTCGTCTCGGTGGAGCCCAGCTGCCGCGCAATGCGCTCGCGCATTTCACCGGCCGCCTTGTTGGTGAAGGTGACGGCAAGAATGCGGGAGGGAGCTACACCATGATGTTTGATGAGGCGGGCAATGCGCGCGGTGAGAACACGGGTTTTCCCGGAGCCGGCGCCTGCAATTATGAGGAGGGGGCCTTCGTGATGCAGTACCGCTTCGCGCTGTGCTTCGTTGAGCCCGGCGAGCGGTTCCGCATCACTGCCTTCCGCTGCGCTGCGCGCTATTTCAAGACCAGAAACCATCAGCTCAAGATAATGTCGAATGTCGCTCCGCGGTCGGTCGGAACGAGAATAAGCTCACCTCCATGAGCATCCTCTACGATTCGTTTTGCGAGCGAGAGACCGATCCCCCACCCATGTTCCTTGGTTGAAAATCCGGGATCGAAGATCTTTCCGCGCAGCTCCCTGGGAATTCCCGGCCCATCGTCCTCCACCCGCACGCGCAGGCGGCCCTCGGGCATCGCCTTCGCGAAGATCCGCACGTTGCCCGGCGACCCCGCCAGTGCGTCGATCGCATTCTTGGTCAGGGCCTCGATCGCCCACTCCAAAAGCACGGGATCGGCATCCAGGACAAGCTCGCCGCTCCGGCTCGACTGCACGTTCACACGATGCGCCAGGGTCGGGACGCGCGCGCGGAAGTACGCTGCGACCCGCTCTGACAGCTCGCCAATATCGACTTTCTCCTTCTTTGGCGGCCGTCCGATGCGCTCGAACCGGTTGGCGACCCGCTGCAGCCTGACCAGGTCAGACTCCATGTGCGAGAGAGCCGAAGCCGTCATCGGATCGTCGGCAGACTCCCGCAGCAGCTCGATCCAGCCGCTAAGACTCGAAAGCGGCGTACCCAGCTGATGCGCGGACTCGCGAGCCATTCCCGCCCAGATCTTTTCCCTGTCTGCGCGGCCACGGGTTCGCAGACCGTACGCACCTGCAGCGAGAAACATCACGATCAGGACAGTCTGCAGCAGCGGGATGATGGTCAGTCCGCGCACGAGGGGAGTATTCCCGAAATGGACAGTTCCCACATCGGTCTCCACGAGTGGCCGGTTCTGCCTGTCCAGCTCGCGAATGTACTCCTTCACGCGCGGCGAGCTCAGCGGCGCGTCGAAGGGAAGATTCACAGCGGCGGTTGGATTTCCCTTGGGATCAGTGAGAATGACCGGAACACCGGACTCCCTGATGTGACCTGACAGGTCGAGCAGCGCCGTGTTCGCCGCCTCAGCGCTCGGATCATTCAACCCATCGTACACGCGCGCGTACATGAGGCCGACCCGGGAAGCTTCACGGCGAAGGTCGCGCACGAGACTGCGCGTGTACACGACGTACCAGCCCAGGAGGAGCGCCACGCCAACGACAACCAGAACAACCGGAGCGCTCCGGCGCATGGAAATCAGGTCAGCCGATCAACGCCCAGATACGGACGAAGAGCCTGCGGGACTGTGACCGATCCGTCGTCGTTCAGGTTGTGCTCGAGGATTGCCGCAATGATCCGTGGCAGCGCCAGTCCCGATCCATTCAGCGTGTGAACGAATTGCGGCTTCCCTCCATCGGACGGACGGAAGCGAATGCCGGCGCGGCGCGCCTGGAAATCACCGAAGGTGCTGCATGAGGATACCTCCAGCCACCGTTCCACGCCCGGCGCATAGACCTCGAGGTCATACGTCTGCGCGCTGCCGAACCCGGTGTCGCCCGCTGCGAGCAGCACCACCCGATATGGAAGGTCCAGCATCTGGATGATCTTCTCTGCATGTGAGGTCAGCAGCTCGAGCTGCGCGCCGGAATCCTCGGGAGCGCAGAAGCGGACGATCTCTACCTTGTCGAACTCGTGCACGCGCAGCAGCCCACGGGTGTCCTTGCCGTGCGAGCCTGCCTCGCGGCGAAAGCAGGGTGTGTAGGCCGTGAGCGCCTTTGGAAGCTCGGCGGCTGGAATGATCTCATCGCGATACAGGTTGGTCAGCGGCACTTCGGCTGTGGGAATGAGGAACATGTCCTCGTCCTTGAGGCCGTACATGTCGTCCTCGAACTTTGGCAGCTGGCTGGTACCGGTCATGGACGCCCGGTTCACGACAATGGGAACCCAGGTCTCCTCGTAACCATGATCGCGGGTGTGCACGTCCAGCATCAAGTTGATCAGTGCGCGTACGAGCCGCGCGCCTGCCGAACGAAATACAATGAAGCCGGACCCGGAAATCTTGGCGCCGCGCTGAAAATCGATAAGACCGAGCGCCTCGCCGATTTCCCAGTGCGGCCTGGTGGCAGTGATGCGCTTCTCGCCCCATTCCCGAATTACCCGGTTCGCGTCCTCACCGCCCTCCGGTACAGCTTCGAGCGTGATGTTGGGAATCTCGAGCAGGATCTGGTTGAGCGCGCCCTCTGAAACAGCGAGCTCGGTCTCGAGACGGGCGATCTCTTCACCGAGGTCACGGGACTGCTGCTGCGGGACTGACGCATCCTGCCCCGCCTTCTTGAGCTGTCCCACCTCTCTCGTTGCCGCGTTGCGGGCGCTCTTGCGCTCCTCTACGGCCTGAATGGTGGCGCGGCGTTCTACCTCGAGCTGCTCTGCTCGGTCGATGGCCTGTGCAAGCGAATCGAGCTTCCCGCGGCGGCGCATTCCATCGCGAAGAAGCTCGATTTGTTCACGGATGATCCGCAGGTCGTGCATCAGTCGGTTGGAATGCCCGTCTTGAATGAATGGAATCCGCAGTTCGGATTCACGGTGGACTTGAAGAATATGGCGCGGTCGTTCAGGTCGACACTGTCGATTCCGATCTTTGCGAAAATGTAGGGCGAAAGTCCGTACATGCAGACATCATTGCCGGTGTTCCTGGATGTCTGGAGAATGGCCACTTCCCCGGGAGCCAGGACCAGCTTCTGATCGGTGACGTATCCGGAGGTAGGCGCGCGTTCTATCGACGCGAAGGTCCCGTTACCTTTCAGGAGTCCGACGTCACGAAAGGCAGTGATCGGGCTCACGACCAGCCGCATCGGATACAGAACGACCTTGCCTTCCGAGTTGATGTCGAAAGCGACGTCAAAGCTTCCATTACCGTCAATAACGCCAACGGCCCGGCCGGCGGCTATATAAGTAGTCGGATAGGTTGCAGGCGACCCTGTCAGAGCGTACACGATGAACGCGTCGGTTTCGGTGGGCGTGGTGGCCTTGAGACCGAGCGAATCGCTGCAAGCCGAGATGGCCAGCGCGGCAAAAGCTGCAACTGGACGAAGACTACGAAAGCTCATTGATTTCTGGAGTGGAAAAACGTGCAGGAGGAACATGAAAGAATACCTTGTAAATGCCGTCAGTTCAAGCGAGTACAGCTTGACTTTCAATTGCCAGGACTGCCTTATTCAGTACCTGACAGCCCCGGAATAGTTGCATTCCGACTCGCCCTTTGATGGGATCCCACACGTGAGCGAAAATCCGGGCGGCCAACGCCATATCCTCGTAGCGGACGACGAACCACATATCGGGCGCATCATAAAGATGAAGCTCGAGAATGGGCCATTTCGCGTCACCCTGGCTTATGACGGACAGGAAGCCGTGGACATTCTCGAGAGTGGTGTGGCGATCGACCTGGTCCTTCTCGACCTCATGATGCCGAGAAAGAGCGGGATGGACGTGCTCGAACATGTGCGCAAGCGGACAGAGTGGAAGGACCTGCCCTGCGTCATTCTTACTGCCGCCGGCGAAGACCAGCGCCAGAAGGATGCAATGAAGGGCGGCGCGACCGACTTTCTCACCAAGCCTTTCAGCCCCAAGAAGCTCTACGCTCTCGTCGCGCGGCTCACCGGCCTCGAAGAAGAAGCGGTCGAAGCCGAACCAGGGAACGGGACAGGCACTTGAGTCGTTGGATCGTCGTGCTCGCCGGCGGCGTGGGTTCGCGTTTCTGGCCCCTGAGCACTCCGTCACTTCCAAAGCAGCTGCTGCCACTCGTCAGCGACGAGCCCTTGCTGCTCGACACGCTAGAGCGCGTATCGGCGATAGCGCCCGCAGAGCGGACGCTCATTCTCACTAATGCATCACTGGCTGATGCCGTTCGAGCAGCCTGTCCCCAGGTTCCGCGCGACAATGTGATTGCCGAGCCGAAGCCGGCAGGAACCGCGGCCGCTCTGAGCTGGGCGGCAGCCGAAATCGAACGCCGCGACGGCAGCGAAGCCGTGATGATTTCCGTTCACGCCGACTGGGCAATCGGAAATGTGGAAGCATTCCGCAAGGCGCTGACTACCGCTGCCGAGGTTGCTGAAACCAATCACTCCCTCGTTACGGTTGGCGTTGTACCAGTGCGACCGGATCCCGGTCTCGGCTACATCGAGCGTGGTGAAGTTGTGTCGCCGGGAGTCAATCGCGTCGGGCGTTTCGTCGAGAAGCCCAGCGAAAGCGCGGCCGTGAAGATGATCGAGAAGGGTGCGCTCTGGAACTCGGGAATCTTTGCCTGGCGTGTTGGCGACTTTCTCGGCGAGGTGCGTGCGCTAACTCCCGAAGTGGCCCCCGCGCTCGAGCGGATCTCGGGAGGAGCATCCGGCCTGGAGAAATTCTTTGCTGAAGTCCAGAGCATCGCCGTGGATGTAGGCGTTCTCGAGAGGTCGAGCAACGTGCAGGTGGTGGCCGGCGACTTTGGCTGGGACGACATAGGAACGTGGGGCGCGCTCAAGCGGGTGCGGAAACAGGACGAGCTTGGAAATGTCATCAATGGCGAGGCGTTTGCGCTCGAAGCCAATGACAATGTCGTTCATGCGATGGACCAGACGGTGGTGCTGTACGGAGTCTCCGACCTCGTGGTGGTCGCAAAGGACGGCCTCACGCTTGTAACGACAGTGGAAAAGTCGGCGCACCTCAAGACACTCCTGGACGCGCTCCCGAAACGAGTCGCTGAGCAGTGAGCGGACTTTACCTGTACGATGACGCAACGGCCCGGGAGTTCGAGCCGTTCGCGCTGACCCGGCCCGTAAGTGAGCTGCGCGCTGGCGCAGAGATCATTCGGCACCG
>JAKFCC010000162.1:0-5875 GCA_036676795.1 Gemmatimonadota bacterium
GTCAATTCGAACACCGACCCTTTCCCCAGCTCGCTCTTCACAGTGAGATCCCCCTTCATCCGCCGCGCAAGATCACGGGAGATGGAAAGTCCCAGTCCTGTTCCCTGGTGCTGGGTAGACGTGTACGCCCGGTCCACCTGCACGAACGGTTCGAAGATCGCGTCGAGTTTGTCCTCCGGGATTCCCGACCCGTCATCAATGACCTTTGTGCAGATCATGTCCTCCTCGATCTCACAACGCAGCTCGATGCGTCCACCTTCGCCCGTGAACTTGATCGCGTTCGAGAGAAGATTCAGGAGAATCTGACGAACCTTGTCCGTGTCTCCACACGCCTTTACGCCATGGAGATTGCACTGCTGCACGTACTGCTGCCCCTTCTCCTGCAGCTGCGGCTTGACGAATTCCTCGATGCCTGAGAGGAGTTGCTCGAGATCCACCGGCGCGGATTCCACCGGGATGTGGCCGGCCTCGATCTTCGCGAAGTTCAGGATGTCGTTGATCAGCGCGAGCAGGTGCAGCTGGCTCCGGTTGATGCGATCCAGGTCCTGCTTCTGCTGTTCATTCACAGGCCCGCGCACGCCGATCTGAATCAGCTGCACATATCCGGCGATCGCATTCAGCGGAGTTCTCAGCTCGTGCGACATGGTCGCCAGGAACTGGCTCTTCGCGGCGTTGGCCTCCTCTGCTTCCTGTCTCGCCCAGCGCTCGCTGTCCACAAGCTGCTTGTACGCCGTGACATCGATTGCAGCGGTGAGGTTCAGCACCCGGTTGTCGGGCAGAGTGCCGAGGTTCACCCGGTGCACATCCCATGTGCGCGTCCGGCCGTCCGCTGTCCTGATTGTGCGCTCGCCGAGATGCACCACCTCGTCTCCGGTATCCACGTCAACCAGAAGATTGCGAATCGTTTCATCGGCCACCTTGACCGGAATTTCGTGCTCGCCCGATGCCGTCCATTCGCTCGTGTTGCGCAGCACTTCAGCGTCATATCCCGTGAGCTTCGTCCATGCGCTGCTCAGCTCCACGATCTCACCGCCTTCGGCGTGCAGCATCAGTGGATAGGGCGCGGACGCGACTGCCTTCCGCAGCTGATCCTCACTCTCCCTGATTGCACGTTCCGCATTCTTTCGCTCTTCGATGCTGTCCCGCACATCCAGTTGCCTCTGTCGCGCGCGAAGAGCTGAGCGAACCATGGTGATGAGCGTTGCAATTCGTACGGGACGCTCGAGCAGGGTGACGTTCCCCTTGAGTGCCACTCCACTCAGCTGTCTCGGCAGCATGCTGGACAGTTCCGACTCGCCTGTCAGCAGGATGATCGGAATGTCCGACCAGACAGGCTGATTTTCCAGCGCCGTCAGAAGCTCATCGTGTGCCTTCCTGGCGAGCGCCTCCTCCGCAATGACTAGTACGCCTGCCTTTGCAGACTTGATGAGTTCACAGGCTGAACCCATGTCATCGCAGACCTTTGCGTCGAAGCCTGATTCCTTGAGGACCTTTTCCGCTACCCGTCCGTCGCTGCCCGTTGGGGTGAACAGCGCGATTGGAAGATCAGCCTGCATGACTGCGGCGCCCAACTTTATTTGGGCCGGCTGCGTCGCCGCGGAATAGGCGGCTTCATGAGCGGCTCCTCGGATCCGACATAGTTCGGAACTCCCGTCAGCACACCATGGAACTCACGCAGTGGCTCGCCGACAATGAGCCCGCCCTTTCCCACCTGACACTCGCGAATCGTACGCTCGTGGTCACCGCTGCGCTTCTTCACGACCGATATCGCCTGACGCACGGAACCCTGCACCTCGAAGTAGCGCATCAGGATTACAGTGTCGGCCAGGTAGCTCACTTCAGCTGCCTCGTCCACGGGATTGCCGAAGATTCCATGCTGCACCAGCGTCATGATGCATGTGACGCCATTGTTGGACAGGAAGCTGAGAAGCTCGTGAATCTGGATTGGGAGCAGCCGCTCTTCCGGCATCGACTGCATGTAACCGTTGATGGAGTCGATGACGATGAGATACACATCTTCTTCCTCGACTGCGCGAACTACCTCGCTCGCAAATTCGCCTGGCGACAGGTCAGTCGGCTCCACCTGGCGCATGGTGAGCATTCCATTTTCGATTTCTTCATCCACTGAAATTCCAAGCGCAGCCGTGCGCTGCCGGAAGGTGGAAAGTCTCTCGTCGAACAGGTAGAAGCGGACCTTCTCGCCGCGGTCCAGCGCTGCGCGGGTGAACTGTGTGGAGAGTACCGATTTTCCCGTTCCCGCAGCTCCGGTGATCAGCACGCTTGTACCGCAGGTGATTCCGCCGCCCAGCAGTGTATCCAGGCTCTTCGACCCGGTCTTGATGGTCTTGTTGCCAACGTTCCCTTTCGGGACGTCGTGCAGGATGCGCGGATACACTTCGATGCCGCCCGTCGTAACGCGGAAATCGTGGTAGCCGCCGCGGAAGCGAAGTCCCCGAACCTTCGTGACCTGCAGGCGCCGGCGCTCGGATCCGTACTCGAGCGCAACATGCTCCAGCAGGATCACGCCATGTGCGAGACTGTGGAGCTGAAGATCGCCCTCAGGCGCAGTCTTGTCGTCCAGCATGAGGACCGTGCACTCGCGGCCGGCGAAGAACTGCTTGATCCCGAGTATCTGGCGACGGAATCGGAGCGGCTCGCGAGCCAGCAGTCGCATTTCCGAGAGTGAATCGAACACGAGTCGTCGCGGCTCGCGCTCTCTTACCGCCTCGAAAACCTGATCTACTGTTTGCTGGAGTTCGACTTCTGCCGGATGGAAGATCGTGTATCCCTGCTCCACCTCCCGCCCTTCCAGTCCGCCCAGCTCGAAAATCTCTATGCCCTTGAGATCCCATCCGTGCGAGGCGGCGACACCACGCAGCTCGTCGGCAGTTTCGGAGAGCGTCACGTACATGCCTGGCTCGCCCTTGGCGGCTCCGGCTATGAGGAATTGCAGGCCCAGGGTCGTCTTTCCCGAACCGGGCTCACCCTCAACCAGGTACAGGTGATGTGCAGGCAGACCACCGCCGAGAATCCCGTCGAGACCGTCTATTCCCGTGTCGTCTCGGGGGAATTCAACCAGGGGGGCATTCGTGGACCGCTTGGAAGATCTGGCCAATATTGCTCCGTAATTTGCGAAAATTCGGGGCGTTTATTATCGAAAAGCGTGCCACCGCTGAGCCTGATTCACCAATCCATTTTGGCATTTATCGGGCCCTGAAAACATCTGGCGTTCAGCCCGAAAGTGTGTCGGTAAATCCCTTAGCGGTTTCCGCGGAATGGCATCGAATGCTCATCCTTGCAACACCCGCGTTACCCAATCCAGGGTACCACGTCATACATATAGTAGGGAGACCCTCCACCCCGGGACGGGATGTACTGGATGTTGCCGCAGATAAGGGAGCTGCAGGACGAAGCATCCCTTGCAGCACGGGCTTTCAATGAGTCGATCTTTCAGACCAGGCGCGTGATGGCTTCCGCGATCCTGGCCGACCTTGAAGTCCGCAACGACAAGCTCGGACTTTTCGGGCACAGCACCCGCGTCGCCGAAATCGCAGACAAGGTTGCGCAGAAGTTCGACCTTTCACCCGAAGCACGCCTGGATCTCACTAGCGCCGCGCGTCTTCACGAAGTCGGGATGATTGCCGTGCCGCCGAACCTCGTGGACAGTCCCGACCGACTCCCGCCCGAAACGATTGCGCGCATCCGGAGCCAGGCATTCTTCAGCGGAGAGATTGCGCGGGCCACGCAGAACGATCGCACCGTGCGCCTGATCGAGGAGCAGTACACGGAGTACCGCTTTCTCAAGCCGCGCTTCAGGGACAACGAAGAGGACCTTCTCCTCGCGTCGATCCTGCACGTGGTGGATGCCTTCGACGCGGTGACATTCCCGCGTCCCTACCAGCAGGACGTTCCAGATGAGACCCGGCTGGATGGCCTGCTGCTCGGCCAGGGTACGCTCTTTCATCCCGATGTGATTGACCAGCTGTGCAAGCTGGATCTGGCGGCGTAGCCCCGAACGGCGAAAGGCGGGACAGGAGCGAGGGAGCGACGGACAAGATCTGAGCTTTTGCGGGGGAACGACATTTACCCTCGGGTGCATTTCCCCAAGTCCCCCTCAGATTCTGTCCTTCGCTCCCCGCGCTCCTGTCCGCAGTTAAAAAAGCCGTACTGATCAGCCCGCACGGCTGAGCTGCGTTACCTCCCCTCCCCTCGCGCCGTCATTTTTTTACTAGTGAGCCGAGCGGAGCGTCCAATGCAAGACCTTGCAAGCCGAGTGACGGATCTCGACGCCAGAACCCCCCCGCGTCTCTCTGTGGACTACGACGAGTACGATGTCCAGCGGCTCCGCAATCTCTCCTCCGACGCCATCATCGCAGAATTCGACGAGCGCGAAAAGACGCTCGGCCTTCTCGAGCACACAGCCCGGGTCGTGGGTCTCACCGAAAGACTGGCTCTCGCTTTTCGACTCGGAGCCCAGGCACGAACCGATCTTCTCAATGCGGCGCGGCTCCATGAAACCGGGATGATCGCCATACCGCCGGCGATCGTCGCCACTCCGCAATGGCTGCCCGATGCAGTTATCGACCGTATTCGCGCCCAGGCTGTGGTGAGTGCACAGATTGCCTGCTCGACCCAGACGCAGCGAACTGTCTGGCTGATCG
Source organism: Gemmatimonadota bacterium (assembly GCA_036676795.1). Classification (GTDB taxonomy): domain Bacteria; phylum Gemmatimonadota; class Gemmatimonadetes; order Gemmatimonadales; family Gemmatimonadaceae; genus UBA4720. The sequence goes on from JAKFCC010000162.1 coordinate 4,662, forward strand.
AGGAGCAGTACTCCGACTACGAGCAGCTGAGAGCCGAGCTGGCCGATGATTCCGAGGATCTCCTGCTTGCAGGAATTCTCAGAGTGGCCGACGCCTACGATGCGGTGACATTTCCCCGCCCTTACCAGCAGGGCGTCTCCAATCAGGAGCGATTCTTTGGCCTCCTGCTCGGCCAGGGCACCAAGTACCATCCCGATGTTATCGACAAGCTCTGGGACCTTGGAATGGAATTTCCTTTCGAGTAGCCTGGGTCTTACGGAGTATCAAGACCGAGAGTCTTGAGCCACATTCGCCGTATCTCTGAAGCTCCCCTGGCGGACGGTTCGATCACACTGCCCCGCCAGAACCATCGCTCCTCTCCCCCTGCAGTAATCCCGTGCCCCGCGAAATGCTTCGCTATATCGGCAAACTTCGTGAACGGACGCTCACTGCACGTCTTCGCAATTGCGTCGTTCAGCTCGAACAGGAGATGGATCGGCACCCTTGAACCATCCTCTCTCAGCTGCCCCGTCCCATCCGTCGGGTCGAACACGCTGTTGCAGATGATTGTTGCCTCGGGCGCATGATGATGAATGCGGTCGATCATCCACTCATACTCCCGCTGAAGTGAGCGCGCATCGGCCGTGACCTGATCCATGTTCCGTGCAGTCCCGAGAATGTGCATCAGATCATTTCCACCGATTGTCAGCGTGATGAGATCCGATCGCGCATCAACCAGGGGCAGCTGATTGCCGAGCACGTCAGGCATGCGCGCCGAATCCATCGCGAGGCATTCGTAAATGTCATAGCCGTTATGAACAAGATCGCGGCCCTTGAACTCGGGCCAGAGCTCATCGTTGTTCCGGAAGAGCAGACTCGCTGCTCCGACTCGCTTGTAGGATTGTCTTGTTCGCTCGACGAGATCGAAGATTGGATAATCGTCGATGCTCATCGACCCGCCGAGCGCAGTGTAGACCTTCGCCATCTATACGCGCACTTTTTGGGAGTGGATTAATAAATAAGGCGCGAAGGATAAGCAGTGCCCACTGGGATGTGAACCGTTTTGACAGAATTTCTTTGCTGCTGAGCTACATACTCTTTTGTTTAGAGTATATCGCGTACATAGCAGCGAGCGCGAAGACAATTTCCAGCGGCGCGTCGAGCAGATAAACTTTTGATATACGCCCTGCGAGACTGTAGTAAATGTCGATCGCGGCGAAACTGAGCGATGAGGT
>JAKFCC010000163.1:0-16777 GCA_036676795.1 Gemmatimonadota bacterium
CGCACTGCCGATTAGCCGGATCGTCTCGCCACGCTCGTTGAGGACAGTGTGCCCCAGAGCGTAGATCAGCTTCACCTCTCCTTCACCGGTTACGATCCTGTGGTTATGTGCAAACGGTTCACTCGTCCTGATCGTTCGTTCTACTGTCTCCCGCACCCGGTCCTTGTCGTCGGGATGAACGGTCTCCATGAACGTCTCGATGGTGATGTCACCGTTCTTCTTCCTACCGAAAAGACGGTACAGCTCGTCCGACCATGTAACGTGGTTCTTGATGATGTCCCATTCCCAGCTCCCCAGCTTCGCGAGTCTCTGGGTTTCCGCAAGGAGCATTTCGCTTGCGCGCAGCCGCACCTCGGAATTCTTCCGATCGGTTATGTCACGGCCAACGAGGAGGACGCCGACCACATGAGAATCGTCACGAATCGGGTTGCAGTTGCACAGGAGACATATCTCCCCCACGCCCGTGGCGTTGTACCGCACCTCGAACTGCCTGCTCTCGCCATGCAGACCGGCTTCCACCTGCCGGCGCATTTCTTCGGCATCGTCCGGATGCACGAGTTCCCAGACATGCCGGCCAATGATGCCGTCGCTTGGCAGCCCTGTATGCAGATAGGTCGCTTCATTGGCTGACCGCACTACGCCGAGATGATCGGTGGTGAGAATTATGTCTGGTGCTGTCTGCAGAATCACCCGGTAGCGCTCCTGCGATCTCCGCATTATGCGCACAAACAGATTTTGCACGTATGTGCCCGCGATCAATGCAGTGCCCCCGAACAGCGAGGCTGCAATGACGAATCTGTAGTTGCCGCGAAGTGTCTGGACCCCGAGAAAAGGCCAGAGCTCCGTCAAGCCCGCCGCCTGCGAGAGGAGCATGGCCACGAATGCAACTACCGCGTACACCGCGACGAACTGGGCTCTCCGCCTCGGAAGCGCAGCAAATGCGGCCATCGCAATGATGGAGTGAATCGTGGCACCCATCCACCAGCCGCCGCCAATGAATGAATACATGGCAGTGAGGAAGGTGAGATCGACGACGAAGGCCAGTGTCTGCAGCGTGTCCAGTCCGCGCGTGGATGCACGACCGCGAAGCAGGACTAGGTGGTAAATGGCCGACGCCAGTATCCAGAACCCGAACAAGCCGAAGGCTCGCAGCGGAACCGGATAGGCGAACAAGCGGACGCCAACCATCGCCACCATGAAGGCGACGAGAATGGCGAGCCGTCTGAGGTTCGTCGTGACGGTTCGGGTGAGCGCTAGGGCTAGATGTGAGTTATTCATATGTATTGGGCTCACAATACTAATGATGGGCCGCCATATGGTCGAGTTTTTCCGTTCGCTCGGGTATCTTCCACTTTCTCACCTTTAGACCGTTTTTCCCATGAATGCTCCCCTGACTGTCCTTACCGAAGAAGAAATCATGTTCCGTGACGCCGTCGCGGGCTTCGCCGAGGAGGAGGTTCGCCCTCGAGTCATGGACATGGAGCGGGCGGGCAAGCTCGATCCATCTCTGCTTCCCAAGTACTTCGAGATGGGTCTCATGGGTATCGAAGTGCCCGAGGAGTTCGGGGGTGCCGGCGGATCCCTCTTCATGGTCACCCTGGCCGTCGAGGAGATCAGCAAGATCGACGCAGCCGCGGCGATCGTTTGTGACGTACAGAACACCCTGGTCAACTACCCCATCAACCGGTACGGCAGCCAGGCCCAGAAAGAGAAGTACCTGCCTCAGCTCACAAGCGGAAAAGTTGGAGCGTACGCCCTTTCCGAGTCCGGCTCGGGGTCCGATGCATTCGGGCTCGCGGCACGTGCCGAGAAGAAGGGAGACCGGTGGATACTCAACGGCCAGAAGCTGTGGATAACCAACGGCGCGGAAGCCGAAGTATATGTGGTCTTCGCCAACATGAATCCCGAGGCGGGATACAAGGGCATTACAGCATTCATCGTCGACCGGGATTCCAGCGGATTCAGCGTCGGCAAGAAGGAAGACAAGCTTGGAATCCGGGCTTCGAGCACCGTAGAGCTGATCCTGGACGACTGTGAAGTGCCGGAAGAAAACATGCTCGGCCCGGTTGGGCAGGGCTACAAGATCGCGATCGAGACTCTGAACGAAGGCCGCATCGGCATCGGCGCGCAGATGATCGGCGTCGCACAGGGCGCCCTCACTGCAACTCGCGACTACCTCGCCGAGCGCAAGCAGTTCGGGAAATCACTCTCGCAGTTTCAGGGTATTCAGTTCCAGTATGCCCAGGCGGCAACGGAACTCGAAGCGGCACGTCTCATGGTTTACAACGCGGCCAGACTCAAGGACGCTGGTCATGACATCGCGCGGGAAGGCGCAATGGCAAAACTATACTCGTCCCAGGTTTGCGAGCGCGTCACCTCGCTCTGTGTGGAGCTTTTCGGCGGATATGGGTACACCAAGGATTATCCGGTCGAGAAGTACTACAGGGATGCAAAGATCGGAGCGATCTACGAAGGCACCTCAAACATGCAGCTCCAGACAATCGCAAAGTCGCTTCTCAAATAGCAGGACTGGTTTCCAAGTACTCCAAGCCCGGAAATAACGTGAATATGAAAAGATCGATCGCAGTCGGATTGCTCCTCGCTTCGTGCGCCTTGGCGGCGCAGGCCCAAGTTCCGCAGTCCGAGCTGGCATCGCGCAGAGCGAAGCTCGCAGCTTCGGTGGGAAACGGCACTCTCATCGCTTTTGGAGCGAACGAACCCGAACAGGATTACCTGGTCTTCCACCAGAACTCGCCCTTCTATTACCTGACCGGGCTCAAGGAGCCGGGCGCAGTGCTGGTGCTGCGGAAAACCGACAGCGACGTCTCAACCACGCTTTTTGTGGAGCCGAAAGACCCCGCGCGTGAAGTCTGGACCGGCTCTCGTCTGGGTCCCGAAGGTGCAGCACGGAAAATGGGAATTGCCGCTCGCGATATTTCCCGCCTGCCCGCCTTCCTCGACTCGCTGCTCGTCTCCGAGAATCAGCTTTACGTCGTTGGAAACTACGGCGCAAGCCAGTCGGTACTGAGTCCTGTGGACCAATACATCCAGGCGCTCAAGAACAAGCATGCCGGTCTGACGGTTTCAAGCGCCAACCGGACCCTCGATTCTCTGAGGCGGATCAAGTCGGCCGCTGAACTTGACCTCATTCGCAAGGCTGTCGCCATAACGGTCATTGCACAACGCGAAGCGATGCGTTTCGCCGAGCCGGGAATGAACGAGTTCGAGGTTCAGGCTCTCATCGAGTACACCTTTCGCCGCAACGGGGCTGACCGTCCGTCCTTCTCCACAATCGTCGGCTCCGGGCCCAACTCCACGACGCTGCACTACAACGTGGATGACCGGTTCATGAATGCGGGCGAAACTGTGGTAATGGATATCGGCGCATCCTATCGCGGCTATGCGGCAGACGTCACTCGCACGATTCCAATCAGCGGGAAGTTCTCCGCCGACCAGCGCGCTGTTTACCAGATAGTCCGGGATGCACAGGCAGCCGCCGAGCGCCAGGCGAAGGTCGGGGCGCTCGCGCGCGACATGACAGATTCTGCGAATGCGGTGATCGCTGCCGGCCTTGCCAGGCTCGGACTGACGGAATCACCGGACGCGACCTACGATTGCGACGCCGCGGCCACCCGCCAGTGCGCACAGTCGTTCCTGTACTACATGCACGGACTGGGGCACGGGATCGGGCTGGACGTGCACGATCCCGGCGCAGCTCCCAGCAGGAGTTCCACGACCCGACTGGTTGAGGGAAGTGCTTTTACCATCGAACCGGGCATATATGTCCGCGAGAATCTCGTGGACATACTTCCCGACACTCCCCGTAATCGCGCGCTCGGCGAAAAGATTCGCGCGGCCGTCAAGCGGTACGCAAACATCGGCGTTCGCATCGAGGACGACTACATAGTCACAGCAACCAGTGTCGACTGGATCTCCCGTGCTCCGCGGGAGATTTCGGAAGTGGAAGCGGAGATGCGAAAGCCTTACACCGGCCCGCTTCCACGCAATCGGTCTATGGTTGAGTGGTACCGCGCAACAGCCCCTCGCGAATCGCGATAGCCTTTGCGGTGGCCGCGCTGTCGGTAAGAATCTGACGAATTGACCGCGCCGTGAATGCGAGCGGCGCGGTGAAGTGCAGGATTTCCGAACCGCGCCGCACATCCACGCTGATCGGTGTGCCTTCCGCGCCGCCCAGGTATTTGCGCGCAAACTGCTCGACCGCATCCGGAGCATCCGCGGAGATTCCGCCCAGCGACACTACGTAGTCCCCCTCCCTGATGCCTGCCGTTGCGGCGGGACCTCCAGGCTCCACGGCAAACACCTTTGACCCGACGCTGTCTTCCTGGAGCGAGACCCCGATCCTCGGAATGCGGAACACCGTCTCTTCCAGTCTCAGTCCTGCGATGCGCAGCATGCTGTCCAGCGGAAATCGCTCCCGCCCGTCGATGTACTTGGAGTAGAAAGCGGAAAACGACTTTCCACCGGCGAACCGGGAGACTGACTCCCACCACTGCTCGCTGGTGAATCCCTTCCGTTCCATGTATGTGCGCTTGTACAGGTCGCGCATTACATCATCCAGCGAAGCGCGATTATTGGAAGCATCCCTGATCGCGATATCCAGCATCAGGCCGGCAAGTGCTCCCTTCGGGTAGTACAGATTGCCACCGCCGCCGCTCCCCGACAGCCAGGCAGACAGCGACAGGTCCTCGAGCGCCTCGACCGATTCGGCGTTGAGCACTTCTTCGTACTTGGAGAGCAGGAGGAAATAGAACTGCTCGGGAGTTGCGACACCGCCGCGCACGAGTGCGAGGTCGGCATAGTAGTCCGTGATGCCCTCACTCACCCACAGAAGCGTGGTCGGTTGCGCCCGGTCATACTCGTAGGGCACAAGGTCTGAAGGCCGGAGGCGTTTCACATTCCAGGCATGGAAGATCTCGTGCGCGTGAAGTCCGCCAAGGGTGACAGAGCCGGGAAAATCCGGTGACATGATGGCGAGCTCGGAGTTTCCATGCTCCAGTGCGGCGGCGCCAGGAAAGAGAGAATCGATGACCTGGAGAATCGTGTATGTCTTGAAGGGTGTCTCGCCGAACACTGCCGCTTCTGCAGGTATGATTTTTCGGATCTGGTCCCAGATGATCGCCTGTGCGCGCGGCGTAACCGACTGTGAGGGATAGGTCGCTATACGCACCTGCACCCCGGCAACTTCGGCACTGTCCAGGTCGAACCGGCCCACGAAAAATGGATGATCCACGAGATCGTGATAACTGGAAGTAGAGTAGGTCCGTGCTGCAGATGATCCGCTCATTCCCGTGGCGACCTTCCAGCTCGCTGGCACATGAAGGCTCACAGCCGATGCGAACTCATATCCCGCGCCTTCGGGATACATGAACACATTGGTGCCATTGAAGAACGCGAACTCCTTCTGGGTCCACGCGCTGGCGTTTTCCAGTGTGTCTGCACGCACCTCGTACCGGATCGTCACAGAGCCGGCACCGCCCGGCCGCACGCGCCATGTGTCATGGTCGTGCTTATCCCACTGGATGGTTCTGGCACCGGCGGTTGCCTGGAATCCGCTGACGTACTTCGCAAAATTCCGGATCTCATAAGAGCCCGGGGTCCACGCCGGGAGCGACAGCAGAACCGGCCGGCTGGAACGAACATCGAAGGTCATCGCAACGTCGATGGTCCTTGCCGCGGTGCGCGCGGAGTCGAGAGTGATCTCGTAGCGCACATTGGAGATTGGGGCGCTGCGCAGCGAATCGGCCTGCGCCGCGGCGACAGCGGGGAACAGTACGCTCAGTACTCCAAACTTTCTCAGCAGCACATTCGCTCCATGGGTTTTCGCTTGCGCGCTTCCGGTTCGCTATATTCGCGCCATACATCATATAACCAGCAGACAGTGATCACTCCAGACTCCCTCTCGTTCCTGAAGAAGCTTCTGGACACGCCCGGCCCCTCCGGGTTCGAGTCCGCACCCGCCAGGGTCTGGCGGGAGGAAGCTAAACGATTCGCAGCCGTAACCGCCGACGTAGCCGGCAACAGCATGGCGGAAATCAACCCCGATGGACGCCCCACCATCATGCTGGCCGGTCACATCGATGAGATTGGGGTGATAATCACTTATATCGACGACGACGGTTACGCCTATATCGCCGGCATCGGGGGCTGGGACACCCAGGTACTCACCGGGCAGCGGCTCCGCATTCTGGGAAAGGATGGAGATGTATTCGGCGTCGTCGGCAAGAAGCCCATACATCTCATCAAAGTCGATGAGCGCGAGAAGGCTGCAAAGATGACCGAGCTCTGGGTGGACCTCGGCGTCACCTCCAGGAAGGAAGCGGAAGATCTCGTATCGATTGGCGATGCCGCCGTTATCGACTCCCGCACCATCGAATTCCCGAACGGAAGGATTGTTTCCCGGTCGATCGATGACCGCATTGGCGCATTCGTGGTACTCGAGGCGCTCAGGAGATATGCGGAAAATCCCGGCGCGGCGCGGGTTGTCGCAGTGGCTACCACGCAGGAGGAAATCGGCTTCCGGGGCGGAGGCGCTACGGTGTGCGCTTCCTGCATCAATCCGCAGATGGCGCTCGTGGTGGACGTGACCTTCGCCACTGACCATCCCGGCGTGGAGAAGAAGGAAATCGGCGAAGCGGCAATTGGGAAAGGACCAGTTCTCACGCGCGGATCGATTATCTCTCCCGTGGTGTTCCGGCTCCTGAAGAAGGCGGCGGAAGAGAATTCCATTCCATTCACATTGCATGCGGCCGGACGCGACACCAGCACTGATGCCGATGCGATCCATATTGCACGCGAGGGCGTGGCCACCGGGTTGGTGTCCGTCCCCAACCGGTACATGCATTCGCCGAATGAGCTGGTGAGTCTCGAGGACCTGGATCGCACGGCGGAACTTCTCGCTGCAACATGTCGTGCGGTCACGACGGAGACGGACTTCACTGACCGCTGATACCCGGGTGCAGACCTAAGTGCCGCCCATTCCCGCCCCTCGCGCTGAGGGAATGACAACATCGACACCGGTACCCCTTTACTGGTGCTCGTACGGCGAGCCGGGAAAGCCCAGGATGCTCGTAATGCACGGCGGGCCAGGCGCGGACCACAGGTACCTGCTCCCGCAGATGCTGCACCTCGCGCGCGATAATGAGATGTTCTTTTTCGATCAGCGGGGCGGCGGCAGATCGCGGGCGCCCGACAACTCTGCAACCACCTGGCAGACGCACGTGGCGGACATGGCCGCTGTGATAAATGAGCTTCACCTCGAGCCCTTGACGCTGGTGGGTTATTCCTTCGGAGGGCTACTCAGTCTTTTGTTTGCGCTGGAAAGCTCGGCCCGGAGCGACATTCCACATCCGGTGCGGATGGTCCTGATCGATCCCGCCCCGGTCAACCGCGGCTTCCGCAGCGACTTTGAGTCCGAATTCTCACGGCGCCAGAAAAGCGATGCTGTCGAACAGCTGCGGGCCCAGCTCCATGCTTCGGGCATGCGGGAACGGGATCCTGAGGGATATCGCCAGCGGGCGTTCGAGGTGAGCGTCGCTGGTTATTTCGCTGATCCGCACGATGCCCGTGATCTCACCCCGTTTCGGATCATATCCAGGGTTCAGCAGTCCGTCTGGGAGAGTCTGGGAAACTACGACCTGCTTCCCCGCCTGCCCGGGCTGAAAACCCCTACGCTTATTGTTCACGGCCGTGACGATCCGATACCTGTGGCGTCCTCAATACAGGCCGCCCAACTCATGAACGCTGAGCTTATACTTCTGGACGATTGCGGTCATGTACCGTACGTTGAGCAACCGGAAAAACTCTTTAAGGCAGTAGAGAGCTTTCTTTCACGAACTGCAGACCTGGTAAGGCTTTAGGCATGGCGGAATTCGGTGTCGTTCAACAGCACCTCACCACAATTGGCGTCGACGGCAAATCGTACAATGTTTCCGTGCGAATTGCATTCGATGGAATCGAGCACATCGGCCGGCTCTGGTTTGCGGAGGCGATGACGAGCGACACCGGCATCCCTGACCATGGCGCGATTCCGGGACGCACGGTTGACGAAGCGGTAACCCTGGCAAAGAGACTCACCGCGGACGACCTGGTGAGACGCTACCATCGCGCCCGTGCCGACAAGCGCCGGTACATGAGCCTTCGCCGCGCCGTGGACGACATCCTCACCAAGGTGAAGTACATGAACCGGGTCGCGGTCACCATGCGCAGCGGCATGATCGACAAGGAAGGCGCCAATCAGGAAATCGACCTCATCCAGCAGCAGCTGCACGAGGTTGTCGATCGGTTGAAGGGCGCGGCGGGCGTCGAGGATTAGAACTGCAGCTTGCAGCTCCCAGCTTTGAGCTATTAGCCAATAGCTCGCTGTTGCTTTAGGGAAAGAAACACCGAGCTGGAAGCAGATAGCTGAACGCTGCCGGCAAATAGCTTTCAAGGCACTGGTTTCGCTTAGCATCACCGCATGGACTCCCGCACCGCGGCACATGTGCTCAACAGGATCGCCGACGTACTCGACGCGGTCGGCGCTCCGAAGTTCAAATCCCGCGCATACAGAAAAGCCGCCAGATCGATCCTGTCGCTGGACAGTGAAAACCTCGCCCCGCTGCTGGCGAGCGGTGAGCTTGCAGACACTCCCAACGTCGGCCCAGCGACTCTCAGTGTAGTACGCGACCTTGTTGAAAGGGGCGAATCGTCCTACCTCACCGAGCTCAGCGAAGGCATGCCCGAGGGACTGGTCGGCCTGCTCCGCATCCCCGGCCTCAACCTGAAAAAGGTCCGAGAAATCCACATGGAGCTGGGCATCGAAACAATCGATCAGCTCGAAGAAGCCGCGAAATCGGGAAAGCTGGCGACACTCAAAGGCCTCGGGCAGAAAACCGCGGACAAGCTGGTGAAATCGATTCAGTTCGCACGCGAAAGCGATCCTCAGCGGCTTTTCATTCACGCGGTCATTTCGGCGTCGCAGCTCGTGGAAGCAGTGCGCCGGCATCCGGATATCGTACGCGCAGAAATAGCGGGCGAGATTCGACGCCGGCTCGAGGTAGTCGGCTCCATCGAGATCGCGGCACTGTGCAGCGGAGATCCGTACGATGTTGCCCGTTCACTTGGCGCCATGGCCGGGGTACTCAATGCGGACGCCACGCCCGATGGCGTCGCGACACTCCAGTTCGTGGATGGAGAGCGGCTTGCCGTGTACTGTGCGAGCGAGGCCGATTTCGGAATTGCCCTCTTCCGCGCCACCGGAAACAGTGCGCATGTGCGCGAGGTGATCGCTCAAGCTGAAAGCAATGGCCTGGAACTGGACGGATACAGGCTTCTCGGTCGCGATGGCAAACGCATTCCCACTCCCGATGAAGAAGCGCTCTACAGGGCTGCGGGCCTGCAGTTCATTCCGCCGGAGCTCCGCGAAGCACGCGGAGAGGTGGACTCTGCTCGCGGGAGTTCGCTCCCGACCCTGATTGAATACGGCGACCTGCGTGGAGTGCTGCACTGCCACTCGGATTACTCGGACGGAACTGCAACGATTGAGCAGATGGCCGATGCTGCGCGCGAGCGTGGCTGGGAGTACATCGGGATTACCGACCATTCCCAGGCTGCACACTATGCGGGAGGCCTGACACCGGACGATGTCCTTCGTCAGCACGACGAAATCGACATGCTCAATGCAAAGCTGAAGGGATTCCGGATCCTCAAGGGGATTGAAGCCGATATCCTGCAGGATGGTCGCATCGACTACGATGAGAACCTTCTCGATCGCTTCGACTTCGTGATCGGTTCCATCCACGCCCGCTTCAGGCAGACTGGTGCACAGATCACCGAACGCGTGCTGCGTGCGCTGGATGATCCGCGCCTGACGATCCTGGCGCATCCCACCGGCAGACTGCTGCTCTCGCGCCCGCCCTACGAGCTGGACGTGGACGCAGTGCTGGCGAAGGCATTGGAGAAAGGTGTTGCGATCGAGGTAAACGCTGACCCGCACCGCCTCGACCTGGACTGGCGCTACCTGCACGATGCAAAACGGCGCGGAGTGATGATCGAGATTGGGCCGGATGCGCACTCGCCGCTGGGTCTGGACGCGACCGAGCTGGGCGTTGCCATGGCGAGGAAGGGTTGGCTGGAGGCGGGCGACGTCCTGAACACCGGCAGTGCTGAATCGATAATCCGGTTCGCACGGAAGGGTCGGTGACTACATAGCTGTGAGCTGAAAGCGTTGAGCTATCAGCTTCAAGCTCGGTTTTGCCATAAGGAGAGAAACAACGAGCTTGAAGCTGATAGCTGAATGCTGTTAGCTGATAGCATTTTACAGTATGCCTAAGAAGACAGTAGCTTCCTCGCCCGCCACTCCCCGGCCTCCAAAGTCCCGCCCGCCGGCCGACCCGAAGGAAGTGTACAGACGCTTGAAGCGGACCTATCCCGACGCGCACTGCGAGCTGGATTTCAAGTCGCCGCTGCAGCTCCTGATCGCAACCATCCTGAGTGCGCAGTGCACCGACAAGCGGGTCAACATGGTAACGCCCGCGGTTTTCGCGAAGTATCCCACGGCACGCGCCCTCGCGGATGCGAACCCTGAGCAGCTCGAGGAACTGATCAAGCCCACAGGGTTCTTTCGCAACAAGACCAAGAGCCTGATCGGAATGGCGAAGGGAGTCTCGGAAAAACACGCCGGCGAAGTTCCCCGTACGATGGACGAGCTGGTCACGCTGCCGGGCGTGGGTCGCAAGACGGCGAATGTAATCCTCGGCAATGCGTACGACACAAACGAGGGTGTAGTCGTCGACACGCACGTGGGACGTGTCAGCCTTCGGCTCGGCCTCACTACCGAGACCGACCCCGTGAAGGCAGAGCAGCAGCTCATGCAGCTGTTCCCGCGGAAGAACTGGGCAATGCTGTCACACCTGATGATCTTTCACGGCCGCCGGATCTGCGTTGCGCGGGTCCCCAAATGCGAGATATGCCCGCTGAACGACATCTGCCCATCCAGCAGGGTGTGAGGTAATTTTGAAGTGAACGCGAATGCGTTACAGCCGTCGCGATTGCAAGTTCTTCCGTTGCCGGATACTGACAACGGACACTGGCAACGGTCAACGCAAAACGGTAGTTCTCACCGCTCCAGCAAACTCAGTCCTCTACTACAGAATGCCAAAAACAGTAACGTTTGAAACCAACCGCGGGACAATGAGCGGTGAGCTGTTCGAGAAGGAAGCCCCCAATACGGTCAAGAACTTCGAGAAGCTCGCCAACGAAGGCTATTACGACGGAATCAAATTCCATCGCGTTATCAAGGATTTCGTGGTGCAGGGCGGCGACCCGTACTCGCGCGACCTGCCCGCAGGTGATCGCAGGATCGGCACGGGCGGCCCTGGATATCAGATCGATTGTGAGCTCAAGGGAAACCCGCATACCCACAAGATTGGGGCGCTGTCGATGGCGCATGCCGGCCGCAACACTGGTGGCAGCCAGTTCTTTATCGTCCTGAGTGAAGCCAATACCCGACACCTGAACGGCGAGCACACCGTTTTCGGTCAGGTGACCGAAGGCCTGGATGTCCTGAAGACCATCGAGCAGAACGACACAATGACCAAGGTCCGCGTGACCGGAGATGAGAAATGACGACTGCGAAGCCGAAGAGCCGTGATCTATCAGCAGCGCTCACCGGGCTGGTGCTGGGCACGGTATCGCTTTTCCTGATGGTGGTCGCGATAGTCCTGCTGACGAATGCTCACTTCAACAACGAGAAGGGCGAAGGCGCGAAGACATCGCAGCATTAGGTTCTTTGGGGGGCAGTGGAATCATGGCATTGCCCCCTTGATTTAGTTAGCTATTTTACTGACCAGTCAGTTAGTAACATACGGGAGCGCGATGGATCAACCACAGAGGGGGACCCCCCGGTGGCGCAGGATGCCACAGGATCGGGCCGCCGCCATATTGACCGCTGCTCTCAGTGAGTTCGCCGTTAAAGGCCTCGCTGGGGCCAGAATGGATGACATTGCTCTCGCCGGAGGTCTCTCGAAGGGGAGCATCTATAGATACTTCCCAGACAAGGCGACCCTTTTTGCAGCGACAATCCATTCAACTCTCGAAGATTTGCTTACCTTGGGGGGAGGGGGTACCCCCCCTGACCGGCAGCTCTTTTTGCGCAAGATATGGGGAATCATTACCCAGCCCCGCTTCCGGGCGGCCTACAAGCTCTCCCTTATTCCGGATCCATCTCTGGGCGAGGTGGGGGGCCCCGTTTCGGCCCTTATCGAGAAGACAGTCGTACTCCCCCTGGCCGCCATTCTCACCCAGACGGAGGGCGAGTCGCCCCTCCCGCAGGATGCCGCCCTGATACGCGCCCGGCTCGCAACAGCAACGCTCCTGGGGGCCGTGCTGACTACCCCGGACACTCCCGAATCCGTTGACAGCACGGTAGCCTTCCTGCTTCGCGCCTGTGAACTCGAAGCTCAATCCCCACAGGCCGATGGATTCTAGCCTGAGAGGACTCAACGCCTGACCTTCCCCACGCGTAATACAGATGAAGAGCGTGGGCTGGTCGAAAGGGCACGCGCGGGCAACAACGAGGCTTTTGCTGCCCTGGTGCGCACGCATCAGCAGCGGGCCTACATGGTCGCCCGCGCCATCCTTACGGTTCACGAGGATGCGGAAGATGTGGTTCAGGAAGCGTTCGCGCGTGCCCATCAGGCGCTCGATCGGTTCAGGCCGGATCAGGCGTTTGGTGCATGGCTGAACAGGATCGTCGCAAATGCAGCCTACGATCTCAGCCGGAGGCGCCGCGTCCGGACGACAGAAGAATTATCGGAGGTTCTGCAGTCGCCTTTTCGCGACCCGGCAGAGGATGACGAGCTGAGAAGGCGGCTGGCCCAGGCACTCTCGACATTGCCTGAAAGAGCGAGAACAGTGATTGTTTTGCACGACGTTGAAGGTTTTACGCACAGCGAGATTGGAGAGATCCTGGACATTCCAAGTGGAACTGCCCGCTCGGATCTTCACCATGCCAGACAGAAGCTGCGGGTCCTGTTGGGCGATTTGCACGCGCAGGAGACATAGGTGAAAAACATTTTTTCGAAAAAGACCGGCGACAATGCACTCGATGCGCGACTCGCATCAGAGGTGCGGCGCATGTACATGCCCCCCGCCCTGAACAGCGGAGACCAGTCATACTGGTCCTCGCTCGAGCAGCGTATCATGGCACGCGTAGGCGATCCTGCATTCCTGGCGTCGCTCGACTCACCTCGCTGGTGGACCGTTCTCGAGGGGTGGTCCCGTGTGGGCCTGCTCGCAGCGGGTATCACCGCAATAGTGAGCGCAGCGCTTCTCCAGAATCAGTCCGTTGACGACGAAAGTGCAATGTATGAATCGGTGGCGGCAATGCCTGCACTCGATGCTCTCGCGCCCGCCGTGGATCGGAGCGACGCCGTAATCACTTACGTTCTTGCGCGCTAAGACCTGATGCAGAAATCCAAGAGCACCGCTGTACTCTTCCTCCTCGGCGCCTTCCTTGCCGGCGGTGTGCTCGGCTTCACGGCTGACCGCATGCTCGACCGTGGAAGGTCCGGATCGCGAGGAAGCCGGGAGGCAATGTCGGCGCGGCTTGCACGCGAACTGAGTCTCACACCGGATCAGCGCAAGTCATTCGACTCCCTGATGGAGCGCCGACGCGAGCAGATTCGCGCAGTTTACCGTCCCATTCGTCCCCAGCTCGACTCTCTGGACAAGGTTGGCAGGGCAATCAGTGACAGCACCCATGCGCAGGTACGGCGCATCCTGAATCTGGACCAGCAGGTGAAATGGGACGCCATGCGCGAGCGGGCGCGCAAGAACTTCGAGGCCTCGCGAAAGCGATTCAACGACCGCCGGTAACCTGCCGGACATAAAAAAAGGGCTCACCAGTCGGTGAGCCCTTTTTGATTTATTGCGGGACTGCTTAGTCGTCCGCTTTACGTTCGGCCTTGCCGAAATTCTTCTGAATTTTGCCCTCGAGCTCCTTCGCATGACCCTTCAGGTGCTCGCTCTGGTTGTCGGTCGCATCGCCGACGGCGGCACGCGCCTTTCCTTCCATTTCCTTCGCGGTGCCCTTTACTTCGTTTTCGATGCCGTCTCTTTCAAGGTTATCTGCCATTGTTTGGATCTCCTTTGAGGATGCCGTTTTTGTTTCGACGCCCTACATAAAGCAACGCCCGTGCCCGCGCGCACCTCAGCCGCTGGGCTTTTCTTGGCATCATTTATGGGGTACTATCCACCCCGTTAACCCTTTAATGGTCTAGGCGAAATCAGCGCGCACGCAGCAGAAGTTGAACCAACAGGAAAGCGTCTCAGGCATTTAACGCTCCTCGCCCTGGGTGTTGTCTACGGCGACATCGGGACAAGTCCGCTCTACGCTCTCCGCGAGTGCTTCAAGCCTGAATACGGGCTGGCCGCCACGCCGGATAACGTCTATGGCGTACTGTCGCTGATTCTCTGGTCGCTGATCATTGTCGTCAGCATCAAGTACATCGCGTTCGTCATGCGTGCTGACAATCGCGGCGAGGGAGGAATTCTGGCGCTCGTTGCGCTCATCCTCCAGCGAAAGCACCGTGATTCCGAGCGGATGGTAAAGTCCGCCGTAATAGTCATCGGATTGGTTGGGGCCGCCCTGCTTTACGGGGACGGGGCCATAACCCCGGCCATCTCCGTTCTCAGCGCAACTGAGGGACTCGCAGTCATCACGCCCTGGTTAGGCAAGCTCGCCGTTCCCCTCACGATTGGGATCATCCTCGCCCTCTTTGCCATGCAGAAACATGGCACTGCAGGAGTGGGACGAATTTTTGGACCGGTTACGCTGCTCTGGTTTGTGACGATTGGTGCGCTGGGCGCGGTTGAAATCTTCAGGGAACCGGAAATCCTTCTGGCGGTGAATCCCTGGTACGGCGTGAAATTCTTTCAGATTCACGGGACACATTCGCTTGTCGTGCTGGGTGCGGTCGTGCTCGCGGTTACAGGAGCAGAAGCCTTGTACGCCGACATGGGACATTTCGGGCGCCGCGCAATTCGACTCGCATTCTTCTGCGTTGTGCTTCCGTCACTCCTGCTGAACTACTTCGGGCAGGGCGGCCTCATCCTGCACGACCCCTCGGCAGCGCACAACCCGTTCTACCTGCTTGCGCCCCGTGTGCTGCTCTATCCGCTGATTGCGCTCGCAACAGCAGCAGCAATCATTGCGTCGCAAGCGATGATTTCCGGTGCCTTTTCGCTCACGATGCAGTGCGTCCAGCTTGGTTATTCACCGCGCGTTACCATCAAGCACACCTCGGAAAGCGAAGCCGGTCAGATTTACATCCCCGAGGTTAATGCTGCGCTCGCTGTCGGATGCATCATGGCAGTGCTCCTCTTCAAGACTTCGACTGCATTGGGTGCAGCGTACGGAATTGCAGTGACCGGCACCTTCCTCATGACAACCGTACTTCTCTTCGTTGTCGCCACGACATGGTGGAACTGGAGTGTATGGAAGGCCGGCGCGATTACCGGCGTATTCCTTGTCATCGATCTGGCGTTCTTCGGCGCGAACGTGCTGAAGATTCCACAGGGCGGCTGGTTCCCGCTCGTAATCGCGGCGATAATCTTCACCGGGATGACCACGTGGGCACGTGGACGCGCCCTGCTGATGGAAAAGCAGTCCACGGGCGGGCTTACCATGGAAGAGTTCATTGAGAGCATCTCGCGCAAGCAGCCCGCGCGGGTGGCCGGCCTGGCTGTCTTCCTCGCGCGCGATCCGTCCAAGGTTCCATCCGTACTCCTGCACCACCTGAAGCACAACAAGGTTCTGCACCAGAAAGTCGTCATCCTGTCGGTTCTGTCCGAGGAAGTTCCCACTGTTCCTCCGGACGAGCGCATCAAGATCGAGCCGCTGCGCGACGGTTTCTACAGAATCCTGGCGCGCTATGGTTTCATGGAAACACCAAATGTCCGCGAAATCATGGAGTACGCCTCCAAATCGGGAATACACGCAAGCCCGGCAGAAACCAGTTATTACCTTGGACGCGAAGAGCTGATTCCAAGCAAGGATGGCAGCATTGTGTGGCGCTGGAGGAAGAAGCTTTTCCGGTTCATGTCGCGCAATGCAACTTCACCGGCGCGGTACTTCGGTCTTCCACCCAACCGAGTCGTAGAGCTCGGAGCCCAGATCGAGTTCTAGCGCTCGTCTCCCACGGTCCGCCGGAATTTTTCGATCTGACGGCGGTCCTTCTTGCTCGGCCTCCCAGTCTCGTAGCCGGTTCCCGAGTTCATGGCTCGCACATGAGCAGCCATGGCTTCGCGGGCCTTCCTGGATTCCGGCAGCTCCTCGTACAAGGTCGCGGCAACAGCGGCCGGGCCTCGCTTCTCGGAAACCCCCTTCACGAGAACAATGTGCTCGAACGGGCCCATGCGAACCCGGACCTCATCGCCCGAGCCCACCAGGCGGGCGCGCTTGACCTTTTCGCCATTCACCAGAATCTTGCCGCCATCCAGAGCCTCGACCGCCAGCGAACGCGTCTTGTAGAACCTGGCGGCCCACAGCCATTTGTCGATTCTAACTCTTGATTCCGTAGTCATCAGTTTTGAAAGTAATGCTTCGATGACAACTGCACGAACCACAAACAGAGCGATGATAAAACACTTCTTCGTTACTGCCTTCGCACTTGCCTCGGTTTCTGCGAGTGCACAAACGGCTTCGCCTGAACGCCCCATAGTCCCCTTCGATGGCAACAGCTTCTTTCTCGAAGAGGCGTACAACCAGAAGGCGGGC
>JAKFCC010000164.1:0-2019 GCA_036676795.1 Gemmatimonadota bacterium
CTGAACGCCGTTGCTGGCCGGATGAAGAAGCGGGCGCCAATCGCACTGCGTGTGAATCCTGAAGTGATGGTGGACACACCGCATCCATATACGCGCACCGGCGAGAAGGGAATGAAGTTCGGAATTCCATTCGACGAAACCCTGCGGGTAGCCAAGGCCGCGATCGGACTGCCGAACGTCGACCTGAAGGGACTGGACATGCATGTCGGCTCGCAGATCTCGCGTTTCGAGCCGTACGAGATCGGCATGAGCCGGCTGCTCTCGCTGCTCACTGAAGTCCTCAATGCGGGCGCGTACATCCGGTATCTCGACATCGGTGGCGGTCTGGCCGTGACCTACGAGGCAGAAGATGCCATGGATGTGGACGCATTCGCGGTGGCTGTGAAGAAGCTCCTGCCACAGGGGATGAAGCTGATCATGGAGCCTGGCCGTTTCCTCGTTGGAAACGCTGGAGTCCTTTTGACGCGCGTTCTCTACAGAAAGCGGAGCGGCGGCAAGGAGTTCATCATCACCGATGCGGGAATGAATGACCTGCTGCGTCCGTCGCACTACAACGCCTACCATAGAATAGAGCTGGTGGTCCCCAATGGGCGGGAGACTGTGGCGAACGTCGTCGGCCCTGTATGCGAGAGCGGAGACTTCTTTGCGCTCGACAGGAAGATGGACGATGCGATGCCTGGTGATCTGCTGGCGGTTCAGTCTGCCGGCGCGTACGGCTTCGTGATGGCGTCCAACTACAACTCGCGGCGGAAGCCCGCCGAGGTGCTGGTGGATGGCGACCGGTTCGGTGTTGTTACCGAGCGCGAAGATTATTCCGACCTGGTTCGAAAGGAAACACTGGAACCGCAATGGAGAACTGACTGATGCGAATTGGATTGATGGCTGACAGTCATGACCGGCTTCCTGCGGTTGCGGCGCTGCTTGATATAATGCGGGAGAAGGGGGTGACACTGGTCATGCACGCCGGCGACTACTGCTCACCATTTGCACTCGCTCCATTCCACGATGCATCGATTCCGCTGCTTGGCATCTTCGGCCGGAACGATGGCGACCAGGAGTCTCTCAAGGCTTATGCAGCGCTTGGAATGGGAAGCGAGCTGTATGAGTCGCCGCACAGCTTCGACGTGGGCGGGCATCGCATCCTGCTGGTGCACGATCTTGTCGAGGTGAACAGCCGGTCCATCGAGGCCCACGAATTCGTGTTCCATGCATGCACGCACAAGGCAGACGTGAAAACGCGCGGCAGCACTCTCCTGGTAAACCCGGGTGAGGCCTGTGGCTGGCTGCATGGTGAATGCACCGCGGCAATCGTGGATCTGGAAACCAGGGAAGTAGAAAAGATCACCCTATGAGCAGCCGGATCCTCATTCTCGATTTCGGCGCACAGTACACCCAGCTCATTGCGCGCCGGGTCAGGGAAGCCCGCGTGTATTCGGAGATCCATCCCCCGACGCGCTCGGTGGAATGGATCAGGGAGTGGGGACCCACGGGAATCATCCTGAGCGGCGGACCGAACTCGGTGTACGCCAAGGACGCACCGCTCAGTGATCCCGCTATCCTCGACATCGCACCCGTGCTCGGCATCTGTTACGGAATGCAGCTCATCGCTCACCAGCTCGGCGCCGAAGTAACGCGCGGCGGAAAGCGTGAGTACGGGAGACAGGAGATGACAGTCTCCGAACCTACCGGTCTATTCGCCGGGTTCGAGAAGGGTGAAAGGATGACCGCCTGGATGAGCCACGGGGATCACATCGAGCAGGCGCCAGCGGGGTTCCGTGTCACGGCAGAGAGTACGGGGAATCCTGTCACCGCATTCCAGCACGAGACCAAGCCCATCTACGGGGTGCAGTTCCACCCCGAGGTCGCGCACACGCCTCGCGGTGCACAGGTGATAGCGAACTTTCTCTTCGAGGTTTGCGGCGCGGCACCCAGCTGGACACCTGCTGCATTCATCGAGAGTGAGATAACGCGGATCAGGGAGCTTGTGGGTCCGGCCAAGGTTATCTGCGGACTGTCTGG
>JAKFCC010000165.1:0-3126 GCA_036676795.1 Gemmatimonadota bacterium
CGTGCGAGCGGGTTCCGCGCCTTTCGTGTCCGTGTTCCCGGCGGCGGAAATGGAATGTCGCGTCCCCGCACAGTGCGCTTCCAAGGAGAGGCGGGCGGGGATCACTTCCGGGAGCGACCCGGCCTTCAAGCCCGATGCCGAAGCAGAGCGGGAACTACGTTATGCGCTCCGGGCGCAGAAATCCTATTCTAGACACCGCGTCACGTAGCAGATTTTTGGGGTCTCGTCAACGAAATAATGAGATCGCAGACTATCACGCTGCGGAACGCTTCTCGCGCTCGTTTGCTCCCGCCACCATGAGAAGCAGCCCTGCGCACGTAAGCTCCCACCGATCGCGATCCGCTTCTGTCGGAAGAAGGCCGGCAACTGGCTGTTTCCGCAGCACCCGGCGCTCGTTGATGAGCCTCTGGAGATACGGCGCCACCTCATCCGAACCCCAGTAATCGATACACAGCGCGTAAACCGCTCGGCGGACTGGAGACGCCATAGCCCCAAGAGCCTCATCGAGGCGGGCAAAGCGCCGATCGCGGGCCGAAGGATCTAGCGAGCCCCTGCCCCCGATGCTGCCGGCGATGTTCGCGGACTTGGCCTGGAGGTCAGCAAAATAATACCAGTAGAGGTCCCCGAACTCCCGAGCTGCATCACGAATGGCTATCGCATCGGCGGGGAGATTGTCGAACAGGCCGGCAATGTGGGCCTGCCCCGGCCCGTCGCAATGCTCTTCGGGCTTCAGCGGCTTGTTGGTCTGGAATATCGCGAACAGGGCGGCTCGGCGCCGCACCCACTCGTTGCCGTGATCGTGCGCGGTTGCTCGAGCTTCCCGAGTTGGAGGACGCAGCAGCCTCCCGCCCTTGTCGCGCTTGCCTGGTTTACGCTTTGCCATGTCCCCGCCCTTCCCAAATTACCTATTGCACATACCCGCGTCATATGCTAGCGACGGCGTGCTTTCGCGGGTTGGTTTGAAACTTCTGGCGCGAAGGCCGCTGACGGCGCTGCCAGAAGGGGTTTCATCATAGCGCAACCCGAGTCCGAAAGGCCGAGCGGGGATGGACGGGACGGGATACGGTCTCGCAAGCTGCGGCCAAGTTGCGGTACTTCCCGACCCGCGGCGACTGCGAAGCGACGGATGGCTCCAAGGGGCATAGTCGACTGAAGCGGCCCGGACAGACTCCTGATGCGTCAGGGGTTTGTCGTCCTGTGACCGCTTCGCTCTAGATTCACCAAGAGACATTGGACTGCACTGAAAATCGAAAATTTTCATTGCGAGCGAACCTCCCCCAAAATTTTTTTTGCGAGCGATCCGACATCCAACGCATCTGGCGCATTGGCCTTGGCGAGATAGGCGGCCATCCGTTCCTCCGACCAATCGCCGGCAGGCTTGGCATCCACGCCATAGGCACCGTTCCGGATCTTGCGGAGCTTCGACGGGGACAGGAACCAGTCCAGATCGGGCCGCCAGCTCGTCTCCCTGCCCTCACCCCGCAGCCAGGGCGACTTGCCCATCAGCTCGATGCACTCAATCAGGATGGCTTCCCCGGTATCCCTCAACCGGAGCCGCATCTTCTGGCGCAGGCCAGCGTCGAACTCTCGGCAAACGACGAACCCGAACTTCTTGGCAGCCAAATTGTAACGATCGAACACGCGCTGTGAGGAAACTTTAGTTTCCGAATTGATGGTTCTTGATGGTTTGTCCGAAACGGCTTCGGGGGTCTGCGTCGCTCCCTTCGGGGGCGAAATCACTACGGGGGCGTCATCGCTTCGGGGGTGGACGGAATAATTGCACCCCTTCCCCGGCACCTCTCGGCGGGTGAGATGGCCCGCAACCACGAGCGATTTGATTGCCGTCTGGATGGTGCGATCGGTCTTGCTGCACTTGACCGTCAGAGTGCGGATAGACGGCCAGCAATGCCCCTCATCGTTCGCGCAGTCCGCCAGTGCCAGAAGCACGATCTTCTCGCTGTCAGGCAGGTCTAGCGCCCACACGGCGGTCATGACGCGGACACTCACTCCCCCGGCTCTCCCGTGATCAGATAAGCAGAGACGAACATCATGCCGCCTCCTGATTTGGAGCGGCCCCGTGGGGTTGCACCACGCTCGCACAGCTTGGAGGCTGTTCGTCCAATGGACGGGCCGCATTAGGCTTTGGATAGGGAAGCTCCGTCCAGCCAAACCTCTTCAGGATCGCGCTGCGCCGCTGTCTGAGAGGCTTTAAGTAGAGATACTTGGTCTTGTGCCATGCGGGCTCATATTCGCCCGCATTGGCCGTTAGCGTGGCTATCGACCGGCTTCCGAACATCCGGTTGCATTGGCGGCCGTGGATGTAGTCGCCCGTCTCAGGATGGACCAAGCCGTCTTGGTAGGCGCCGGTCTCGTGAACGTATAGGAACCCACTCGCCTGATAGATGCCGCCGTGGTGTCCCTTCCCGGTATCAGCATAGGAAATCACGAAGGGAACTCTGGTGTTCGCGCGCAGCCACCGGAGCGACCAAGAGACGAACTCCGATAGTGCCGCGTCGCAACTATCCGCTCTCACCAGTCGTTGTAGTTCCAGCGCCTCTTGCGGCCATGCACGGTTAACCGGATTGCCATAGATGATGCCCGCGACAGCCTCTCCGGTGTCTCCAAAAAAACCACCCGGTTCGCGCAGGGCGAAGCAATGGCGGATCGCGCTTGGCAGTCGCTTGGAATAGTGGAAGTCGCGCACGAGCGGCCAGATCTCATCCGCTGTCGCGCCAGTCATCACAAGCTGCATCAGTAGCCCCCGCTCACAGAAGTCCACGTTCCCGCATCGTCGCCGGCAGACTTGACGATCAAATAAGCAGAGACATCAAAGTCAGATCCTGTCTTGGTCCACCGAAGGAGACGGGCGGGATAGCTGTGCTTGCTTATGTGTCCGCCCTTGAATTGGGGGCGAACCTGGGTCTCCTCGTTTACTGGGCAAACGGATGTCGCATGAGGCTGCCAGCCTTCCTCGGGGTGGAAGAGAACGGGCGCGCTCACGGCAGCGTCACCACTTCAACGCGGGCGGCGGGAATGTCGCGGTTGCGTTCGACAATGCCGCGATTGATCCAGCAATCGTCAGGGAAGCCTGGGATCGTCGCCACGAGCAGGTCGGTAATCGCCTTC